>JBGPKT010000027.1:0-23485 GCA_041486115.1 Nitrospiria bacterium | reverse complement strand
TCGTCGATCGAGGCGATGTTAATCGTTCCGTCATCTTCAATGTCAATTTTGACGCCGGTCTTTTCGATGATGCTCCGGATCACTTTACCGCCCGGACCGATGACTTCGCGGACCTTTTCGGGCTTAATCTTCATTTGCAGAATCTTGGGCGCATAGATGGAGCATTCCTTGCGGGGCTCCGAAAGCGCGGTCAGCATCTTGTCGAGAATGAAAAGCCTCCCAATACGGGCCTGGTCGAGCGCCCGGGTCATAATCGCCTGGTCAATCCCGGCAATTTTAATATCCATCTGGATGGCGGTTATCCCGTTACGCGTTCCGGCAACTTTGAAATCCATATCTCCGAGGTGGTCTTCCTGCCCCAGAATATCGGAGAGGATCACCGTTTTATTCCCCTCTTTTATCAGACCCATGGCAATTCCGGCCACAGGGGCTTTAATAGGAACCCCGGCATCCATCAACGCCAGCGTCCCTCCGCAAACCGTAGCCATTGAAGAAGATCCGTTGGACTCCAGAATATCGGAAACGATCCGTATGGTATAGGGAAATCGCGTTTTATCGGGGAGGATTGCGCTTAAACTCCTCTCGGCGAGAGCGCCATGGCCGATTTCCCTTCTCCCCGGACTTCTCAGAGCACGGGCCTCTCCCACGCTGAAAGCGGGAAAATTATAGTGAAGCATGAAACTTTTTTCGAAAACCCCTTCGAGACTGTCGATTTTCTGCTGGTCATCTGAAGTCCCTAGGGTAACCACCGCAAGACTCTGGGTTTCTCCCCGCGTAAAAAGGGCCGATCCGTGAGTTCTGGGAAGGACCGCGACTTCTGACGTAATCTGGCGGATATCGGACGATCCCCTGCCGTCGGAACGGACCCCTTTTTCAATGATCCCTTTTCTGACGATCTCTTTTTCTATATCATGAAAAATGACATTGATATCCCTCTCGCGGTCCGGGTTTTTTTCTACCCCTGTTTTTAAATCTTCCTGGACTTTGCTCCGGATAGCGTTCAGCGTGTCCTGTCTCAGGCCTTTTTCGTTAATCTGAACGGCTTCCTGGATCAACGCTCTCACGGCATGGTCTACCGACACTCTTAACGAAGGGTCGATTTCGACAGAGACAATGCTCTGTTTCTGTTTTCCAGCCCTTCCCTGAAACTCCCTTTGGACTTCAAGGATTTTTCTGATCTCCCGGTGGGCCGCTTCAATCGCCTTTAAAATGATCTCTTCAGAAAGCTCCCGGGCTCCCCCTTCCACCATCATGACGGCATCTTCAGTCGCGGCGACCACCATGTTCAGATCGCTTTTCTCCGATTCTTTCGTATCGGGGTTGATCACGATCTCTCCGTTTATCCGGCCAATCCGGACCGCTGCGACGGGCGTATGGAAAGGAATGTCCGAAATCAATAACGCGGCTGAAGCGCCAAGGATTCCCAGAAAGTCCATCGATCCGCTCTGGTCCGCCGATAAGACCGATGCCACCACATTGACATCCTTGAAAAAAGAAGGGGGAAACAACGGCCTGAGGGGACGGTCAATCAACCGGCTGTTTAAAATCTCCCGTTCTGAAGGCCTCCCTTCTCTTTTGAAAAAACCGCCCGGTATTTTCCCCGCGGCGTAGGCTTTTTCCTGATAATCTACCGTCAGGGGGAGAAAATCGACCCCGGGTTTACTTTGTTTCGCGGCCACAACGGTTACCAGCATCACGGTATCCGCGTACTGAATTCTTACCGCGCCATCAGCCTGTCTTGCCCATAGTCCGGTTTCAAGAGTTAATTTTTCCCCGGCCAGCATCATTTCAATTTTATGCACCATGCGTCTACTCTTTCCTTTGTGAAGAATTTAAACCGGTTTTCTAAAACCGGATTAATAAATTATTTGCGGATGCCTAGTTTGGCAATGATCTGTTGATACCCTTCAAAATCTGTCCGCTTTAAATAGTCGAGCATGTTTCTTCTCTGGCTCACAAGACGGATCAACCCCCTGCGGGAGTGGTGGTCCTTTTTGTGAATTTTAAAATGCTCCGTCAGATAAGTGATCCGGTTGCTCAATAAAGCGACCTGCACCTCCGCAGACCCCGTATCATTATCATGACCTCCAAACTGGTGAATCAATTCTTTTTTTTCTTCTTTGGCTAACATGAGACTTGTCGTTCTCCTTTCTTGTTCCTTATTGGACCAAAACCTTTTCTATCTTGATTTTGTTTGAACTTTTCCCTTCAAAAACTCCCAGGGCGATTAAACTGCCGTTTTTATTTTTCAGGCAGACAGCCTCTCCGGCAGGGAGAGACTCTCCCTGGCCTGAGCTTAAATAAACGGGCCGCCCGTGAACCACATTTTTTTCACCCTCCGGATCGACGTCAATCGACGGGAACCCGGCCATCGCCTCTTCCATTCCGTAAAGGTCCTGCTCGATCCTTCCGGCGTTGAAATCATCAGACAATTTTTCCAGCGTGACCGAGTCTTTAATATCAAAGGTCCCCGAACGGGTTCTCCGGAGCGAAGAGAGGTGCGCCGCGGTTCCAAGGCGGATTCCCATATCATGGCAGAGCGTTCTGACATAGGTCCCTTTCGAACAATGGACTTTATAAAAAACATCCGGTCCCTCTTTTTTGATATAAGTCATCCCGTATACGGTCACCCGCCGTCCGGGCATGCTGACTTCTTTTCCCTTCCTGGCCAGCTTATAGGAAGGGACTCCGCCGATTTTGATTGCCGAATAAGCAGGGGGGACCTGGCTGATTTCTCCCGTCATCTCTCGAAAACAGTTCAACACCGCTTCTTCTCCCACTGAATCAAAGGTTTTTTTCTCCAAAACCTTTCCGGAAGCATCCTGCGTGTCGGTCGCCTCGCCCAATCTCATCACCGCTTCATATTCCTTATCGATCCCCACCAGATATTCAACCAGTTTTGTGGCTTTTCCGATACAGACCACCAACACTCCTGTGGCATCAGGATCAAGAGTCCCCGCATGGCCGATTTTTTTAATCTTAAGGGTCGCCCGGACCCATGCAACCACATCATGGGATGTCCAACCGGCTGGTTTATCGATATTTAAGACCCCGTTGTATTCGTAAGTCAAGACCGCCATTAAGCGTTGTGGAACTTCTTTTCAAGCGCCTGAATCACCTTCTTTTTAACATCTGTCAGCGCTCCCTGGACCGTACACCCTGCCGCTTTCCGGTGGCCTCCCCCTCCGAATGAATGCGCCACTTCAGATACATCCATGGCGGTCTGAGACCTGAGGCTGATTTTATATTCCGTCGGGCTGTTCTCACGGAAGAGAATCGCGGCCTCGACTCCTTTAATCGACCGGGGATAACTGACAAAATTTTCAGTATCTTCCGCTGAAGTCCCCGTTTTTTTAAACATCTCCCCGGTAACCGAAATATGGGCGATCCTCCCGCTATGACTTACTTCGAGTGTGTTTAAAACCATTCCCAGAAGGGCCAAACGGCCTTCGGAGCTCGATTCGTAGATCCCCCGGGCGATCCCATTGATGTCAATCCCGGTTTCCGCGCATTCGGCGGCAATTTTAAACATTTTTGGAGTCGTATTCGAATAATGGAACGAACCGGTTTCGGTGATAATGGTGGTATAGATTGCGGAAGCAATGGCCGGGGTAATCGATCCCTTCATCGCATGAATTAAATCATAAATCATTTCCCCAGTTGCACTCGCTTCACCTTCGATCCAGTTAATCGTTCCGAAGTTCGTATTGGTCACATGATGATCTATATTGATCACTTCGCCGGCGGGGTAATGGATTTTCTCCACCGGTCCGGGATTTTTATAATACCCGGTCCTCTCAATATCGCCGCAATCGCAGACGCAAATGACATCAAAACGGCCGGGTATGGCAGCGGCCTGCGTAATCAGCCCTTTTTCCGGCAGGAAATCAAGGAAATAAGGAATGGGGTCCTTGATCACAACTCTCGCTTTTTTACCCAGTTGATTTAAAAATAGCGCCAGCGCCAGCGAAGAACCGAGAGCGTCCCCTTCGGGGTTGCAATGGGTGGTCACCATAAACGTCTGATTTTTTTGAATCGCCTGGATCGTTTTATTCATCATGCTCATCGATTGATGATTCCCTGTTCTTAGTTTTAATCTGTTCTAACAGATCAAGTATCTGGTACGGAGAGTCGGATTCCAGCTTAAACTCCAACTCAGGAAGATAACGGATTTTTAACCGCTTTCCAAGTTCCCTCCGGATAAACCCTGCGGCGTGAGTCAATCCTTTTAAAGTCGCCTCGGAGGATTCCGCCAACCAGGGAGAAATATAGACTTTCGCATATTTTAAATCATCCGTTAGGATAACGGCGGTCACCGTGACGGAGGCAACTCTGGGATCGCTGATTTTTTTTGAAATGATCTCGGCGATTTCCGCCTTCACCTGATCCCCGACCCGTCCGGCTCTTTTGTAAGGCTCCCCCTTATCCATGGACATAAAACTACCAGAATCGATCACAAAATTTCTATCTGAAAATCAATCAAATGAATTGCAGGAAAACTTCTGACAAAGTTTAAAACTTTATCCAGCATCTGGTTGATAAATTTCTTTTCATTCGCGATGCAGACCACCCCGATCACGGCCTTTTGCCATAAATCCTGATCGTCGATCTCGGCGACCGCGACATTAAACCTGTTCCGGGTCCTTTCCATGATACTTTTGATCACCTGTCTTTTATCTTTCAAAGAAAGGCTTCCGGGAATATGGATCCTGAGGCTTAATATTCCGATGATCATCTGAGAAATCAGGCCAGTTTGCCGGCGATTTTTTCTATGAGATAGGCTTCGATAATATCGCCAACCTTGAGATCGTTATAGTTTTCGATTCCGATGCCGCATTCATATCCCGTCTGAACTTCTTTGACATCATCTTTAAACCTTCTTAATGAACCGAGTTTTCCTTCGTAGATCACCACGTTGTCCCGAATTAAACGGACGCCGGCGGCGGTACGGCCGATCACCCCCTCGATCACATAACACCCGCCAATGACTCCGATTTTCGGATGGGAGAAGGTCTGTCTAACCTCCGCTTTTCCCATCGCCTTTTCCTTCAGCGTCGGCTCGAGCAGGCCTTCCATGGCTGCCTTCACATCGGCAACGGCGTTATAAATAATATTATAAAAACGAATATCCACTTTTTCCCGTTCGGCGAGCTGATTCCCTTTATTTTCAGCCGTCACGTTAAAACCGATAATGATGGCGTTACTGGCAGAAGCGAGCAGGACATCGCTTTCGGTAATCCCCCCGACCCCGCTATGAATGACCACCACTTTGACCGCCGGCGTGGAAAGTTTATGCAGTGATTCCCTTAAGGCCTCTACCGAGCCTTGGACATCTCCCTTGATGACCAGCATGAGTTCTTTGACGTCGCCCTCTTTAATCTGGGCAAAGAGATCGTCGAGCGTTACTTTTTTTGACTTCGACATTTCAATGACCCGCTGTTTAAGAGCTCTGGAAGAAGCGATATCCCTGGCGACTTTTTCTTCTTTGACGATGACAAACGAATCTCCGGCAAGCGGAACCCCGTCGAGGCCGATGACCTCCACTGGACAGGAAGGACCCGATTCCTTAACACTCTGGCCCAGGTCATTGATTAACGCCCGGATTTTTCCGGAATAGATGCCGGTGACAAAATAGTCGCCGATCTGGATTTTACCTTCTGAAATTAGAACGGTTGCGACAGGGCCTCTCCCCTTGTCGAGCTTGGCCTCAATAATCCTTCCTTTTCCAAGCTTATCGGGATCGGCCTTCAATTCAAGGACTTCAGCCTGGAGGAGGATCATTTCAAGCAGGGTATCTAAACCGGTTTTTTTCTTGGCGGAGACCTCCACGAATATGGTCTGCCCTCCCCAGGCTTCGGGGATTAATTCATATTCCGTCAGGCTTTGTTTAATTCTGTCGGGGTTTGCTTCAGGCTTGTCAATTTTATTGATGGCCACGATAATTGGGACCCCTGCCGCTTTGGCATGGTTGATCGCCTCGATCGTTTGAGGCATAACGCCGTCATCTGCCGCCACCACCAGAACTACAAGGTCCGTGACTTTCGCCCCACGTGCTCTCATCGCCGTAAACGCTTCGTGTCCCGGAGTATCGAGGAAACAAATTCTTTTATCGCCCACATTCACGAGATAGGCGCCGATATGCTGGGTAATCCCGCCGGCTTCCGTGTCGATCACCTTCGTTTCCCGGATGGCGTCAAGCAAGGACGTTTTCCCATGGTCAACATGGCCCATAATGGTAACGACCGGTGGACGGGGCTGCAGGTTTTCCCGCTGACCATCCCCTGATTCCATCAGTTCATCTTCCGTCTTATCCATGACGACTTCAATCTTGATCCCAAATCCTTCAGCAATCAGCGAGGCGGCATCCAGGTTGATCATTTGATTGATATTCGCCGTGAGCCCCATCTCCATCAGCCTTGAAATAAGCACCCCTCCCTTGATCCCCGTTAATTCCGCAAACTCTTTCACAGTGGTCCCTTCGGTAAGCTTGATGACTTTTTTGCGGGGTTTCGTGATATCCAATACCGGCGCGGGCTGGAACGCTTTCCTCGGACTCTTCCGGTCGTCCCTCTTATGAATCGGCTTGAAATCCTGCCATTCTCTGGTATCTGAAACGACTTCGGCAAGGGTGCCTTCTTTATCCCGTTTTGCTTTTTTTACCTTTTTATATTTTTCCTTGATTTTTGCCAGAGACTCTTTTTGGAGAGCCAGTTCCTCTTCTGCTTTCTTTTTCGCCTTTTCATCCGATTTTTCAGGTACAGAAGCCGGGAGCGTCGAGGGAGCCGTTCCCGAAGCGGAGGCCGGAGCCGGCATAGAAAGCGTCTCCATCTCCTGGACGGCAGTTTCTGACAGAGAAAGGGTTTCCGCATTTTGAGAACTCACGGCGGACAAATCAGGGGAGGGTAAAACGTCTTCCATCGGCGGGGAAGGGTGTATCTCTGCAACGGGAGGCTCTTCGACCTTCGGCTTTTTCTTTAAAAGCATTCTCGGTTTCTTTTCGACCGGCCTCTCTTCTTCAATTTTTTTTGCCGATGCCCCTTTTGGCTTTTCTTTTCCTGTTTTAGAAACGGATTCCGCCTTCTTTGCAGTTTCTTTTTTAGCGGCCCCTTTACCGGAAACTTTATGGGTAATCACGCGGATATCGGCTTCGTGGATGGCGCTCATGTGATTGGTTGCTTTAATCCCCAGATCCTGAATAACCGTCACAAGGTCTTTGCTTCCGATGCCTAACTTTTTTGCCAATTCAAACACTCTCATCTTCTATTTTTCCAAAAATCCCGTCTAATAACCATCGCAATAAAACCGCCTATCCTGCAAATGATCCCTGTTTATTCTTTGATCTTTAAAAGACCCAACGCTGATTCGATCAGCTTCCTGGCGGTTTTTTCCCCGATCAGAGGAATATCACTCAACTGGGCCTCGGTCGCTTCCGCAATTTTTTCAAGCGAATCAAAACCATGTTCTCTCAAGGCTTCTTCGAGTTTTTTCCCTACTCCCGGAAGATCTGACACTTTTGGGAGAATATTCTGAGAAAGAGATTCCTGTTCTTTCATCTCCTGAGCTTTTTGCTCCTGCGCAAAGGCGAGAGAAACCTCTTTTTCACGCTCTTTCGAACGTTCCTTTTCGTATTCGCTTTCATTGATGATATCGATCTTCCAGTCGGTCAATTTGGAGGCCAGCCTGACATTCTGGCCCTTTTTGCCAATGGCCAGAGAAAGCTGGCTGTCCGCAACCACCACGATGGCAGACCTTTCTTTTTCGTTAATTCCAACTTTTTCCACCATGGCGGGGCTAAGCGCTTCTCCAATAAACGTCCTGGGGTCTTCCGTCCAGGTAATAATATCTATTTTCTCTCCTCTGAGCTCTCTGACGACGGACTGAACACGGCTCCCTTTGACGCCGACGCAGGCTCCTACGGGGTCTACCGACGACTCTTTTGAAACAACGGCAATCTTGGTCCGATCTCCCGCTTCTCTGACAACCGCTTTTATCTGGACAATCCCTTCATTAATTTCAGGGACTTCGATCTCGAACAGCCTCGCCACAAATTCCGGAGCGCTTCTCGATAAAATAACCTGCGGCCCCTTCGAAGAGCTTTTCACTTCGAGCAGATAGGCCCTGATCCTGTCTCCCCGATGAAAAGTTTCGCGTGGAATTTGTCCCTGACCGGGCAACAAGGCTTCTGTTTTTCCAACTTCAACAATAAAATTACGCCGTTCCTGGCCTAAAATCGTGCCGGAAACAATTTCACCGATCCGGCTGCCGTATTCTTTTTGAACCGCTTCCCATTCCGCTTCTCTGACTTTTTGGAAAATGACCTGTTTGGCCGTTTGGGCGGCAATCCTTCCAAACTCTTCCATTTCGAGTAAAAGCCCGATTTCATCCCCATATTCAGCCGCCTCGTCAACTTTGACCGCTTCTTCAAGAGAAATCTCAGCTTTAGGGTTTGTGACGACCTCTACGATCTTTTTTAATGAGATGATTTCGATTTCACCTGTTTCAGGATCGAGTTTAACCTGGATATTTTCCGCGGAACCATGTTTTTTCCTGGCGGCCGATAAAATAGCAGCCTCTACCGCTTTAACGATTTTTTCTCCGGGTATTCCTTTATCTCTTTCAATTTGCTGAATGACAGATAATAGCTCGCGATTCATTACTCTTTTCCCCTTCTTCTGGTCTCTTCTTAACGACCAGGGTTTTTCGATAACCTGATAGTCTTATGCGCCGATGATGTCTATTGAGTCCTTATCCGGCGGCTTCGAGATTGGCCGATGCGATATTTTCAAATAAAATCGCTATCGTCTTTTTCTTTTTTTGATCCGTTATTAAAACGTCTATAGTCCCATTTTCGGCGACCGAAATCAACTGTCCGGTGAAAACTTTCTGGCCTTCAACCAATTGAAAGGTTTTCACCCAAATCCGCTGGCCTTTAACCCTCTGGAAATCTTTAATTTTCTTTAACGGACGGTCAATTCCGGGAGAGGAGACTTCCAGCGTATAAGCGTGGTCGATAAAGGTGTAGACATCCAGGGCCGGGCCGATATTCCGGCTCGCCTTTATACAATCCTCCAATGTCACTCCTCCCGGTTTATCAATAAACACTCTTAAAATTCCTTTCCGGGCGTTCCCCGCATATTCAAGGTCATACAGCTCCAGATCGAGTGAATTTAAGATAGAGACAATCGTCTCTTCTATCCGGGAAAGTTGATCCTCCATCGTCGCAATCAATAAAATTTAATCAAATACTTTTAATTAAAAACAGCCATTAAACAAAAAAAGTGGGCGAAAAACAAGCCCACTTTCATCGAAATGTCCTATGAAACCGTTTATTTATACCATACCGTTTTTTGAATTGCAAGCCCTATTCAACAAAGGTCAAGGTCAGGGCATTCTGTAATTGAACTATTTAAAATATCAGGGGATCTTGCAACAGTTTATAGGCATAGAGCCATCGGGATTTTTCTTTTCCAATATTCCGGACGGTATGATAAGTATTGGCAGGGATTAATATTTCTTCACCTATTTGGAGGAGATAGGTAGATCCTTCCATTTCAATTTCCACTTCCCCATCTATGAGCCTCACCAGTTCATCGACGTTATGAATATAATCTTTCCAGACCTGGCCCGGAGGATCCGTCCAGAGGCCCCCTTGAAATCCACGGGACTTCCATTCTTTTTCTATCTTTTGAATATCAACCGACTGGTTTTTCAAAGGCATAGCCTATGATCAGAGAAATTCGGAATATGGGGGTCACCCCGTTATTTTCTATTCTGTAGAATCTGCTCCCAGAACAATCGCTCAGTATCAATGAGATTTTTAATATAACGATCGTCTCGTACTATGCGGAGATGAACTTCCGGTCGCTCTGGCAGATAACAGTAGAAATCAATGTTTTGAAGATTGGTAATAGCGAGAATGTGTTGCAATTGACCATAATAATAATCAGGGACGGCCCGAGAGGCTGACGCCTTGCGATAAACACTCTCTCCGCATTTAATTTCAACGATAGTGCTTCCGTTCATTGCCATTCCATCCACACTAGCACGCAACCATTCATATTTTACGCTTTGCAGGCAAACCGGAACAACACGGATACCCACTGTGGCTTCATAGCGTTTTCTTGCCTCGGGCTCCAGCGCGGTGCCTCTCGCCATTGCAGCGTTTGAAACGGTTGTTTTCCCGCCGCATTTCTCTGCCATCAGATCTGCCGGGGTCTTCCAGGGGTTCTCCCCCATGATCGTAGGGGCATCCGATGCCCCTATTCCTTGACTACGCCACTCAAGCCACTCCCTGTCTCCTTGTTGGAGTTCTACGATGATGTAAGACATTTTTCTCCTCGGTTGGCCAGTTACTGGGTGACCCTCATTTTTCTACACTAATAAGGTGAGTCAAAACGCGACTTGACCCGTTCATTTTGTTTTGTTTATAACCTGCATTCTTTTTAGAATTGAATGAATGCAAGACTACAGGAAACAGTTACTATCTACTTCTTAATCTAATTCTGTGCTGTGCTTTTAGTTCTTTTTCTGCAGGTCATTTTCAGCACAACCCCGCTAAGAACCACGATTTATTTTTCAAACCCATTCAATCCTTTTGAGTTACTGGCGTTGTGGTTTTAAACACAATAAAAATAAAGAGAAGAAATGATCCCAATGTAATTAAAGATCCAGCAATAGCGCCAAATTCCCCCTCTGGAACTCCAGAAAGGACCAGGGCAATACCGGGTGCCATAATCAACAAACCCAAATTGGCAATCCAAAAATGGATTTTAGCTAAACCCATGGAAGCGGCCTCTGGAACAAGCTGATAAAATAAGGAAAATATTGCCATTGAAGCCCAGCCAACCAGATTCAAATGAGCATGAACCGGCATCATCCTATGATTATGACTGGCTGCCATCCCGATGCCCAGAAACATTCCTAATACCACATACATGAGACCCGCTTTCAAGAAATTTCCGGAAATCTTATTCATCTGATTTTTTCTCCTTTGGTTAGAATGGTTGATAATGATTTAGCTGAATAATATTGATAAAATGTCAAAAGATTTAGTTGCGCTGACAAAATACAAAGAAATCCGGTATCGAGTCAAATCTTTTCTTATTGTTTGGAACATGGGGTCACCCTGACCTCCTTCCCTTCAAATCTTGAATTGACATTTTTTAACAAAACCAAAAATCAAAATCCACCGCCTTCATTTTAATAAACAAACAACAAAAGATTTAACCCGTTGACCAAATTCGAAAATACAGCATTTTTTCAATAAAATCCTCAAAATTTAAAAAACATTTAATGTGCCGACCCTGATTTTCCCCATAACTCCTCGAGCCGCTGATCCCGGCCGCAACGGTGGCGGTAAAATGTGTACCGAATGGGATTTTTATTATAAAAATCCTGATGATATTCCTCCGCCGGGTAAAATTTTAAAGCAGGGCTGATTTTTGTGACAATGGGGCCCTTAAACGGCTTTGTCTTTTCCAGGCTGGCTTTAGACCCCTCTGCCAACCGTTTCTGCATTTCAGTATGGTAAAAAATCTCGCTTCTGTACTGATTGCCATGATCGCAAAACTGGGAGTCGACGGCTGTCGGATCGATATTATGCCAGAAGACATCCAGCAGTTTCTCGTAACTGATCTTAAGGGGATTGTAAACGATTTCCACCGCTTCGGCATGTCCGGTTCCTCCGTCCGAGACCTCCTGATAGGTAGGGTTTTTGACATGGCCTCCCGTATAGCCCGAGGTGACCGACACGACTCCATCAAGTTTCTTAAAAGGGGGGACCATGCACCAGAAACAACCTCCGGCGAAGGTGGCCACCTCGGTTTGTGAATCATTTAATACCGGTCTATTTACTGCACCTGCGGGAAAGGCTGCTCCTAATAACCAAAGCCCGAACCAAATCCAAAAGATCTTAAAACCGTTTCTTTTCATCAATGTTACTCCTGTCTCTTTGAAACATTTTTTTAAGGCATCATTGTCCGGCTATGAACTTTAAAGCCGCCGAATTAATACAATACCGCAACCCAGTCGGGGGAGGCCCATCCTTAAAAAGATGCCCCTGGTGGCCTCCGCATCTTCTGCAATGAACCTCGGTCCTTGGGTAGAGTAATTTCCAGTCAGTTTTCGTCCGAATGGCCGATTCATTAATCGGTTTCCGAAAGCTTGGCCAACCGGTATGGCTGTCAAACTTTGCGTCAGAAGAAAACAACGGTAGATCACACCCGGCACACTGATAAACGCCATGGGCCTTGTTGTCATGAAAGCTGTTCTTAAAAGGGGGCTCTGTCCCCTCCTCCCTTAGAATATGAAATTGGTCAGGGGTTAGAATTGAACGCCACTGATCTTCGGTTTTGGTAATCTCAAACATATCTTCTGAGTTTTTAGCCTCTGCAACGGGGAGCCCAAAAAACCTTGCCAGAAGGGCGCCCGCCATCATGGCGATAGCCTTTAAGAAAATTCTCCTCTCCACGGTACCTCCTTTAATTAATTTCCCGAAGAATCATTGGGTAAACACCTTAAAAAATCCTGATGATTCGATTCGTCTATCCCCCAAATCTGAAAACCCTGATAAAAGGGCTCCAGATTAGGGTTTCAGACAACCGTGATTATTGATCAATACTGATGATCGGGCAATTCACAACAATCCCGACCGCCCCCAACGGTGCTCCGTCGGGGCCGGTTACCCGTCCTTCGGAAGCCAGACGGAAAACCTCTTTAAAATCCATCACGGCTGAACTCATATTAGCAGGGGTCATCGCGGATTTCCAGAAAGTCAGGTATACATCCCACATTGGGCTATACAAGAGGGTCCTTTCACCCGCTGGAATTTCCTGTACAACGTTAAAAGGATCTCCCTCTCCAAGAAGAGCCGAACTAAGACCCTGCCGGTTGGGGTTCATTTTTCCGGTCTGGCCGTTCGCAAATGGTACCAAACCCGTAAGCGCTGACTCGCTGGCGTTCGAACCTTTCATCGGAGTCGCCGACAGTTTAGGGGTATAGGTAGCCGCTTCGACAGCCGCGACCCCAGGGTCAGACGCATTAAAGGATGTGTAATGAACCACTTTTCCCTCAAAAAATCCCCGGGTCATTCTAAAGGAAGCTTTTTTATTCTTTAAATCGATCGATACCAATCCTTTATGAGCCCCAGTAACATTTTTAATGTGGGGAGCATTTAAAATCGTTCCGTCGGGAAGCTCAATGAGAGGGGTATAGGAGGCTTCGCCGATGGCTCCCGGCTTTGCCTCCTGAGGGGGGAAGCCCATGGGTCCGGGAATAACAACCCTTTCACCCGAAAAAATAACACTCCCCGTAAATTCGATCATTCCGTTATTCATTTTTACCTTTTCAACAGCAGGGGTTCCTTTGGCATTCGCCATTTTTGGGGAATAATGAACCTGTCGGTGTTTGGCATCCTCCAGTTTCGACGATTCAGTGACCACAAACCAAACTGTTTCTGACCCTCGCTTTCCCTCATAAATGGGAAGAGTTACTTCGGTAAAATCGGCGTTTTCGGAAGCGCTTTTTAGCAAAAGGGTGTGGGATTTCTTTATCATCATCGCTTCTTTTGCCAAAACCGGCAGATTGGAGAAAGCGAAACTGAATAAAAACATTAATGGGATGATACGAAAAACGAATTGATTCATGATTTTCCTCCGTTATTTTAAAGTGGTTGAAATGATCTACTCTTCAAACATTCGTCGGTTGAATCAACAAAACCTTACAAATATTTGTGAATTAAACCGGTTCGTTAAAAGATTTAGCTGTGCAGTTAAAAGGAAGTCGTTTTTGGGGAGAAAACCTTACAAAAAAAGTTCCGCGAGGTAAAAATTACCGGGTTTTAGGATTTAAAGACCGTTTTAACCGTTCCCGGGCTTCGGGGGAGAGGAAGGTCGAAACATTCTCTTCGATCTTCTCGGGATGGAGTTTTAACATTTTTTTGATAAAGAAAAGCTGTTTTTTATAACGGAGGCACCATTTACAAATTAAAAAATGGAGGGACATTTTAATCCGCATTCGGATTGGAGGTTGTTTTTCCATTGAATTAGATATAAGTTGAACCATCTCTTTGCAAGAAGGGGTATGACGTGAAAAGAAATTAACGACCCATTGCCGCATCAGACCTTCCCCTCAGGGAATTTCGTTCCGAAAAACTGAATTTCGAGACATTGCCTTAACTGCATCCGGGCGCGATGAAGGAGTACCCAAAAGTTTGAAGTCGAAATATTCAACACCTCACATATCTTCTTACTGCCAATATCGTCGATTTCCCTAAGCGAAAATGCGTTGGCCATTCGGGAAGGGAGCCTCGAAAGACACCTCTTCAGCGCGACCCAAAATTCATTTCGCTCCAAAAGGTTCCCCGGGTCCTGGTCCCATTGGCAGGGCCCTGTTTCATCCCCTTTCCAGTGGCCGTTTTCGTCAAAGACCCCCTCAAATTCATCTGCAAAAGGTTCGGGGGTTTCAACCGGAACTTCGCGGCTATTTTTTCGGAAATAATCAATCACCTTATGTTTAAGGATCCCCACCAGCCAAGCCCGCTCCGAAGAGTGTCCCCCGAAACTATGCCGGGATTGAAGAGCTGCCAAAAACGTTTCCTGGACAATGTCCTCGGCGAGTTTCGGATCCCTCACACGGGCCAGTGCGCACCGATAAAGATAATTCCCATAGGAATCGACCCATTTATCCGGTTCGGATAATTCAATTTTTTCCGTGAGCTTCTGGTCTGTCTTTGAATTTTCCATTTCCAACTTGATTTCCTGCCTATGACTGTATAACACATTTTGCCGACGCCCGCAAAAAGGAAATACCTGGTGGATAAATTAATTGAGAACGTAAAAATAGTATATAATCATGGGGGGGTCGTTTGAACATAGGGGTCGAGTTTTTAATCTTTACGAAAAAAGGTGCTAAAAATTAAAAACTCTACCCCCTCCGAATTATTTTTAATCGCTTCCACTCTAATAGCTGGCCCCTTTTTATAACGGGGTCAGGCTATTCTATTGACATAGTAAGTTTGGGATGGCCCTTGGCCACCCTCTTCATATTCAATATGTTCGGCTGTGCATCACACTCACGTGGTAACGGAAAGGGATTGTACGTCTCCTGAGATCTCGGATAATGTGGGGCTGAATTGACTTTTCATCCATGAGCAAATTAATGAGTCAGAAGTAGCAGAGTCAGAGAATGTCAATAAAAGAGACCCTGTTAATTTGGGTTTGCGTGATCTTGACTATTCACGAAGGGTCATGGCCTCGAACTCTTTCATGAGGGTCTGCGTGATAGCGCCCGGTTGGCCGTTGCTAATCGGTTTACCGTCTATTTTTACGACCGGTGCAATTTCAATCGTCGTCCCGCTCAAAAAGACTTCATCGGCTCTGTAAATGTCTTCGGCGGGAATATCTTTTTCAATGACTTTAATCTTTAGCGACCGGGCGATTTCCAGAACCAAATCTCTCGTCACTCCCGGTAGAATGAAGGAACTTAACGGCGGAGTCGTCACCGACTCATTCTTGACTAAGAAAAAGTTACTGATTGAACCTTCTGTGACTTTTCCGTTGCGGACCATGAGCGCTTCGTAGACACCCGCCTTCTTTGCTTTTTGCTGTGCAAGGACATTGGGAAGCAGGTTGAGCGATTTGATATCGCACCGGCCCCAGCGTAAATCTTCGGTCGTGATCATATCAACTCCCGACGCTTTCAGCGCGGAGGGAAACGGAGAGAGCTTTAAGACCGTCATGATAAAGGTCGGTTTAATTCCGGCCGGAAAAGCATGGGACCGCTCCGCTACTCCCCGGGTCATCTGGACATAAATTTTTGCCATCGGATATCCCGACTTGAGGCAGGCTTCTTTTATCGTCTTTTTCATCTCAATCCGGGAAAATGGAAGTGGAAGATCAATTTCCCGGGCGCTTTTCTCAAACCGTTTTAAATGCTCGTCCAGATGGAAGATTCTGCCCTGGTACGTTCGGATGACTTCGTAAATCCCGTCTCCAAACTGAAATCCGCGATCATTGATGGAGACTCTGGCATTTTCCAAATCGACAAATTGGCCATTTAAAAAATAGATATCAGGCAACGATGCCTCCCCTTCTTTTTAAAAAAATTAAATCCATCTTTTTTGTCCGGTTTGACGCGCTTAACTTCCCCCTCTAACCCTTTTAACCTGAACAACGCTTTCCAATTTCTCAATATTTTTAAAGACTCTCTCTAAATGCTGGAGATCTTTTATTTCAATGATAAAGATAAGCGTCGCTTTTTTATTTTCGGCCGAGGTCGTTATTTCGGCATGGCTGATATTCGCTTCCGATGACGAAATTGCCTGAGAAACGCTTGCCAGAATGCCTGTTTTATCTACCGTTACCACGGAAATTTTCACGGGATAGGTTGAATCTGTCCGGGTTTCCCAATCGACATCGACGATTCTTTCTTTATCATAGTCGAGCTCGTCGATGTTGGGGCACTCTACGGAATGGATCGATAAGCCTCTCCCCCGCGTGATGAACCCGATTATGGGGTCTCCGGGAACGGGATTGCAGCACTTGGAAATATGAGTCATAATATCATGCATTCCCGTGACTTTGACCCCCTCTTTTTCCGTTCCCGGCTTTTTAGCCGGTTTATCTTTTATCCCCTCTTTTAAAGGATCTTGCGGGAGAAGCTTTTGAATGACCTGATGGGGGGAAATCTTGCCGTAACCCAATAAAACCCACAGCTCTTCCACAGATAAAACGCCCAGTTCCTTTAAAATCGTTTGGAATTGATCGCTTTTCAAGGGCGCTGAAGGGTTGAGATGGTTTCTTCTGAACTCTTTTTCGAGAAGTTTTTTTCCGATTTCAAGGCTTCTCTTTCTCTCTTCGACGGAAATCCAATGTTTAATTTTTGTTTTTGCCCGGGGCGTTTTGACCCATTTCAACCAATCTTTATTGGGGTACTGCGTGGGGGAAGAGAGGACCTGCACCATATCCCCGTTTCTTAGTTCATACCGGAGCGGAACGATCTTTCCATTTACTTTTGCCCCTGTGCAATGGTCGCCGATTTCAGTATGAATACTATATGCAAAATCGATGGGGGTCGACCCTTTGACCAATTCCTTGACGGTCCCTTTTGGAGTAAAGACATAAACCACCTCGGCAAATAGATCCATTTTCACCGAGTTCATAAACTGCCGGTTGTCTGACAGGTCCCTCTGCCATTCAACCAACTGCCGCAACCAGGCGAATACAGCGTCGTTCTTCTCGTCAAAACTCCCTTTTTCCTTGTATTTCCAGTGCGCCGCGATACCTTCCTCGGCGGTCTGATGCATCTCGGCAGTTCTAATCTGGAATTCAACCCGTTCCCCGCCCGGCCCGATGACCGTCGTATGGAGCGACTGGTAGAGGTTCGATTTCGGAACGCCGATATAATCTTTAAACCGCCCCGGAACCGGTTTCCAGAGAGAATGAATCAGCCCCAATATGGCATAGCAATTGAATTTTGTATCGGTAATAATCCGGATCGCCGCTAGATCAAATACTTCCTCAAAGGAGATACCGTTCTTTTCCATTTTCTGATAAATACTGGAGATATGTTTGGACCGTCCGGTGACGTCTGCGGTGAAATGGTTTTCTTTAAGGTTTTTGTTGATGATATCGACGACTTCTTTGATATAGGCTTCCCGGTCTTCTTTTTTCCTGGCTATTTTCTTGACCAGACTGAAATAAATCTCATGCTTCAGGTGGCGGAGACAGAGGTCTTCAAGCTCCGCTTTCATCCAGCCGATACCAAGACGGTTGGCCAGCGGAGCATAGATTTCGAGGGTTTCTCTGGCAATCCGCTTTTGTTTGTCCTCAGGGAGATATTCCAGCGTTCTCATATTATGGAGCCGGTCCGCAAGCTTGATCAGAATAACCCGAATGTCTTTGGACATTGACAGAAGCATTTTCCTGAAGTTTTCAGCCTGCTTCTCTTCGGCGCTGGTAAATTTTATTTTTCCTATTTTAGTCACCCCTTCGACGAGATAGGCAACGGTTCCGCCAAATTCTCGGACAACTTCTTCCTGGGTCAAAGAGGTGTCTTCCACCGTATCGTGAAGCAACCCGGCCGTAATTGACGGGACATCAAGCCTCAGCTGGGTTAGAATTAGAGCCACTTCAAGGGGATGTTCTACATAAGGGGTACCCGATTTACGGATTTGATCTCCGTGAGCCTTCAACGACTTTTCGTAGGCCTTTCGAATTAAAGAGATCTCCGCGGCGGGATTGTACTCCAAAACCTTTTCAAGGATATCTTCGATATGAACGCTTGCTCTTAACATAGAGTTCGGCTCTGGCAAAAGATCAGGACTGATAAAAACAATCGCCTCTGTCCTTCGACAGAAGGAATGTTTATTAAAATTATAACATCAACAAAAGGTAAAAGGCTACCGCTCCGGATGCCGCCTGTCATGCTTTAACGGATCCAGGGGAAGATGAAGGGTAAAGGTGGTCCCTTTGGATAACAGGGATTTAACGTCAATCGACCCGCGGTGCTCATCGATCAGTTGATGGCAGGCCATGAGTCCCAGCCCGGTTCCCTCCTGCCGGGTCGTAAAAAAAGGATTAAACAATTTTTGAAGGTTTTCTTCCGAAATGCCGCAGCCGGTATCGGAGATCATTATCTGCACCAGCCTGTCGCTGAATTTTTCCGTTGTGATCGTAATCGTTCCTTCCTCGGTGGCCTGAATCGCATTTAATATCAAGTTAATCACCACCTGTTTTATTTTCTCAGCGTCCAAAATCACAGGAGGGATCTCCCTGGACAGATGGGTCCGGATGGAAAGTTTTTTCTTTGCCGCTTCTTTCTCCAGAAGCGAAACAGTCTCCTGGATCAGAAGGTTCAAATCAGCTCCGGCAAGCGTTAATTTAGAGTCTCCCGTGTTTTTTGAATAGCCCAGCAATTCCGAAATGATCTGTCGGATCCTGACAACATCCTTGCAGGCCACCTGATGGAATCTTTCCCAAAAATCAGGATCTTCCTCTGTCTTCTTTTGGGGTGCCATTTCCAAAAAGGTCTGAATCGCAACCAGGGGGTTATTAATTTCATGGGCCATTCCCGCCGCCAGTATCCCTATCGCCCCCAGCCGGTTCGTTCTCGCCATCTTTTGCATGGTCTTGATTTTCTCGGAATAGAGCCGGTCTCTTTCCTGAATCAAAAAGTATCTCTCTATTCCGCTCCTTAGATATTGCTTCAGTTGAAGCGGTTCATAAGGCTTTTCGACGCATTGATAAATCTGCCCGAAATTAACCGCATCCATCAGCGTTTTCAAATCGATAAAGGCGGTCATCAACATTCTGACAATGTCAGGCCTATTTTCCGAGACTTTTTGAAGAAGTTCAACCCCTGTCATTCCCGGCATTCTTTGATCCGTTAAAACCAGTGCGATTTCGGGATGATAATTGATGAACTCAAGGGCTTCCTCTCCCTTGGCGGCAGTCAAAACAGAAAATTCCTCTCCAAAATACCTTTGAAAAACTTCAAGTCCGATTTTTTCATCGTCAACATAAAGTATGGAGTACTTTCTGTAATCCACGTCTTTCATTCGGCTCCAGAGTTAACAAAATAGAGGATTAATGAGTCTGTTGAACAGGGTGTTCTTTCGGAATAAATCCGGGATTGGGCCGGGTGGCCGGAAGCAAAACGATCAATTCCGTCCCTTCTTCTTCTTTGCTTTTAACGGTAATTGAACCGTGATGCGCCTGGACCACCTGATAAGCCAGAAAAAGCCCCAAACCCATCCCCTCTCCAATATTCCTTAAGGTAAAAAATGGTTCAAATAGATGTTCCAGCTTTTCTTTTTTAATTCCCCGGCCATTATCCTTAATCGAGATGCAGACTTTATCTTCGTCATCGCTCCAGGTTTTGATCCAGATCGAGCCTTTTTGACCGACAGCCTTTATCGCGTTATCAAGAATTACTTCAAACAACTGGGTTAATAAAAGGGGCATCCCGTCGATCTCTTTATTTAATTGATAATCTTTAAAAAAAGTAATCCGCTCCTTTGGAAAAGAGAAAAGTCCCTCTTCGAGCCGGGCAACGGACCGGTCCATTAGACGGTTCAGGGAAAGCCTTTCAAAGTGAAGGGGCCGGCTGCCATCAAACACTTTAAGCCGGTTGAGGACCTCCTGAATCCGGTCAATCCCTTTTTTAACGATTTCAAGCGCCGGAACGGCCTTCTTGATCAAACCAGTCAGCTCCTCCCTGTGGCTGGTTATTTCTGAAGAATCTCCGATCACCTTAAACCGTTCAAAAGCTTCAGAAATGATCTCCCAGGATGTCCGGGTAAAACTCACGGGATTATTGATCTCATGAACGACTCCTGCAACCATCACCGCCATGGCCGCCATTTTCTGCGAGTGGGCGCTCTCTTTTTCAAGCTCCTTTAACTTCAGGAGGGATCTGACTCTTGCGGTTAATTCTTCCATATTAAACGGTTTGGTTAAATATTCATCGGCGCCATGTTCCAAACCTTCAATTTTGTTCGAGGACTCCGATTTTGCTGTCAGTAGAATGACCGGAATATGTCCGGTTCTTTTATCGGCTTTCACCTCTTTGCAAAGCTGATAACCGTCTTTCAAAGGCATCATGACATCCGAAATGATCAGGTCCGGCATATAAGCTTTGGCCGACTGAACCCCCTCGACCCCATTTTTTGCCGTTAATACGGAATACTCTTTTCTAAGAATCGAACAAATGAAATTTTGCATCTGAAGATCATCTTCTGCAATCAGGATCTGATACCGATTCTTTTTTCCGGTTTCGGGTTTTTCTTCTCCTTGTTCCGGTTTTACCCAGTCTGAAGATTGGTAAAGGGCACTGACCGATAGGGATTTCGTTAGATCTTCACTCCTCCGCTTTAGATCTGTTTCGAACTCCACTTCCCTCCGGTCTTTATGGTCTTCAACTTTTTCAAGTTCCACCACCAAAGGAAGGGTGAAAATAAAAACCGATCCCTTATCCAGCTCGCTCTCTACCCAAATTTTCCCCTGATGCATTTCAACAAATTCTTTGCAAAGGGCCAGCCCGAGCCCGGACCCCTGGTATTTCCGGCTTGAAGAGCTGTCTACCTGAGTAAACCGTTCAAAGATTTTTTCCAGATAAGAGGCCGGCACTCCGATTCCGGTATCCCGGACTCTGGCTTCTATCAACCCCCCTTTTACTTCCAGGGAAATCCATATAGATCCTTCGGTGCCGGTAAATTTCAACGCGTTTGAGATCAGGTTAATAAATATCCGTTCAACTTTTTCTCTGTCAAAATAAAATTCAGGAATTTCGGATTCTGCCGAATAGGTCAGTCGGATATTGCGTTTATCCGCCATTAAAGAAAGCGAAGAAACAATTCCCTGGACAATCAGATTCAGATCATATTTATTTTTAAATACCACCATTTTACCCGCATCGGTTTTAGCCAAATCCAGGAGACCGTTGATCAGGTTCAACAGGCGGAGTCCGTTGGCTCGGACGGCTGTTAAACTCTTTTTCATTTCAGGAGAGACTGCGCCGTATTCATTATTTAAGATCATTTCGAGAGGGAGCAAAATAAGGGTTAAGGGCGTTCGAAGCTCATGGTTTACATTGGCAAAAAACTCGGTTTTCAGCCGGTCCAGTTCTTTTAATTTGGCATAAGACTCTTCCAGTTCCTTTTTACTTTCAGCTAATTCCCGCGTACGTTCTTCTACCTTATTTTCAAGCTCTTGACCCCATGTCTTTAATTCCAGGGACATTTTATTGACATCGTCATAAAGAAGAGAATTACTAAGCGCGATTGAAGCTTCAGTCCTTAAATTAGAAAGAAAATCAATGTCCATTTTTGAAAAAGGTTTGAGATTATCTGTTTCTCCCAAATTAATGACGCCAATCAAGTTTCCGTCGTGAATCAGAGGGATGGCTACTTTCGCATTAAATTTCTGGAAATAGGATCGAACCAAAGGCCGGATTGATTTATATTCAGGATTTAATTCTATCTCTTCTTTCTCAATGACTTGATCTTGTTCTTTCATCCACTTAAAAAATGGATGTTCTATATTCACGATATCCTTTTCCGTCGTCCCGATACCCTTAAAGGTTTGACTCTTATCATCCCAAAGCATTAACGTGATTTTAGAAACATAAAGGGCTTCTTTGATGGTCGCCGCAATTTTTTCTATTAATCTGTCCAGATTTTTTAATGCAGCGAGTTCTTTTACCATCCCTTGAAGAATCTTCTGCATATCATATTTGCGCCGTTGAAAAAGGTGATCTATTCGAGGCTGAATAAATTTAAAATAGGGAATAGTCAGAGCAAATAAAATTGATACTAAAACCGAAAGTTGAATATTGGATAATTGTTCAATCCAGTTTTTAGTGGCATAAAAAATTGTTCCTACCGGGACAATAATTAAAGATGAAGTGACTATCCACAAGAAGGTCTTATGAATAACTGTTTGGATATCCATTAATCGGTAGCGAATAATCGAGTACCCGATGATACTCAATGATGCCAAAATAAATATGAAGCCAACTGGGTAAAACTCATATCCATAATTGACCAAAAAATCGGAGGACGCTCCCATGTATATTATGAATGCAGCATTAATAAATTTTTTTTGACTAATCCATATCGGATTCATATTCTGTTGTTGAGGGGAATTAAGCAGGTAAAACGCATGGAGGGCCAAACCAAAAAGCAAAATAAGAAAGGCCGGATGTAGCCACCCCGCCTTAGGATAGAAACCAAAATAATATTGGTGAACGCCATTCACGAGATATGGCGTAAAAAGGACAATGGCGCTGAAAGTCAATCCTGCTGTATAAAGGATAGGCATCCACCGTTCGCTCTCTTTAATTTGGAGAAAATTCAGGATGAAATGATAATAGACAATCGGAATAAAAATTATCCCAAGGTGGCCCATTTTTGTTAATGGGACTGCTACCCCCAAACTAGTTGTTGAAAAAAGTAAAAACCAGTTAAACTGCCATATAAAGGTAGTGCCGGCAAGTAAGAAAAAAAGTCGGTTGGTTTTTGTCCTGCTATTTTTTAAAAATACAAACAAACCCGCAGAAATAAAAAGCAGGGCGCTTATTAGAGGCGGCAAAGAGTAGATTTTCATATGGACATTATTTTATCAACCCTATCCGAACTATTTTGTCTCGGCACCTATCAGATAGGCATTACCTTTTTTCTTAAACTCGAGTGGAATTGGAACAACTCTCCCGTCAGGGCCAACAAAAGCTAATCGTTGACTACCAACTGCAATCAAAGCAGAAGTATTTTTGTTTGTAAAAGTAAAGTTTAGTTCAAAGCTAGCTCTTTTTATGTTACTCGTCTTCACATCTATCTCGATTTCATCATACAAACCGAGCTCGGCTTTATATTCCATCGATGCGTTGATTGTAAAAATCTTCATTCCTGATCTAAAAAAGGCGATTGGATCAGGGATAATTCGCCTCATAAATTCTTCGCGAGCCATTCCCTGCCAATCGAAATATCTTG
>JBGPKT010000026.1:0-23547 GCA_041486115.1 Nitrospiria bacterium | reverse complement strand
TTGGGCTATCTTTTTGGCATTTCAACAAAGATTAAGCGATTTCCGTCCAGATCATTCATCGACGAAAAATCAGCGCCGCCCGGAGCACTTTTAATCTTGCTGAATTTAATTTTATTCTCTTTCAATTTAGCCGTCATTTTCTTAAGATCTCTTACCCGAATCATAATTCCCCAACCTCCATCGGATAATTTTTTCTTTGTCGCTCCTTTTTGAACCTCAACCGTATGAAGACCTAAAACAGTTCCACCGGGCAAATTAAATTCCGCATAAAAATCAGAAGCCATCGCGGGCTTTAGACCCAACTTGGCATAAAATTTGATCGATTTGTTCACATTTTTTACGCCTGCCATCACCCATGAATCTGTTATTAGTTTTGACATCATGACCTCACTATTTTATTGTTTGCGAAAAAATGAGGAGCCCTCATTTTAAACAACATACGGAAAAAGGTATCGCAATGAGGGTTAACGATAGGTGGACTCCTCAAAAGGAAGCCGAGGGCCGTTTAAGCCTTGTGAGTCCTAGCGATAAATTTCAGAACCGGACGCTTTAAACTCTTCCGACTTTTCTTTCATCCCCGCTTCAAGGGCCTCTTTTTCATCCAGTTTCTTCTGCTCCGCATATTGCCGGACATCTTCAGTGATTTTCATCGAACAAAAATGAGGTCCGCACATCGAGCAAAAATGAGCCACTTTCGCATTTTCTGAAGGCAGGGTCTGATCATGAAAGGCCCTTGCGGTATCAGGATCAAGCGACAGGTTAAACTGGTCTTCCCACCTGAACTCAAACCGCGCGTCGGAAAGGGCATTGTCCCTCTGCTGGGCGCCGGGGTGTCCTTTGGCCAGATCGGCCGCATGGGCCGCTATCTTGTACGTAATGACGCCTGTTTTGACATCTTCTTTGGTCGGCAGGCCGAGATGCTCTTTGGGGGTCACGTAACAGAGCATGGCACAGCCGAACCATCCGATCATCGCCGCGCCGATCCCCGAAGTAATATGATCATAGCCGGGAGCAATGTCAGTGGTTAAGGGGCCCAGGGTATAAAAAGGGGCCTCGTGGCACTCTTTGATCTGCTTTTCCATATTGACCTTGATCAGGTGCATCGGAACATGGCCCGGCCCTTCGATCATCGTCTGGACTTCATGTTTCCAGGCGATTTTAGTCAATTCACCAAGGGTTTCCAGCTCGCCGAACTGGGCTTCGTCATTGGCGTCGGCGATGGACCCGGGGCGCAACCCGTCTCCGAGGCTGAAAGAGACGTCGTAGGCTTTCATAATGTCACAGATGTCTTCAAAATGGGTATAAAGGAAACTTTCCCTGTGATGCGCAAGACACCATTTCGCCATAATCGCCCCGCCTCGAGAAACAATTCCTGTCTTTCGTCCGGCCGTCATCGGAATATACCGGAGGAGAACGCCGGCATGGATGGTGAAATAATCAACCCCCTGTTCGGCCTGTTCAATCAATGTGTCCCGATATAATTCCCAGGTAAGCTCTTCGGCCTTCCCCCCCACTTTTTCAAGGGCCTGATAGATCGGGACCGTTCCAATCGGCACCGGCGAGTTCCGTAAAATCCATTCCCGCGTTTCATGGATATTTTTACCGGTCGAAAGGTCCATCACCGTATCGGATCCCCACCGCGTTGCCCAGATCATCTTTTCAACCTCTTCTTCGATCGTGGAGGCCACCGCTGAATTGCCGATATTGGCATTAATCTTGACCAGAAAATTCCGGCCGATGATCATCGGCTCAATTTCAGGATGGTTAATGCTTCCCGGGATGATGGCTCTTCCCCGCGCCACCTCTTCACGGACAAATTCAGGCGTAATTCTCGAAGGAATCGAAGCGCCAAAAGATTCTCCCGCATGCTGGAAAGTCCCCTTTCCGTTATGAGCGACCGCTTCAAGCATCTGATTTTCCCGAATGGCGATAAACTCCATTTCAGGCGTGATCATCCCCTTTCGGGCATAATACATTTGAGTCACATTTCTGCCGGGTTTTGCCCGAAGCGGTTTACGAATATGTTGAAACCGAAGTTCGGTTAAATTCGGATCGGATTTTCTGATTCGGCCAAACGCCGAAGAAGATTCCTGAAGCTGTTCGACGTCATTCCGCTCCAGAATCCATTTTGACCGGACAGGAGAAAGCCCTTTGCGGATATCGATCTGGCTCCCGGGATCGGTATAGGGGCCCGAGGTATCGTAAACAATCACAGGAGGATTTTTTTCAATGGCGATCTCTCGCATCGGCACCTCTACCCCGGGCATCTTCCCTTTGATATACACTTTCCGGGAGGCAGGAAAAGGTTTTGCCGTCAGGCCGCCGGCCGCCGTTTCAACTTCCACTTTACCCTTGCCATTATTTTTAAACCCGGCGTTCTTTTCATTGATTGAATCACTCATGGTCGATACCCTCCCCCAAAAACTCCTGAAACAGGTAAAAAAGCGGACAAAAAAAAACCATGCCAACGACCGAGGAGACATGGTTTCCATCACTCTTAATTTAGAAACGCTCCCTTCGCTGGCATTATCCAGAGCAGGTTCAAAGGGTTGTCGCTTCTCGTGAAAGACTCTCAGCCTGGTGGCACCCCTTGCGAAACTTTTTAAACTGTTTCCAGTTTAATCTGCAAGCCAAACTGAAGTCAAATAAAATAATCCTCGTGATTCATAGAGGATGGAGAGGACAAACTCACCTTTAGCCGGGAGAAAAGAAGGATGTATCTGGAGATATTTTGATATACGACAAATGGATTAAAAGAAGGCGCCTATGACTTATAAATACTGGTGCAGGGTGATAAACACGCACGCCGATAATACAATCAATAATGCTTCCAATGAGACCTCAGAGTTAAAAGATTTGTTTACTTTAATGAGCGTATAAATGCAATTTTATGGCCAAAGAATACATTCTATAAAAAATAAAACAAATTAAATCTTTTGGCCGATATTAATTAAATAAACCCTTCATTTAATTAAGTATTTTTAAATACTTCTCTATCATACTTTTTTAAATTATTTTTGCAAGGATTATCTTAAAAATTAAAAAGGAAAACTTTTTCCATTTTTACCAAAGAAAGACCACGCCATTCGATTTAATGACCCACATCGCGATTTTGAGACCGGTTGAGATTGACTTGGAGCAAACAGTTACGCTACGATGGGAATATGAAAGATCCTTATCAGATTGCGCCCAATTACGAAAAAGAGATCACCCGGGCCATTGCCAGGGAGTTTTATCAGCAATTTGACTCCCTGGTGGAGTCCGATGTCATCATTATCGGTTCCGGGCCCTCGGGACTTGTTTGCGGGAAAGAACTCGCTTCATCGGGAGTCAAAGTCCTTCTCATCGAGCAGACCAACCACCTTGGCGGCGGATTCTGGTCTGGCGGATATTTGATGAACAAAACGACCGTTGCCGCCCCCGCCCATGAAATTCTTGAAAAAATCGGCGTTCCCTGCAAAAAAATCACAAAAGATATGTATATCGTCGACGCGCCTCATGCCTGTTCCAAACTGATTGGGAGCGCTTTTGACGCGGGAATTAAAGTCCTCAATTTGACGGTGCTTCGCGATTTGATTATTCGGGGCGAAAAGAACGTTCTCGAAGGGGTCGTGGTCAACTATGCCCCGATTTACGAAATGCCCAAAGGAACGGCCCACGTCGACCCGATCGGTCTGGAGAGCAAGATCGTCGTCGATGCCACCGGCCATGATGCCATCACCGTTCAACTACTGGCCAAACGGGGCTTGCACAAAAATGTCCCTGGAAACGGCGCCATGTGGGTGGCTCAATCTGAAAAGTGTGTGATGGAACAAACGGGGGAGATATACCCCAACCTCTTTCTGGTCGGTCTATCCGTGGCGGCTGTATTTGGGACACCTCGAATGGGCCCCGCCTTTGGCTCGATGCTCCTGTCAGGAAAAAAAGGAGCCGCTTTAATCCTCAAGAAACTTCAATCTAAAAAATAAACGGTCACATTTTCTTTTCATGACATTTCCTGATTATTTTAAGCCGTAGGGAGATGATTTTAGCCAGCGCTCCAGGTTCACAACGGTCATCGGCCTGCCCATATAAAAACCCTGCGCCTCGTCGCAACCATTGGCAAAGAGTTGATCCCAGACTTCAAGGGTCTCCACCCCCTCAGCGACGACATTGAGACGCAAATTGTGGCCCAGATTGATGATCGAGCGGACGATCGCAAGATCGGTTTCGTTTAACATCATATCCGCGATAAATATTTTGTCAATCTTGACCGAATCTACCGGCAGTTTTTTAAGATAGGCGAGAGACGAATACCCGACGCCAAAATCGTCAAGCGCAAACCGTATTCCGAGGGCGCTCATCCGGGTAATGGCTTGCAGCGCGCCTTCCGGGTCCATCATAATCGCGCTTTCCGTGATCTCAAGCTCCAGGAATCCAGGCTCTATCCCAAAATCCTTAAGAAGGCCCTTCAGTTCGTCCGGGAGCTTTGGATTATGGAGATTGCGCGCCGAAAGATTGACGGCGACATGGAGCTTGAGACCTTCCTTGCGCCACTTCTGTAACTGGTCAAGCGCCGTCTTGAGCACCCAACTGGTGAGCGGTTGGATCACCCCGGTCTGTTCAGCCGGCAAAATGAACTGATCGGGCGGAATAGGACCGTATCGCGGATGTATCCAGCGAATTAAAGCTTCCACGCCGACGACAGAACCCGATTTGAAGTCAATTTTAGGCTGGTAGTGCAAAAATAACTGGTCGTTCTCAATGGCCTGTCGCAGTTCGCCGGTCAACGCGAGCCGGCG
Source organism: Nitrospiria bacterium (assembly GCA_041486115.1). Lineage (GTDB taxonomy): Bacteria > Nitrospirota > Nitrospiria > JACQBW01 > JACQBW01 > JACQBY01. The sequence goes on along the minus strand of JBGPKT010000026.1, from coordinate 18,766 downwards.
GGGACTGTGCTCGTCATACTTGGGGTCATAGACGACGTGATCGATTCCCGACTTTTTCGCCCCATGCATCGCTATATCCGCCCGTTGAAGGAGGCTCTCCGGGTTTCCCCCGTGATCCGGATAGAGCGCGATTCCGACGCTTGCCTCGACATCGACCAGCAGACCCTCGATCATGAAGGCTGGTTCCAGAACGCGTCGGATTTTTTCGACAACAAGGTTGAGGTGCTCAGGGAGTGCCAGGTACCGGAGCAGAACGGCAAACTCGTCACCGCCCAGACGCGCCACCAAATCGGTGTCAAACATGACGGTCTTCAAACGCTTTCCAACCTCTTTTAAAATCAGATCCCCTCTCTGATAGCCCAGCGTTCCGTTGATCTCCTTGAATCGGTTCAAGTCCATGATCATCAGCGCCATTTGTTTGCCTTTGGCGCCGTCGTTCCGAATGGCGGTCCATAATTTTTCCAGGAGTTGATTGCGATTGGGAAGTCCCGTCAAGGTGTCAAAGAAGGCAATGTGATGGACCGTCTCTTCCGCCTGTTTGCGTTTCGTGATATCTTCTGCAAAGCCGGCCAGGCGATAGACGGTGTTATTTTGATCCCTAATCGGAAAAGTTCGCGCGTCGATCCAGCGAACCGATCCATCCGGCCGGATGATCCGGTATTCGGTATTAAAGTTTTCCACATCGACCAGGAGTTTTTCCACCCGCTCGCGGTCTTCTGGATGCAGACTGTCATGCCAGGAGAGCGGGCTGTCATACAGACTTTGACAGGAGCGATCCCAAACCCTCTCGTAGGCCGGACTGATATAGATCATGGGCATTCCGACGGGTCCGGTCAGAAAAAACGTTTCATTGATATTTTCGGCCAGCTGGCGAAAGCGCTCTTCCGATTCCTTGATGCGAGTGATCGACCGGTTCAGCTCGACTGCGTGGCTGATCTGCGTCGCCAGAGTCTGGGCAAAATTCAAACAACTCGCCTCTTGAATTTTTTTGATATGGGTCATCAGGATCAGACCGCCGATGAGGGTCTCCTGAAAAAGGATCGGAATGATGAACATTGAAGATGAAGAGAGCGGCTCCACGATATCATGCACAACATTCTCCGGCCCCCCTTTCGCCGGGACGACAGTCGGACGCCGGGTCTCCAGAGCCTGTTTCAGATAGTCGAAATGACCGAAAAAAGTCTCCAGCGCCCTCTTATCCGACTCGTCATAACCAATCTGGGAGGATAAGGCCAGGTCTCCCTGATCGGTGTAAAAATAGACCACCGCACGCGAGAATTCCCCGGTTGTGGTGGTGTGACGGAGCAATGCCTCCAGAATCGATTGGACATCCTGCGTGGTCCCCATGAGGCGGGAAACGTCGTTCAATACCGCCAGGTCCGCGGCCTGACAGTTCGATTGATGAAGAAGGTTTTTATACAGAGCCGCGTGATTTTCGAGCTGCCGGATAAAACGTTGAGAGTAGTCGTTTTCCGTAATGACGGAGGCTACTGGCTGACAGATCTTCCCCTTCAGGCAATCGAGCAGGACCTGAATCGTTTCGATGCTGTTCGCCCTGCACTCGATCAGACGGGAGGCCCCGGCCTGCTGGGCCAGCAGCTGATCCTCAGGACTCGTGAAAAAGACTGAATTCAAAACCACCGGGATATGACTCAAATTCGGGTCGCTCCGGATCGCCTGACAGAGATGGAAGCCGTCCATCCCGGGGAGAAGAATGTCACTGACAATCGCGTCGGGCGGGGAGCTCCTGGCCGCTTTCAGCGCCGCGAGGCCGTCGGAGGCCATGACCACTTTAAATCCGGCCTGACGCAGCTGAACCGCGCGGAGTTTAAGCTGCACAGGGTTGTCATCCACGATGAGGACGGTCTGTCCCGAGGCCATTGCCTCGACTTTCCTTGTGATTATGGGGAGATAGGAGCGGACCACCTCAAGCAACCGCGACGGTTCAACCGGCTTGAGAATGACGTCAGAAAAATCGTATCCCATTTCTTTGGCCTCTTCGATTCCGGATAAAAGGCCGGAAAAGGCCAAGATCGGAATCGTTGCGCCATTCGGAGGAATAGACCGCATCTGACGGGAGACATCGAAACCCGAGATGTCGGGAAGGAGGAGATCAAGGATGACCAGCGAGGGCGGATCTTCCTCCATCATCTTCAGCGCGCTCATTCCGTCCGGCGCGACCAGGACGGTATAGCCGTCCCCTTCAAGGATCGCCTTGACCGTTTTCCGGGTGAACGGATTATCTTCCACGAGTAATATTTTAGTTTCCATCTGCGCTTCCCGGATCTATTGATTTCGGTTACGATTGAAATATTTTCTAATGAGGGTCTCCACCTCTCCCGGAAGTTTCCGGGTATCGATCGGTTTCGGGATATAGGAGTCGCAGCCGGCCGTGAGCGCCCTTTCTTCGTCCCCCTTCATCGCATAGGCCGTCATGGCCACGATGACGATATCCTTCGTCTTCGGTTCGGCCTTCAACTGTTTGGTCAGCGTCAAGCCATCCATCCCCGGCAGTTGAATATCCACCAGGATCAGGATCGGCTTAAAGGAGGCCAGGACTGACAAGGCCTCCTCGGCATTCCGCGCCGTTCGGACTTCGTATCCCCCGGCTTGCAACGCCAGCCGCTCCACCTTCAGGTTAATCTCATTATCATCAATGATCAGGAGCGCTTCGCCCGCCATCACTCTCTTCCATTCAGGTTTTCGCCCCCGGAAGCGGCAAGGGGTTCTGAATCGCCGGGTCCAGTATTCGGGGCAAAATAGCCGAAAAGAGGCTCCCCTTGCCCGCCTCGCTCTTCGCCTCCACACGCCCCCGCATTGCCTCCACAATCCGTTTCGTCAGCCCAAGCCCCAGTCCTGTGCCGGAATACTTCTTGGACATACTCGCGTCAAGCTGCTGAAAATCGACAAAGAGCTTCTCCATATCCTCCGGTTTAATCCCGATTCCGCTATCTTCCACCTCGATCCGGAACATTTCGCTCCCCTCCGGGCCGATCCGGATCGCGACATGGCCATCTACCGGCGTGAACTTGATTGCGTTGGAGATGTAATTGAATAATATCTGTTTAAGTCTGCCGGTGTCTGAATGGATATCGGTCAGCGCCAAATCAATGCGGGTCTCGATACGAATACGTTTCCGGGCGGCAGGGGTTCGAACAATATCCCCTGTCTCCTTGGCTAATCGCGTCAGGTCGACCGGTTCGGACCGAAATACCATCTTTCCCGACTGAACCTTCGAAAGATCGAGGATGTCATTGATCAAAAGGAGGAGATGTTTCGCGCTGGTCAGAATGTCTCCCAGGTATTCCCGCTGTTCATCTGAAACCGGACCGATCTTCCCGTCATGCATCAATTCCGAGAAGCCGATGATCGCGTTCATAGGGGTTCTAAGCTCGTGCGACATGTTGGCCAGGAATTCGCTCTTCCGCCGGTTAGCCACCTCGATTTGGCGGGTTCGCTCTTCCAGCTCCTCATTTTTCCGATAGAGTTCTTCCTTCAACCGCCACTGATGGGTCATATCGCGGATGGCGCTCATCACCCAAGTCCCCTCATCCGTCTCTATGGGACTTAAACTGATGTCGACCGGAAATTCCATTCCATCTTTTCTCAGACCATAAAGATCCAGTCCCGCTCCCATCGAACGGACCTTTGGATGGCCGAGATTTCCGGCGCGATGCCCGATATGGGGGGACCGAAACCGTTCCGGAACCAGGATTTCAATCTGTTGATCGAGCAACTCCTCGCGCGGATACCCGAATAATTTTTCCGTCTGAAGGTTAACCAGGACGATACGGCCTGCCCGATTGACGATGACAATCGCGTCAGGTGCCGCTTCCACAATCGTTTCAAACAGGATCTTTCTATCGTGCTCCATCTAGTGACCTATCACTCCACGCTAGTCCAGACGATGAGGCAGAAGGTGGATATGTCGTTGGAACAGAGATCCAAGCGCGAGTCCTTCCATAAATAAAAACTTTACTTTGTATTAAACATCCAGACACTTTGTTTTGTCAAGCCATTAAATCATAGTTAACATTATTTATTAGACGCCCATGGCCGTAGTCCTGAATAGATACGAGTCGACATCGGGCGAGGGCTTTGTGAAGGAGTGACGTTCTGTTTTTTTCGGTTAATGGATCGATTGACGCCGCCGCTGATGGCCGGGAAGCGGCTTAAGAGCGCGGCCGAAGAAGTGTGATTCTCATGCCGTTCGCGATAACCAGCAACGACGCCCCCATATCGGCGGCAACCGCCATCCATAATGTCGACCATCCGGAAATAGCCAGGGCGAGAAAAACCATTTTAATTCCGATCGACAGAGCGATATTCTGTTTGATGATCTTGAGGGTCTCTTTTCCCAAACGGACGGCAAAAGGGATTTTTAGCAGATTATCCGACATTAAAACCACATCGGCCGTTTCCATAGAAACTTCTGTCCCTTTTTCTCCCATGGCGATGCCTACCGTGGCCGCCGCCAGCGCCGGAGCGTCGTTGATCCCGTCTCCCACCATGGCCACCTTATTGAACTTTTTCCTGAGCTGGCCGATCATATTGGCTTTTTCGTCGGGGAGAATTTCAGCATGGAATTCATCCAGGCGGATTTGAGAGGCAATGGCCGAGGCATTCACCCGGTTATCTCCGGTGAGCATCGAAATGGTTTCGATCCCTTCTTCTCTCAGCCTTTTCAACGCCTCGCCGGTTTCAGACCGAAGCGTATCGGATAACGCAATGATCCCCAACACCTCTCTTTCATTCCCCACCAGAATGGAGGTATACCCCTGGGACTCCAGAGGAAAAAGGGTCTCTTCAATTCGCTTTGAACAAAGTCCCCGCTCCTCAAAATAGCGGTGGTTGCCGACAAACCAGGGTTGTCCTTCAATCTGGCCGGTCCCCCCCAGGCCGGGGAGCGCCTGAAAATCATGGACAGCGGTCAAACCTATTTTCTCGCGGTTTGCATACGCGACAATCGCCTCGGCCACAGGATGGCTGGCGTCTTTTTCAATTGAAGCGGCAGTCTGGATGACCGAGAAAGGAGTTCCCGCCAATGGATAAACCCCTTTGACTTCGGCCTTTCCGGCCGTCAGCGTGCCCGTTTTATCAAAGACAAAGGTTTTAATCCTTCCCAGCTCTTCTAAAAAGAGCCCCCCTTTTATCAGAATTCCCTCCCGGGCGGCAGTTGAAAGGCCTGAAATAATGGTGACAGGGGTCGAGATCACCAGGGCGCAGGGACATGCGATCACCACCAGTACCAGCGCGCGGTAGAACCAGGCGTTCAGATCCCCCTGTAACCATAGCGCCGGAATAACGGCGGCCAAAAAGGCAATACCGATCACAGCCGGCGTATAATATTTCGCGAAAACATCGACAAACCTCTGGGACGGGGCTTTTCTTCCGCTGGCCTCTTCGACCATATGGATGATCCGGGCCATCCGGCTCTCTTTCCATAAATGGGTTACCTCGATTTCGAGGGAGCCCTGCAAATTCAGCGTTCCGGCATAAACCTGATCGTTTTCTTTTTTGTCGACCGGAAGAGACTCGCCGGTCATGGACGCCTGATTGACGCTTGAAAACCCTTTGACGATTTTTCCATCAAAAGGGATTTTTTCTCCCGGACGGACCATGACCCTTTCACCGGCTCTCACCTGCCCGACAGCAACCCGTTGATCGAGCCCCCCTCTCCGGACAGAAGCCTTTTCCGGGGCGAAATCGACCATTTGACGGATCGTTTTTCTGCTTCGGTCGATGCTGTAAGTTTCAAGCCATTGGGCGAAGGAAAACAGCACGACAATCGAAGCGGCCTCCAGATTATCTCCGAGGAGAACCGCTCCCAATACCGCCAGCGACATGAGGACGTTCATATCCAATATCCCGTGCCGGAAGGAATAAAACGATTTTGCGGCAAAAGAATACCCCCCCAGCAAAATCGCGCTGAAATAAAACATTTTTCCAACCAGTGGAGGAATTGATAGCAGAGATGAAAGGAATCCGAGTAAGACCAGGAGGGCACAGAGAGCGGTAGACAGATAGGTCTTTTTCCGGTCTTTGGATCCGCCGGTCCACAGGTCGGATAGGAATTCAACCGGTTGAGTCTGAAAGATACGCTCAGGCCCTTTGACTGAGAACCCGAGATTTTCAACTTCCTTTTCGATGGACCGGGGTTTGATTTCGGATGGCTGATAATGTACCGTCAAAAACGTCGTCATAAAATTGACTTCGGCGGCTTTAACACCCGAAAGCTGTCGGAGCCGCTTTTCAATTTTAAACCCGCAATCGGGACAATCCATGTCTCCCACCGAAATCCGGAGGGTTCTCGTCTCTTTTTCACTCATAAGAACAATTATAGGAAGAAAATTCCGAAAATAACAAGAGAGGATTGTTCCCCTGACCTGTCACCATGGGAGCGAGAGCCCCTATTCGACGATGACTTTGATCAGCGTCCCGCCCAGGCGGATGATATCTCCCGGTTTCAGGATTTGGGTTTTGACCGGCTGGCCGTTAATGAAGCTTCCATTCGTGCTTCCCAGATCGGTAAAGCGGCACCCCTGCTCGGTCCACTCAATCACCGCATGCTGTCTGGAGATTTTTGCATCGCTCAGCATGATATCGGTTTTCATTCTCCCGATGGTAAGCTGGTTTTTTTTCAATCCCGTTCTTCGCCCCATCTGCTCTCCCCCGACCAGTTCAAAATACCATTTCCCTTCCGGTTTCGGGTTCGACCGATTCATGGTTCGGATGGGAGGCTGGGTGGTGGCTCCCGTTTCTTCTTTTTCCGCTGGCGAAAGGGGGGCCGGAGCCTCGGGAGGAGCCTCATCGTCCGGTTCAAAATCAAGCGCATGGGCCGGCGTCGGTTCATGCTTCTGTTTCTGGAAAAACTCGACGACCCCTTCCGCTATCGCTTCTTTCGTTAAAGGAGGGTTCAACAAAGGGGCAATTTTGGGGTTGTGGTAAACCTCCATCGTTAATAAGGAAACATCCCGGCCGAGAACATAGACCAGGAACTGATCCGCCACGGCGCTTTCAGCCGGTTTTTTATTCTCCTGGTGGAAATAAGACTCCACGCCTCTCCCGTATTTGAAATAGAAAAAGTTGACCTCGTTATTTTCTTTCAAAAAGATCATATTTTCACCCTGATCGTTTTGAATGGTCTCTATCTTTTTTTTAAGATCTTTTTCGATCACTGCCCCTTTATAAACCGGCTTATTCTGCGAAGGGATCAAGAGACATTTGGCAAAAACAGGATCAATCGTATAATAGGAAAGAAAACTGTCGGGAAGCGTCTGAAGAAGATTAAAATAATCCCTCCCGGTAATAGATTTAAAGGATTTATTTTCGATATAAAACTGGCCAATCGGCTCTCCCTCCTGGATCACCAGATAAATATTTTTTGATTGGGTCTCCCCCACCATTAAATCAATCCGTTCCTCTTTCTTTTCATGTATTTTTTTAAACATGCTGTTGACCAGGGAAATGGAAAACTTTTTCTTTTCAAAAAACGTTTTTATTGAAGGGATCTTGATTTCAAGATTCAAGCGGTTTTTACCTCATCCTGGGCGATCCGGGAAAGATCATCTGATATTTCTTTCGGGTTATGATAACGGGACGATTTATCCTTTTCGATGCACCTCATGATGATTTTCGCCAGGGAGTCGGGAATCTTATCCTGATATTTTTTTGGAGACTCCGGCGTTGAATGCATGTGGTGATAGTAAATATCCCCGTCCATAAAAGGGGGCCTCCCCGCGACCAGATGATAGAGCGTACAGCCGAGGGCATAAAGATCAGTAGAGGCATCTACATTTTTCCCCAGGATCTGTTCCGGGGACATATAATAGGGGGTCCCTTTAACCGTCGTCTTTTCACAGGCCCCTTCATCCAGCAGGCGGGCCAGGCCAAAATCCATGATCTTCACTATTTTATCACGGGTCAGCATCAGATTGGCCGGTTTGATATCGCGATGTATCACGCTCCTGTCGTGAGCATATTCCAGACCGAGGCAGAGCTGGCGCGCGATTCCCATGACAATAGGGATTGGAACCGGGCCTTTGGTTTTTACTAAAAGGTCCTTTAATGTGATGCCATCAATACATTCCATCGTAATATAATAATTATTTCCTACTCTGCCCGTGTCATAAATGGTCACAATATTGGGATGGTTTAACGCCGCGGCCGTCCGGGCCTCCTGCATGAAACTTTCCAGAAATTGAGGGTTGCTCTTGAAGGTATCGGGCAGGCTCTTGTAGGCGACGATCCTTTTTAAAACGGTATCTTCGGCCCGGTAGACAATCCCCATCCCTCCGCGGCCCAATTCCCCGATGATTTTATACCGGTTAGTCACCGTATGGGCTTCGCTCTCCTCCGGAGTCAGTTGCGAGGCTATTTGGGCTTTTTCCTTTAACTGCTCCAGCCGGACAGAAACATCTTTATAGCTGACATCTTCCGCTATAATTTTTTCAAAGAGAGAAATCGCTTCGTGCAAATGTCCGGTCGTTTCAGTTAAGAGCGCCAGATTATAAAAGATCTCAAGGTTTTCACGCGACACCCCTTTTCGCTCGATCAGCTTTTGATATTTTTCCTTTGCGGGTCCGAGCATCCCTTTTTGCTGGAAAAGGTCGCCCAGAATAAGAGAGGCCTGATCGTAATTCTTTGACTGGGACGTCACTTTTTGATACTGGCTGATCGCCCGGTCGGTATTCCCGAGATTTTTATAAATGTCTCCCGACTCAAAAAAGCTCCCTCCTTTTTCAAAACAATTTGCGGCCTCTTCGAGTTTTCCCTCTGCCATATAAATTTTCGCGGCCTCCTTGAATTTGGACCCCATTTCCAGACATTTTGCGGTGGAAAGCGAATTTTTGGCTTTTGACCAGGCAAATGCCGCCTTGTCGAACTGACTCGCTTTTTCAAGCAGTGGACCCGCGGAGAGAAAGTTTTTGGATTTTAAGAAATAGTCTCCCCCTCTGGCCGAAACCTCCTCGATTTTCTTGCTACGTTCCGGGGTGACCGGTTCTTTTTCGAGTTCTTCGACCTGTTTTTCGAGGTTGGCCGCCGCCCGGGAAAAGTCTTTTATCTTCTCGTACATTTCTCCGGCTTTGGCGTAAAGCTTTTCTTTTTCGTAATATTTTGCGGCTTCTCCAAATTCTTTTCCTTCCTCGTAAATACGGGCGGCCTCGCGGAATTTTTCAATTTTTACATAAACCCTTCCTGATTGAAGGAAGTCCTCCCCTTTAATATACATGGCGACTGCGCGGGCATGTTCATCCACGGCTTCGTATAACTTTCCCGCAATCAGATATTTGTGATTTTTCGCGAATCGTTCGGCTCTTTTGATCAGGGTCTTCCGGTAAAGGGATTTCGGAAGAATTTTAAGAATCCAACTCACAAACGGCGAATCGATAAAGACCCGGGAAAAGATCAATGCCACTTCAAGCACGGCAAGAACGAGTAACGCCAGTTTTAATGATGCAGGGGTCGTCCGAACGATTTCACCCCAAATCCAGCCGGCCTGTCGGGTAAATTCCTCCATAAAATAGCGAACCTGGGGATTATCATCAAGAAAGGCCTGATAGAACAGAGAAAACTCTTGAAGAAGCTGATTCAGGATATTCATCTTTTTTATTTATTCCCCTGAAAAACCAGAGTCGTATTCCCGACCTGAAGCCTGTCTCCATCTTTAATGAAGTCTTCAGCCAGTACCATTTGATTCAGGAGGGTCCCATTAGTGCTGTTCATATCCTTGATGACCACGATTCCGTCATAAAATTCGATCACGCAATGGACCTTTGAAATCTTGGGATCCTTGATGACCAGATCCCCCCCGCTTCGTCCGATGCAAAACCGCTCTTTCCTTTCGAGCGGAAAGACTTTTCCTTTGTCAGCGCCTTCCGTCACTTTAAGCGAATAGGCTTTGTCAGGAGGAACCCTTTTTGTTTTGCCTGAAATGGCCCGGACGACCTCGGATTTTGACCAGATGACCTGCATGTCGTCCGGCTGCTTCGCGCCAGTTAAAACAACGGTTCTATCGTCAACAGGGGCTTGCGTCGCCACCTCGCTTCGAGCTTGCTGTGGAAGCGGGTTCGAATCGGACGTCACTTTTTTCCCCTCGTTCACGTTGTTCTTTGGGTCCGAAATAGGATCCATGGGAAACTCCTTTCACCACTCTGAAACATGCGATAAACTCACTATTGAAGTCTATCATAAGGCTGTGGATTTTCAACCCGGATCCGGGACTTCAGAGGGACAGAGGATCAGATGATGCCCGGAGGGGGGAGTTGCACCTGAGGCTAAAACACTCTATAATAGGCGCTCGATGAAGGAAATCAGCAAAAACAGCTCCTATTCAATGGACAGCCGTTTGCAGGGCGACATTGATTATCTTGAAAACCTTCTGGCCAAGGTCATCAGGACCCAGGAGGGAGAAGAACTTTTTGCCAGGGTAGAAGGGTTCAGAAAACTCTGCAAAGAACTCCGCACCCATTATGATTCCGCAAAAGAAAAAAAACTGATCGAGCTCATTGAAGGGCTCGACCTGGCTCAAACGGCTAAAATTATCCGGGCGTTTGATATCTCGTTTCACCTCCTCAATGTCGCGGAAGAAAACTTTGCCATGCAGGCCCGGAGGGACCAGCAAAGAAAAGACAGCCATTACAGGCCTCATCCCCTTGAGGAGAGTTTTAATTCCATCAGCCAGGAAAGCAAACTCTATCATGCCTTTCTCCATCTCCTGAGCCAGTTGTGGATTGAGCCGGTCATGACGGCCCATCCCACCGAGGCCAAACGGCAGATCATTCTCGGAAAATACCGGAAAATTTACCTTTTAATCCTTAAAAAACTCAATCCGATCTGGACTCCGAGGGAAATGGAAATCCTGGAGCAGGATATCCTCAACGAAATCTCGCTCCTCTGGCAAACGGGGGATATTTTTCTGGAACGCCCTACCGTTTATGAAGAAGTTCGGGGGATCCTTTTTTATTTTAAAGAAACCTTTTATAAAGTGATTCCCCAGTTTTATCAGGAGGTGGAATACCATCTTCAAAAAGAGCTGCAAAAGTCGAATCTGCCCCTTCCGGAAATACCTTCTTTCCTAAAATTCGGGTCGTGGGCGGGGGGTGATCGGGATGGAAACCCTCATGTTACCTCAACCATTACAGAATGGACATTAAGGACCCATAAGGATTTTATACTTTCCCTCTATCTGGAGACGATCGAATCGCTGATCCAGGACTTCAGCCAGTCGCGGCATCTCGTTTCCATTACGCCCGATCTGGCTAAAAGCCTGGAAGAAGACATCGCACTCTTCGGTTCCGCTCCCGAAACGACCGCGGTTCGGAATATCCATGAACCGTACCGCCAGAAGTTGTCCACGATCAAACTAAAGCTCGAAGAGACCAGACTTTACAACCAATGGTCTTTGGAGGGAAAACCGGTCAATCAGGAAAAGCTTTCCCTGTTCAAAGGGTATGACGCTCCTCAGACCCTGCTCCATGAGCTTGAACTCATCAAGAGTTCTTTACACGCGAACAAAGGAGATCTCGTTTCGGCCTCGCTGCTCTCCCCTTTTATCCGGCAGATCCAGATATTCGGGTTTCATCTCGCCGCACTCGATATCCGGCAGGAAGCGGGCCAGCACCGGAAAGCGCTGTATGAGGTTTTTTATAAAACCAAAATCCACCCCGCATTTGAATCCCTCTCCGAAAAAGAAAAAGTGTCTCTGCTCTCCAGGGAGTTGTTGACGATCCGGCCTTTGATCCCGATCGGGATGGTTTTTTCAAAAGAAACAGAAGAAGTCCTCAGCATGTTCCATGTCATCAAAAAAGCCCAGGATGCGCTGGGACCGGATGTCATCGGGAGTTATATTGTCAGCATGGCCTCGTCCCTGAGCGATATCCTGACCGTCCTGGTCCTCTGTAAAGAAGCGGGCTTGTACGGGTCCTGGGATCAGGAAACGCCGATGGCCAGAATTGATATTGTTCCTCTTTTTGAGACGATTGAGGATTTAAGAAATGCGGTTTCAGTCATGGAGGAGGCCTATCAGCACCCTTCGTATAAGGCCTATTTAAAAGGGAGAAACCATATTCAGGAAATTATGCTCGGTTATTCCGATAGCAGCAAAGATGGCGGAATACTGACTGCTTCGTGGGAGCTGTATCTCGCCCAGAAGAAACTTACCGCCCTCTCCCGGAAATTCAAAATTAATTTAAGACTTTTCCACGGCCGGGGGGGGACCGTAGGACGCGGAGGAGGTCCCACCCATAAGGCCATTTTGGCCCAGCCTGAAGGGACCGTCAACGGCCAGATCAAGATCACCGAACAGGGAGAAGTCATCTCTTCAAAGTATGCCAACAGAGGGACCGCGCTTCATCATCTGGAGCTGATGGCGGCAGGGGTCATTACGGCCAGCTTAAAGCCGCAAAGAACGTCGGCCAAAGAACAAACCTACGAAAATGCCTTTAATATCATTTCCGAAATCTCTTACCTGAGATACCGGGAACTTGTGGAAAACCCGGCCCTGGTTCAATATTTCAATCAGGGGACGCCGGTCACCGAAATCGGGCTTCTCAATATCGGGTCCAGGCCTGTTTACCGCAAAAAGGGCCACCGGATTGAAGACCTGAGAGCCATTCCCTGGGTCTTCAGCTGGACGCAAAACCGCCATCTGATCTCGGCCTGGTATCCCATTGGCTCCGCCATAGAGGCATTTATCCATCAGAACAGAGAGGAACATCTCCGCCTGCTCGGCGAAATGTATCAACAGTGGCCTTTTTTTTCGAATTTAATCGATAATATTCAAATGACGCTGGCTAAGACCGACATGCATATTGCCAAACTTTATTCCGGGCTGGTAACAGAAAATGAGGTTCAGGAATTTGTTTTTAAAACCGTCAGCGAAGAACATGAAAAGCTCATGAAGATGATCTTAATGATTACGCAATCCGAATCGATACTCGATAATGACCCTGCCCTACAACACTCCATACAGCTTCGGAATCCGTTCATCGACCCAATCCACTATATTCAGGTCAGGCTTCTCCGCCTCCTCCGTTCGGGAGACACGGCAGTGCAGATCAATCGAGAGGAACTCACCCAGGCAATGCTCCTGTCGATCAATTGCATCGCCACCGGCATGCGCAACACCGGGTAATTTCCTTATTGACGGGAAGGAAATGGGGTCAGTTCTTGACTTTATACATCCTCATTAATTTTTGTAAATTCTGATCAGGTTTTATTTTTTCTGCCTGCCGTTGAATGTGGGACACCCGTGAAGAAGAAATACCAAACAATTTTGCCACCTCTTTTAACCTCAAATTAACCACCTGCCTGAAGAGATACACTGCAGACTGATAAGCTTCTTGATGTTGACGTTTTAAAATTTCCCTTTGGGCCACCCCATATATTTGAGATATTTTATTTAAGACTTCTTCTTTTTGGGGCCTCATGGGGTGACATTGTCCTTTTGGCACTTCACTTAAGGAATACTGCTCAATTTGTTTTTCGCTTTTCTTTAAAAACTCCTCTTTTCCCAACCAGATTTGCCCTCGCAGTTTCTCCCAAAGAGTTCCAGCATTTATTCCTTCTTCCACAAATTTCTGGTAAACAACCCTAGCTGATCTTTCGCCGCTTCCAAATTGTCCCAACACCCATTTTATTTCTAGCCATTCCGGTGATTTTACCAAACCCGCTGTCGCCGGAAAACTGCTCCAGGGCCATTCTTCTATTTGTACAACGATTCCCGCGCGAATCGGATTTAGCACAATATATCGGCATAATTCAAGGAGGTAGTTCTCACGATCAACGATGATACTTTTGTATCGACCCTGGAATACATGACCAACCACCCCATGACGTCGGTTAAACGCTTGTGTGTAGGCACCATTGAGCCTCCTCATTCCATTCACTAAATTGCCATCCGGAGTTTCTATTAGCAGGTGGTAATGGTTGGTCATCAGGCAATAGGCATAACACTTCCAGCCTTGCTGATGAATTTCCCGGCCCAGTAATTTTAAAAAAAGGTCCCGATCTTGATTATCTAGATAGATGTCCTGTTGACGGTTTCCACGGGCAGTCAGATGGTAGAGCGCTCCCGGATATTCTATTCGTAAAGGTCTTGCCATGAAGAAACTCTATATCAACAGAAGTGCAAAGTCAAGAACTGACCCCATCTTTTTTTTACCACTTATTTCAGGGCGTGTTTCAAGGATTTGATAAAAACGGTCAGTGGAGGGAGGAGACCGGTTGAAGGGGATTCTTCTATTCTTTTGACGATGGCCGAACCGACAATGATTCCGTCGGCCCCTTTTGATATGTCATGCGCCTGATCCGGCGTTGAAATCCCGAACCCTACGGCCACGGGGAGATCGGCAACCTGTTTGATTTCTTTTATCTTTTTTCCAATCTCCCGGCTGATCGTGAGTTTTGCTCCGGTAATGCCGGTTAAAGCGACATAATAGATAAATCCCGATGACACCTTTGCCACTTTTTTTATCCGATCTTTCGAACTGGTGGGCGCCAGGAGGAAAATGGATTTTAATTGATTCTTTTTCGCCGACGCTTCCCACTCCGGAGACTCTCCTGCCGGGAGGTCGGGAATAATCACCCCGTCCACCCCGCTCCGGACAGCATCGGCCGCGAATTTTTCCGCCCCGTACTGGAGAATTGGATTGTAATAACTCATTATAATCAGCGGAACCGCGCTCTTTTGGCGGAGCTGTCGGACCATTTTCAGAATTCCCGCAAGGGTCGTTTTGCTCGCCAACCCCCGGCTAGCCGCCTTTTGAATGACCGGCCCGTCGGCCAGCGGATCGGTAAAAGGGACTCCGATTTCTATCAGATCAGCCCCCCCCTCTTCAAGCGCCAGAATAATCTTTTCGGTCATGTCGAGGTTCGGGTCTCCCGCCATGACATACGTGATGAGCGCCTTTTCCCGATTGTTTTTTAAGCGCTGGAAAGCCTCGTCGATCCGGTTTTCAATAGATGGATTTACCATTTCAGCGGAATTCCTTTTCGTTTAGCGACCTGCAGAACATCTTTGTCGCCTCGTCCCGAGAGGTTGACGATCATCACCTGTTTGCGGGAAAGCTCCGGGGCAAGCCGGGCGGCATAGGCGATCGCGTGGGCGCTTTCGAGCGCGGGGATAATCCCCTCGGTCTGGCTCAACAGGTCAAACGCCTTTAGCGCTTCCCGATCATTGATCGACAGGTATTCGATCCTCCCCAGATCGCGGTAAAAACTATGCTCGGGTCCGACCGCCGCATAATCGAGGCCTGCCGATACCGAATGGGTCAGTTCGATCTGGCCCTCTTTATCCTGGAGGAGAAAGGTTTTCGTTCCCTGAAGGACGCCGATCCTCCCTCCCGAAAATCTCGCCGCATGCCGGCCTTTCGTAATCCCCAGCCCGCCGGCTTCGACTCCGACCATCTTCACTTTCCGATCTTTTAGAAAAGCATGGAAGAGGCCGATCGAGTTGCTCCCTCCTCCGACACAGGCGATTAAATAGTCCGGGAGCCTTCCTTCCTTTTTCAATATCTGTTTCCGCGCCTCATTTCCGATGACCGATTGAAAATCCCGGACCATCATCGGATAAGGATGCGCCCCCAGAACCGATCCCAGCACATAATGGGTCGACCTGATATTCGTCGTCCAGTCTCTCATCGCCTCGGAAATGGCATCTTTAAGGGTTTGGCTCCCGATTCTAACCGGGATCACTTTTGCTCCCGTTAAATTCATCCGGAAAACGTTTAAAGACTGGCGCTCCATATCTTCGAGCCCCATGTAGATCTCGCATTCCATCCCCATCAAGGCCGCCACCGTGGCGGTGGCCACGCCATGCTGGCCTGCCCCCGTTTCGGCGATAATCCTTTTCTTTCCCATTCTCCGGGCAAGAAGGATCTGGCCGATGGTGTTATTGATCTTATGCGCGCCGGTATGGCAGAGGTCTTCACGCTTTAAATAAATCTTCGCTCCCCCCAGGGTTTCGGTCAGATGCCGGGCAAAGTAGAGAGGGGTCGGGCGTCCGACATAGTCCTGAAGATAATGGCTGATCTCTTTTTTAAAGGCGGGGTCTCTTTTAGCCGACTGGTAGGCCTCGTCCAGCTCCTCCAGCGCGGGGATGAGCGTTTCGGGGACAAACCTGCCGCCGTAGGGGCCGAAATATCCTCTCGAATCAGGTCTGGTTTTCATATCGTTCCCCTGGCGATTTGTATAAATTGTTTCATCTTCTCCCGATCTTTTTTCCCGGGCTCTTTTTCAACCCCGCTGCTGACATCGACCGCATAAGGGGAGACCGTCTCGATCGCCTCTTCCACATTTTGGGGCGTCAATCCGCCCGATAATATGACCGGCCTGTTTTTCGATATTCCTTTGAGAATGTTCCAGTTGATCGCCAACCCGGTTCCTCCAAACTGGCCTGGCTGGTACGAATCGACCAGAATCCCTTCGACCGGAAAAGCGTCTATGGGTTTTAAATCCTCCTCCTTGAACACCCGGATCGCTTTTATTGTTCTGAGATTCAATGACCCGCAGAACTCCGGAGTTTCATCCCCATGGAGCTGAACGAGTGAAAGGCTGCAGCGCTTTACCGTTTCATGAATAATTTCGGGGGTCTCGTTGACAAAAACCCCCACGGTCAGAACAAAAGGAGAAATCGCCCGTATAATGTCCGCGGCCTTTTGAACCGGAATATAACGGGGGCTTTCTCGATAAAAAATAAAACCGATGGCATCGGCGCCATACTCAGCCGCGCTCTTCGCATCTTCGAGGTTAGTGATCCCGCAGATTTTTACCTTCACCATGTTAACGCTCGTCTTTAAGTTTTGGAAAGAGCTTTTCAATCGCCGGGGCCATCTCTTTTTCTTTCATAAAAGCCTCTCCGATCAGGACCGCATGAACTCCGGCGTCAATTAAAGGGAAAAGATCTTCCTTTTTGCTTAACCCGCTTTCACTGACCACGACTCTGTCTGAAGGAATATATTTCAGGAGTCTCCCGGTCGTTCCCGTATCGACATTAAACGTGGCCAGATCCCGGTTATTGATCCCGATGACCGGGGCCCATTCCACAACTGTTTCAAGCTCTTTTTCCGAATGGACTTCGATCAGCACATCCAATCCGGTCTCCTTTGCCTGGAGAAAGTATTCCCTCAACTGAACCGGTTCGAGGATAGCGACAATCAGGAGAATGGCATCGGCCCCAAAGGCTTTCCCTTCGATAATTTCTATTTCATCTGTTAAAAAATCTTTTCGAAGTAACGGGAGAGAGACTTTTCCCCTGACCTCTTCTAAAATGGCCAGACTCCCCATAAAAAAGTTTTCTTCGGTCAGAACGGAAATCGCCGATGCCCCGGAGCGCTCATAGAGCCCCGCGATTTCAATCGGTTGAAAATCTTCGCGGAGGATCCCTTTCGACGGGGAGGCTTTTTTAATTTCTGCAATCAGATGAAGCGGGGTCCCGGTCGGATGCGGCCCCTTGCGGGACAGCGCCTCCTGAAACAGGCCCGTTCCCCTTTTTTTCGGGGTTCGGGATATTTTTGATTTCATTTCGGCCAGATATTTTTTTGTTTTTTTCTCCCTGACCGCCTCTTGTTTCTGCCTGATAATTTCACTTAAAAACATCGATAGTCTAATCCGGTTGGTTGGAAAGCGTGATGAGCTTCTGCAGTTTTTCCAGGGCTTTTCCGGAATCAATCGATTCGTCCGCCAGAGGGATCGCTTCTTTCAGGGTTTTGGCTTTTTCGGCGGCGACCAGCGCCGGAGCGGAATTAAGCAGAACGATATCCCGTTTCGGCCCTTTTTCTCCCTTTAAGACCCCCAAAAGAATTTTGGCATTCAACTCCGCCGACCCGCCGATGAGATCGGATAAGGCGCATTTTTTAAAACCAAAGTCCTCCGGTTCAATCATGTAACTTTTCACCTCTCCCCGGTATCCTTCGGCCACCAGCGTTTTACCGGTCAGGGAGATTTCGTCGAGTCCGTCCATGCCATGGACCACAAAACAGTGCTCTGTCCCTAACCCGACCAGGACCTTTGCCATCAACTCGGTCAGTTCCGCTTTATACACTCCGACCACCTGAATGCTTGCCGAAGCGGGATTCGTCAGCGGTCCGAGAATATTGAAAATCGTCCTGATGCCGGTCTCTTCTCTCGGTTTTTTGGCATGCCGCATCGATCCGTGGTAGAGGGGAGCGAACAAAAATCCGATCCCGATGGTATTGACGAGGGTTTCAACTTTTTCAGGAGGAAGGTCGATTTTTACTCCAAGCGTTTTCAATACATCGGCGCTCCCGCAGGAGGAAGAGACCGAGCGGTTCCCATGTTTGGCAACGGTTAATCCCGCGCCGGCGATGACAAAGGCCGATGTCGTGGAAATATTGAATGTCCCTTTTTGATCTCCGCCTGTTCCGCAGGTGTCGACAGTCCTCGGCGCGTTCGAGGTGATCCGGATCGCCTTTTCGCGCATCGCCCTGGCCGAACCGACAATTTCTGCCACCGTCTCCCCTTTCATCCGGAGAGCGGTCATATAGGCGGCAATCTGGGACTCAGTCGCTCCCCCTTCCATGATCAGTTTCATTACCTCATACGCTTCTTCTTCGGAGAGAGAGACTCTTTCGATTAATTTCGAGAGCGATTGTTTGATCATTGAATGGTTCGGTTGTGTGCAAGCTTGCGGACAAACCGTTCCGCACTTCGTAGGTGGATAAACCGCTCTAGAATTTCTTTTCCATGCGTCGTCAGGATCGACTCCGGATGAAACTGTACCCCTTCGATGAGATATTCCCGGTGC
>JBGPKT010000025.1:0-25331 GCA_041486115.1 Nitrospiria bacterium | reverse complement strand
CCCGAAGCGTTCAGTCCGAAAAGCCGTAAAATCCTTGCGTCGAGGGTTAAAGAGCTTATTCCGTTAGCTCCGGACGAAGCCGATCTGTTTGCCTCCAATGCCATCGTCTCCGGCAACAAGATTATTTTTCAAACCGGGCCGGAAACCACCCGGAAAAAACTCGAAAAAGCAGGTTTTGAAGTCTTCCCCCTTGATCTTTCCGAGTTTATTAAGGGAGGGGGTAACGCCAAATGTCTCGTCCTCTGGTTATAATCCATCTCTATGATTTAACCTTGAACAGACCTGCCATTTCCCCTACAATAACCGCATGGCAAATCAAACACTAGTTGTTATTGGCGGGGGTCTTGCCGGAAGCGAAGCGGCCTGGCAGGCGGCCGAGCGGGGCGTCCGAGTCACCCTTTACGAAGCCCGTCCGGTGCTGATGACCGAAGCGCATGTCACCTCCGGGCTGGCCGAGGTGGTTTGCAGCAACTCTTTGGGTTCAAACGACTCCTTTTCCGCTCCCGGCCTCTTAAAAAGCGAACTGCGGCTCCTTCGCTCTTTGATCCTTCAGGCGGCCGATCAATGTTCGGTTCCGGCCGGCTCTGCCCTTGCGATAGACCGCGAGCTGTTTTCAAAAACAATTACCCATAAAATCGAGAGCCATCCCAACATCACCCTGTTACGGGAAGAGGTGAAAGAAGTTCCGCCCGACCGCCCCCTCATTATCGCCACAGGCCCGCTGACCTCTTCTTCTCTCGCGGAGTCTTTGAGCCGCCTGACCCAGGCCGAACGTCTTTATTTTTTTGACGCGATTTCTCCGATCATCGAGGCCGAATCGATTGACCGATCGATTGTGTTTAAAGCGTCCCGTTACGAATCTGCTGAGGGAGATTATCTCAATTGCCCCCTTTCGAAAGAAGCGTATCAGGATTTTTACAAGGCGCTGACCGAAGCCGACCGGGTCACTCCAAAATCTTTTGAAACGACCCCTTATTTCGAAGGGTGCCTGCCAATTGAAGAGTTGGCGCTGAGAGGGGAGCAGACCCCGCTGTTCGGTCCGATGAAACCGGTCGGTCTACTCGATCCCAAAACGGGGAGACAGCCCTATGCGGTGGTTCAGCTCCGGCAGGAGAATCAATTCGCGTCCTGTTATAATATGGTCGGTTTCCAAACCCGGTTAAAATATGGAGAGCAAAGAAAGGTTTTCCGACTTCTCCCGGGGTTACAAAATGCCGAATTTCTCCGTTACGGGAGTCTCCACCGGAACACCTTTATCCACGCCCCTACTCTACTTCAGCCCACGCTCGAGCTCAAGGGCTTTCCGGGGGTTTTTATTGCCGGCCAGATTACCGGAGTGGAAGGATATGTCGAGTCGGTCGCCATCGGATTACTGGCTGGAATAAATGCCGCCCGGCTGATTAGAAATGAACCCCTGCTGACTCCTCCCATGACCACGGCGCAAGGTTCCCTGATCAACTATCTGAATCATTCTGACCCTAAACATTTTCAGCCGATGAATATAAACTTTGGTCTATTCCCGCCCCTTGAAATACCAGTTAAGCAAAAAGAGAATCGAAAACGGATGGTCGTTACCCGAGCCATGGAGGATTTTAAAAAGTGGATCAAAAGCTTGTCTCTTTTAGAAATTACATAGAAAATGAAAGAGGTCTATCGGAGCATACGGTTAGAAATTATCTCTCCGACCTGAACCAGTTTCTCACTTTCCTTGCAACTCAAAAGAGCGCGCCGGTTAAAATAGAAGAGGTCGATCCTAAAACCGTCAGGGAGTATCTTTCTTGTCTTTACTCTCAAAAATTAAAAAAAGCTTCCATGGGAAGGAAACTGGCGGCTATCCGGACCTATTATTATTTTCTGCAAAAGGAAGGAGAGCTTAAACTCAACCCTGCAAAATCGGTGGCAACTCCCAAGCTTGAAAAGACCCTTCCCAAAGTTCTTTCAATGGAAGAAGCGGTTCATCTGGTTCAGATGCCCGCAGACGACACCTTATCCGGTCTGAGAGATCAGGCTATTCTTGAAACCCTTTATTCAACCGGAATCCGTGCCGAAGAGTTGGTCAGGTTAAATGTGGACGATCTCCATACGAGGGAACGGCTGATCAAAGTACGGGGCAAAGGGAAGAAAGAAAGGATCGTTCCGATCGGGTCTCCGGCAGTCAGGGCCATTGAAAATTATCGAGGCCAGGTCCGACCTGTGGATCGGCCGATCCAAAAACCGGACCGGATTGCCGAGAAAATAGGTGAGAACCCGATTTTTTTAAACCGTTTTGGGCGGAGATTGACAACCCGGAGCATAGGTCGTATAGTGAAAAAATATTCTTCCCGGATGGGGAAAGTGGTGCATATTTCCCCCCATGGATTGCGCCACAGTTTTGCAACTCATTTGCTCGACAGGGGGGCGGATCTCCGTTCGATCCAGGAGATGCTGGGGCATGCCAGCCTTTCGACAACGCAGCGGTATACCCATTTAAGCATGGAGTATCTGGTCGAGGTGTATGACCGGGCACATCCGAGATCAAAAAAAGACAGGATCCATGAATAACTTAAAAGTTCGTTCTACCACTATTTTGTCGGTGCGCAAAAATGGCAAGGTCGCCATGGGGGGAGACGGTCAGGTGACCCTGGGGCAGACAGTGATGAAGCGGAACGCCCGGAAAGTCCGAAAAGTGTATAATGATACCGTTTTAACTGGTTTCGCGGGGGCCACGGCCGACGCCTTTACCCTTTTTGAACGGTTTGAAGCGAAACTGGAGGAGTTCCGAGGGAACCTCCCGAGGGCCGCGGTCGAGCTGGCAAAAGATTGGCGGACCGACCGTATTTTGAGGAGGCTGGAAGCGCTTCTTGCCGTAGCAGACCGGAATCATTCGCTGATCCTGTCGGGGACGGGCGATGTGATCGAACCGGAAGACGGGATCATCGCCATCGGATCGGGAGGCCCTTATGCTCAGGCCGCCGCCCGGGCGTTGCTTGAAAACTCAGGACTGGATGTCAAAACCATCGTGACCAAAGCGATGGAAATCGCCGGCGATATCTGTATTTATACCAACCGTGAAATCGTCATTGAAGAACTGTTGTCATGAAAGTTAATTCTGTTCATCCTATGGAAAATCTGACTCCCCAAAATATTGTCGAAGAACTTGACAAATATATTGTGGGACAACGGAAGGCCAAACGGATGGTTGCGATTGCTCTCCGCAGCCGGTGGAGGAGAGAGAGACTCCCCGATGATTTAAAAGACGAAGTCCTCCCGAAGAATATTATCATGATCGGGCCTACCGGTGTCGGCAAAACCGAAATTTCCCGCAGGCTTGCCAAACTGGTTTCGGCGCCTTTTCTTAAAGTCGAAGCGTCCAAATATACCGAAGTCGGATATGTGGGGAGGGATGTGGAGTCGATGATCCGGGACCTGGTCGAATTATCGGTCAACATGATCAAGCAGGAACATACCGTCCGGGTCAAAGAAAAAGCCGAAACACTGGCAAGTGAGCGGGTGCTTGATCTTCTCCTCCCCCCTCCCGCGGCGCGGACCCCTCCCGGAATTTTCAATGAAACAAAGACGGAAGGGGCAGGGTTTGCTCCCGGCGATACTTATGACGCCAGCCGTTCGAAACTCAAAACGCAATTAAGCGACGGGAAGTTAAACGACCGGGTGGTTGAAGTAGAAACTCAGGAAAAAACGGTCCCCATCGGAGTGGTTTCCGGAGCGGGGATGGAAGATCTCGAAAGTAATATCAAAGAGATGTTCGGAAATATTTTTCCCGGAAGAAAAAAGAAAACCAAAATGAAAGTGACCGATGCGCTCCGGTTTTTCACGCAGGAAGAGGCCCAGAAGCTGATCGATTATGAAGAAGTTGTCCGGGAAGCGGTTGAAAAGGCGGAGAACGGCGGGATTATTTTTATCGACGAAATTGATAAAATAGCGGGAAAAGAGAGGGCAGGGGGCCCGGATATTTCTCGCGAAGGGGTGCAGAGAGATCTCCTCCCGATTATCGAAGGTTCGACGGTCAACACCAAGCATGGTCCGGTTAAAACCGACCATATCTTGTTTATTGCCGCCGGGGCTTTTCATATGTCAAAACCTTCTGATCTGATTCCCGAGCTCCAGGGGCGTTTTCCGATCCGGGTAGAGCTGGAGTCGTTAGGAAAAGAAGAGTTCATCCGGATATTAACCGAGCCGAGAAATGCCCTCATCCGGCAATATAAAGCCCTTTTGGAAACGGAAGAGGTGGCCATAGATTTTACCCCGGACGGGATTGACGAAATTGCCTCGATCGCCGTTGAGGTGAATGAAAAAACGGAAAACATCGGGGCGAGAAGATTATTTACGATCATTGAAAAACTCCTTGAGGAAATTTCATTTAATGCCTCCGAGCTTTCCGGTCAAAAGATAGAAATTAACGCGAAATATCTTCGTGAAAGACTGTCAGACATTGTGAAAGATCAGGATCTCAGCCGTTATATCTTATGATGATGAGGAAAAAGTGGAAAAATTGATTGAAAAAGCCAATTTACTGATTGAAGCCCTTCCATATATCAGAACGTTCTATGGGAAAACCATTGTCATTAAATATGGCGGGGCCGCAATGGTTGATCCGGAACTAAAAGATCAGTTCGCCCAGGATATTGTCCTGATGAAATATGTCGGAATGAACCCGGTCATTGTCCATGGGGGAGGGCCGCAAATCAACCAGATGATGGAAAAGCTCGGGATGAAGCCGAGATTTGTCGACGGCGTCCGTTTTACTGATGTCGCCACCCTGGATATTGTCGAGATGGTCCTGGGGGGGAGCATAAATAAAGAGATCGTCTCCTTGATTAACCGTCATGGGGGAAAGGGAGTTGGACTAACCGGAAAGGATGGACAGTTGATCACCGCCAGAAAATACACCCGAAACAAAACCGGCGAAGATGTGGTCGACTTGGGACTGGTCGGAGAGGTTGAAAAGATTGACCCCACGATCATTGAAAGTCTTGATAAAAGCCGGTTTATTCCGGTGATCGCTCCGATTGGCGTGGGGAGCGACGGGAAGACCTATAATATCAACGCAGATTGGGTTGCGGGAGAAATCGCGGCGGCTTTAAAAGCTGAAAAGCTAGTCATCTTAACCGATGTCAAAGGGATCTTAAATTCAAAAGGGGATCTTTATTCTTCCCTGACCCGGAAAGAGGTTAAACAGCTGATCAAAAAAGGGGTGATTACATCAGGGATGCTTCCGAAAGTCGAGAGCTGTTTAACCAGTCTGGATCAGTCGGTTTCTAAGGCCCACATCATTGATGGAAGAGTCCCTCACGCGCTGTTGCTTGAGATATTTACCAATGAAGGAATTGGCACAGAAATATCTCCCTAACGCCAGGGTTTGATGACCACCAGGATCACGATTAAAATCATGATCAGGGTGGGGATTTCGTTGAGGATCCGGTAAAATCTTCCTGACTGTGGAGAGACCCCTCTTTCAAATCCTTTTATGATCCCTCTCAGATAAAAATGATAGACATATAAAATAAACAAGAGAAAAAGTTTTATTTGAAACCAGAGCGTAAATAGAGTCGTCTCCCGGGCCAGGTCGAGCAAGACGAAGCCAAAGAGCGCCGTAAGGATGGAAGCGGGAACCATGATGATTTTCCAAAGTTTTTTCTGCATGGTCAGCAAAGTCTCCCTCACCCGGCTGTCGGAATGTTCGGCATAGTAAACAAAAAGACGGGGGAGATAAAAGAGCCCTGCAAACCATGAAATCAGAGATATTAAATGGAAGGCCTTCATCCATAAAAACAGCATGAAACCAAATCCTCCTTTCTTTATGAGCGGACACCTTAAATGTATTCAATATATTCCGGGAACGACATGAAACGCCACCTCTTTTTTTTAGTCCTATTGCCTTTTTCTTGTGTGAGTACAGGATGCGATTTTGTTTTACAGGATCCCAACCAGGTGATTTACAGGCCGGCTTCGATCAAAATAGAAGATGCGTCGGGGCATTTTTTGTCTCAATTGCCGCTTAAAGATAAGCTGAATTCTCCCGCTAAACCAGGAGTATTGAGTCCGCCTATGGACGTCGATGTTCTCTGGGATAAAAACCCTGCGGAGACAGGGCTCACAGAACCTTTCAACAGTCAGGAAATTCCATATCTCGGTGGAGATGATTGTTTGAATTCCCTCTTTTTTGATCTTCTGGAGATTCCCTATAGCCACGATGAGGAACCCGCCTACCGGCCGAAGGATTTTTACCAGGAGCTGTCGGGTTATGTCAAAGAGCCGGCTAATTATTTCTTTTTCCGGAGCCGTCTTTTTTTAAAAGAGTCGACATACCCTTTTTTAAACAAGAGCCATCAATCCATCGTGGGGGATAACATTTTTACTGAAGGAGTGAACCAGGCGCTCGATCAATTTTATGACACTCAATTGCAGGAATATCAAAAGGTATTTAATGGAAAATCCGATCTATTTAAGATCACCTGCCAGTACCGGCTCCAGACGATGGGAAGCAGCAAAGAAGAGGTCTTATTACATCTTTTTGAAACGGATAAATCTTTTATTTTTCTTGCAGATAAGAAGATTCATCTGGCTACCCGGAAAAAAGACAGTGTTTTACGCTTTGTCTCCCGGTTTATAATGAGCAAAGCGTTCTTCCGGGAGGGATTGCATTTTAAACCGAACTGAGATAAACTCGCTCCGTTTAAAAGAGGTCAAAAAAAGAATATGAATCCACAGGAAATTGAAAATATAAAAAAAACACTTGCCAGAAGCGGGCATATCTTTGAGTACCAGGTTGGCGATATCTTTGAAAAAAATGGCTGGATGATTGTTCCTAACCGGTTTTATATCGATAAGGATGAAGACAAAGGGCGGGAGATCGACCTGGTCGCCTATAAAATAACGGAAGTAAAGCCTGAAACGGCGGTGATTACGGTTGTCATTGTTGAGGCCAAACAGAGTTTGAAAAATAAGTGGATTTTTTTTTCAAAAGGGGATTTTTCAGGGAGCATCAATTTAAATAATTATCCCCTCTTTTATTTCAATGAAATCTCGGAACTGGAGTCTGCGCTACCCTCTCAGGAACTCTTTAAGGAGTATCTGATCAAGATTCTTCAAAAAAATAATTTAATGAGTCTTTTTAATTTTGAATATAAGGCCCATTCATACGCCGAGGTTTCAGAGGTTAAAGATCCAAGCAAACAATCAACCTATTTTAATGCGACCAACGCTTCGGATATCCACGGGGCGGTTTTCCCGGTTATCAAAGCCATTTCAAGCGAATTGGCGCTTTATGAGAACCGGAAGATTGCGACGAAAGAACAAAGGTTGTACTGGGTTTTTCCGCTTGTTGTTTTTAACGGAGATATTCTGGAGGCCAGGGTCAAAGAAGGGAAGATGGAACTTCGGGAGACCGATGAAATCCAATATGTCACCCGGTATACTTCACGGCGGTATGATGACTTTTATTCGATTAATATCATTCGCTGGGCGAATCTGTTAAAGTACCTGGCCCTTTACAATCAGATTCATGGGGCTCTGGTAGATCAAATCAAAGCCGATATTTAGACCGCACGCCGTCATTGCGAGCCAAAGGCGAAGCAATCTCTAGTGGATTGGGAAACCGGGATTGCTTCGGTCGCTTTGCTCCCTCGCTATGACAAATTATTAGGGGGGATGTGGCGGAACTGGTAGACGCAGCAGACTCAAAATCTGCCGAGAGCAATCTCATCGGAGTTCGATTCTCCGCATCCCCATCCTTAATAAATTCAATGCTTTATAAGCATTCCGTCAAGACTAAATTTTTTCCCCATAAAATCTTCGTATACATTCAAAACGCGATTTAATAGGACATTAATAGGACATATTCTGGGGTTCTCGGCGCTAAGCTTCAAAGCAGAGGCAAAGAATGATTGAAGATCCGAAATACATCGAGGTTTACGTGGATGCCTTGTCGAACCTGCCGAAGAATGACAAAAATCGTGAAATAACTCGGCAATCACTTAAGATTCAATTTGAAAAAAGTCTTCCGGAAGCAGTGGAGCGATTTTGGGACCTGCCATCGATTATCGTGAAACCACAGGGCGAATACTTGGCATTTCTCAGCGAGGCCCGTATTCTCTACATAGCCGGTCATTTTTATTCGTGCGTTGCGATGTGTGGTATCGTCGGCGAGCGTCTTATCAAAGATGTTTCTCGAGCTTCAATTCTGGTTCAGAAAATCGGCGCAAATCATCATCCACCGCAACGTCCATCAGATACTGCCTTTGACCAGTTAGAACGAATTGAAGTCAGTCACATGTTGCGCTTTCTCGAAAAGGCCGACCTTCTTAGTGGGGAGGCATCTGGCGCCGCACAAAAACTAATTGAAATGCGTAACGACTATGCACACGCTCGTGGCAAAGCCTCCCAACCAGAAGCCCTTAAAGCCATCAAATTTCTGCATATTCTTGTTGAGGGCACCGTTTCCGTATTCAAGGATTTCGACATTAAGGATGGAATATTGGTTCCCAAGACTACTGCCTAATGTTCAAGTGGTGGGATTGTGGGGAAGGTCGTAGCAAGGAAGGTGTGGCGGTGGTTTAAGTGACCGGACTTATATGAATACAGGGGATCGCATAGCTTTAGGAGTAGCTGTTATTACCGCCTTTGGGGTAATCTTTGCTATTTATTCTTCTATTTCAGAATCAAAACGGTTTCGTTTTGCTCAGAGTGTAGAACTTGTTTTAAAAATGGATGACCGATTTGACAGTCCATTGATTCAAAAAGTTAGAACAAAAGCCGCTCGTTCCCTTCTTAAAAAATCCACTGCCGATCTTGACGACATGCTGGACTTTTTCGAAACCATTGGGATGTTGGTTCGTCGAGGGGCACTTGATAAAGAAATGGCTCATGAAATGTTTTTCCCATGGATTCAAGGATACTATCAAGCGGCGCACTTTTATATATTATCAGTCAGGAAAAATAGATCAGACATTTGGGAAGACCTACAATATCTTTACGATGAGACGTTGAAGATCGAAAAACAAAAATGCAGATGCCCCGACTCAATATTAATGTTATCCGAAACTGAGTTAAAGGAGTTTTTAGTATTAGAAGCGAAGGATTAATCGCCGGATAGTGGGGAAGATCATAGGCCGGAAGTTGTGGAGGTGGTTTAGCTAATAAAAATAGAATAAAAATAGGGTCAGTTCTTGACTTTACACTATCCTGGTTTTTTCCCCATGACAGGACCCTGTATATAAAGTCAAGAACTGACCCTGACTCTGCCGAGAGCAATCTCATCGGAGTTCGATTCTCCGCATCCCCATTTCACACATTCTTGCTTGCAAACGGGCGCAGAAGCAGGCTTAATTTATTGTTTTGAGCTTCTTTTTGGAACGCTTTTTTCCTTTTTTTGGATGCGCTTTCTTTTTTTTAGCTTTTAACCTTTTCTTATCTTCCTTCAATTGTTTTTTTTCATATTTAAGTTCCTGTTTATCACTCGCGATATCATTTTTCTTCTTCTGAAGATCCATTTTATCTTTCTGGATAATGGCGTTATCGATCACAATCGACATCTGGTCGTGCTGACTTCCTGCAGGAGCGGCTTGCGTAAAGTCTTCATTGTAAGATGTCATAATAAAAAGGCTTGAAAATAAAGTTCCAACAAATAAGTGCAGATGTTTCATTTTTATCTCCGATGACTGTTAAAAAAAAGGCCATGCGCCGTTCAAAGGAGCATGGCCCAGGACTCTCTCAATAAAAGTTATTTCCCTGCATTCTTTCCGTCATGCCGGAGATCTCTTCGGTCAACTCTTCTTTCCCTACGGTCTTTTCTCAAATCTTTCCGATCATGCCGGAGACCTCTCCGGTCTCCCCTCAGGTCAGCCCGGTCACCTCTAATATCCACATTGTCTTTGGCCAGAGCTGTTTTTTCTCTGGCAACACCCGTTTTATCCCCCTCTTTTTTTTCGGCAGCGAGATCACGACGATCTTCAGCCCGTTGTTTTAAATCGGATTTGACCTCTTTGCGATTTTTAACAATATCTTTTCTGTCCTGCCGGACATCTTTTTTGTCGTTCCGGATATTGACATTGTCTTTTACCAGATCTCTACGGTCTTGCTTAACATCAGAAGGAGATGTCTGTGCATATCCCCCTGAGTACGAAAGAATCAGAACCAGACCTGAGAACAGCCCGCTAAATAGAATTTTTGAGATTTTCATTTAAGACTCCTTATATTGAGGGTTTTATATTACTTGATGTTAATAACAGCAATTCCTGTGCCAGCAGGAAATATTCTGTAAATTCATAATTATATAGAAAAAGATTTACTTTTTTATTTCGATGTACACCTGAATTGGTCCAGAGTATGCCTTAATTCAGGTGGCTATCAAAAAAAAAGGAGGCAGTAAAATTCCTGCCTCCTCTATAGTTACTTTAATTTCATCCTGTTCCTAATAGGCGAAGTCCAATCCAAGAAAAAATGTATTGTCTCTTTGATCGACTGGATTTAAACTCGCATCAACGGCGGTCAATTTATTATTCGTGGTATTCAATTCGCTATGGACCCATATCTCGCCTCGATTATGGATGGCTAGGGCATAACGCGCCGAAAGGGTCAAGGCATCCTGATCTTTAGAAGTAGAATTAATCGTTGGATCCGCCTGAGTGGTATTGCGAATAATATCGTATCGGCCAATTAAAACAAGTTTGGGATTCATCATGTAATTGGCTTCGACAAAACCACCCCAATATTCCGCATCCTGGGCCGAGGCAACCAGGGCCAGGTCTTTGTCATCTTTCCCCCTCATGAGAACGCCAAAAACGTTCAATTGGTTATTGAGAAAATTTCCGCTTAAATCCAAACCATATTTGGTAATGGGCCGGGTAGAGCCTCCCGTGCTTGCGGATGCGGTTGGATCAATGGGTGCCGTTAAAGGAGTCAGGCCGTTACTCGTTGTCGGCATCGGCATATACAATCCGAATATCCCTCCGCGATAACCGGATGAAGCGCCTCCGCCCATCATTGCCTGGGTTACGTGAAAATAAAATCCCGTATCATGTCCGCCATACGAATTGTTGCTGACCAAGTCGACTGCGTAACGAAAAATTCCAACGGAATTGATCGTATGTCCCATCAATTGGGCCTCTCCCTGGTGATCGGCTAGGGCAAAGACGTCCAGGGTCGTCGGAGAATAGGTGTAAATAAGATAAGGAGAGAAAATGGTGAGAGAACGATGCGTTGAAAACGGGATATCTAAATCACCATACCCGATCTTAAAATTCAAAAGAGATGATCCTGAAATATTGTCTAAACGGATCCACGCTGATTCGAGGGCAAAAGTTGCCGTTCCCCCTAAATTGGAAAATTCGCCTGTCGGAACAATTAAAAAAGAGATGTCTCGGTCAAGGGTCCCCGCGCTTAAAATATCCATTCCCTCCGATCCGAATCCGGAGGTATAAGTATCGAAGAGGTTGCCCGCGCCATCTGCGGCCGAATTGCCAAATTTCTGGTATTGATATCCGACCGTCGTTCTAAATGCTATAGGGAAATACCCTTTATCCAAAGACGTCGGAAGGTCATTGTCGCTCCCCATTTGGTATCCATTGTCCCTGAAATTATTTCCAAAGTCGTTCAACTTTGGAAAAGCGGTATGGCACATGACACAGGACACATCATATTTCCGCGCGAACGCGGGAATGGCGAGAGTATCAGGAACGTATGTAAATAAAAAACCAAACATTCCAAGCATGATGAGTAGAAAAGTATTTCTGATTTTTTGCATGGAACTCTCCTTAGAAATAGGTGGGTAACAATTTTCCGCTTAACAAATTTGATATATTAAGTATACCCGCCTTTTCAACTTTGTCAACGGGGATTAATAAAAAAAGCGTTTATGATTTGCGTTGAAGTTCTGCCAGGCTTTCCAGATGGGCGGTTTGAGGAAACATGTCAAACGGAGCGATTCGCTGAATATTGTATTTTTTGGATAAAGCTTTTAAATCTCTTGCCAGAGTCGCCGGATCGCACGAAATATAGTAAATCCTGCGGGGGGCGATTCTTAAAATCGATTGAACGGATTGCGGATTGAGCCCTTCTCTCGGAGGATCGAGAATCAACAGGTCTAATGGGAATTTCGATTTATCCCAGCGTGACAGGATCTCCTGAGCTTTCCCTTTTCTGACCGAACAATTTTTGATCCCGTTTGACTGAAGGTTGTATCGAAGATCTTCAATAGCGACGGGATTTTCTTCAACTGCGGTGAGATGAGACGCATATTTGGCCAATAAAAGGGTGAAATTGCCATTTCCCGAGAAGAGTTCTAAAGCCTCTTCTTTTCCGGTCAAGCCTGCCCATGACATCAGGGTTTCAATTAATTTTAAATTCATCTCCCGGTTGACTTGTGAAAAAACGCCTGCGCTATTCCTTAATATTAGAGATTCGGCGGGATCATAGGGGTTTTTAATGGAATGGACAATAGAGTTTTTTCCAAAAACCTTGACCTGTTTCCCGTTTTGAGCGATGGCGAGCCCCCTGATATGAAACGGAAGTTTAAAGAAATCCCGGATCTCGGGGTCCGCCAAAGAACCGTCTGACAGATCTAATTCAATGAAGATGTCGTCGTTCAGCGGCGAAGCAGAAAAAGCGATCTCTTTTAAGGGATGATATAATTCAGGTTTTTTTTCGATCAACTGCCGGACCTCGTCTAATAAGGAATTCAAGAGAGGTGTGATGATATGACAGCGCTCAACGGGAACAACCGTTCTCGATTCAGGACGATAAAACCCGATGAGGGGACGTTTATCCACAAATGATAATTTAAATTTAACCCTTTGCCGGTAATAGAGCGGATCTGAAGCGGGAATGATCGGTAGAAAAGGGGAATCTATTTTACCGATCCGAAGAAGAGATTCTTTCAGGAAGCCGGACTTTATATCGAGCTGGCCGGCGTAATCGATCATCTGGAACTGACATCCGCCGCATTGTTCAAATACGGGGCATACGGGAACGGTCCGGAGGGGCGAGGGGGTAACCACGGAAACCTTTTTGGCCAGTAGATAATCTTTTTTGATTTGAAAGATTTCAACCTCAACCTCTTCGCCCGGTAAAACATAAGGGACGAACAGCACCCGGTTTTCCAGCAGAGCCATGCCTTTCCCTTTTGAGACCAGTTTGAGTATTTTAACTTTATAGGGATCTCCTATTTCCAAATTCGCAATTGGAAAGCTTCCAGTCTTCATGGTGATTTAGGTTCAATGCCGAGGAGTTTCATCTTCCGGTACAGATGGGTTCTTTCGATCTGGAGTTTTTCTGCTGTTTTGCTGATATTCCAATCAAAGGCGCCGAGTTGATCAAGAATATAGTTCTTTTCAAACAAAGCCCTGGCTTCTTTGAGAGAAGGGGATGCTCCCGCCTGAATTAACTTCAGGGCCTCCGGAGGGTTTTGATTTTCAGAAAATCCAAAAAAGTTTCGTTCTGTAATCACCGGTTCGGAAGACATGATCAGCACTCTTTCAATGAAGTTCCGAAGTTCCCGGATATTTCCTTTCCAGTCCATTTCCTTGAGCAGATTGACGGCTTCAGGAGTAATCGTTTTTGGTTTCAATCCCTCCTGAAGAGTAATTTCTTCCAGAAAATATTCGACGAGTTCCGGGATATCTTCTTTCCGTTCTCTTAAGGGAGGGAGATGGACCGGGATCACATTAATTCTGTAATAGAGGTCTTCTCTGAAGGTTCCTTTTTTAATCTCTTCGGCCAGATTTTTATTGGAAGCGGAGATCAGGCGAACATCCACGGAAATCGTTTTAGTCCCCCCGAGACGCTGAAAACGCTGTTCCTGGACGATTCGTAATACCTTGGCCTGGGTAGACAGGCTCATATCCCCGATTTCATCCAGAAAAAGGGTTCCCCGGTGGGCGAGTTCAAAAGACCCTTTTTTTAGGCTGGATGCGCCGCTGAACGCCCCTTTTTCATAACCGAACAACTCACTTTCTATGAGCGTTTCGGGGATGGCGGCGCAGTTTAATTCCACAAAAGCGTGGGAAGCCCTTGCCGACTGGGTATGGATGGCCCTTGCCACCAGCTCTTTTCCCGTTCCGTTTTCTCCCGAAATCAAAACCCGGCTTTGCGTGGGGGCGGCCATTGTTATCTGCTCCCGAAGCCTTTTCATGGCCCCGCCGGAACCGACCAGCCGCCATGTTTTTTCCATTTGTTTCCGGAGAAGGGCATTTTCCTGAGCCAGATGCTGTTCGTTAAGGGCATGTTTGATGAGAAGGGTGACTTTTTCCAGCGAGAGGGGTTTCTCAATATAGTCATATGCCCCAAGTTTAATGGCTTTAACCGCGGTTTCAATAGACCCGTGTCCCGACATCATCACCACGATCAGGTGGGGAACCGCTTCTTTAATTTTTTGAAGCGTTTCGATTCCGTCGATATCTGGCATCCAGATATCGAGGAGGACGAGCTGGGGAGGATCTGTCTGAACCACCTGGATCGCCTCCTGGCCATTTGCCCGAGTGATGACCTGGTATCCTTCATCCGACAAGATGCCTGCCAGGGTTTTTAATATTCCTTCTTCGTCATCGACG
The DNA here is from genome assembly GCA_041486115.1 of Nitrospiria bacterium. Taxonomy (GTDB): domain Bacteria; phylum Nitrospirota; class Nitrospiria; order JACQBW01; family JACQBW01; genus JACQBY01. The sequence goes on along the minus strand of JBGPKT010000025.1, from coordinate 10,788 downwards.
ATGAGAATTTCCGCTGACATGGTTTCCTTTATACTTTTATAGCTTTGTGGGCAATTCAATAATCACTTTTGTCCCTTTTGGAATATTATTTTCTATCCGAATGGTTCCCTGGTGATCAGTGATAATCCGGTGGACAATCGCGAGGCCGAGGCCGGTGCCGCTTTTCTTTTTTGAAAAATAGGGTAAAAAGAGTTTCTCCATGTCATCGGGATGAATGCCGCTCCCCTCGTCCGAAATGTCAATGACCGCTTTTCTGGTCTCTGCCGGATAAGCCGTTTTGATCCAGATCCGGCCCGAATAATTCATGGCCTCCAGGGCATTTTCAAACAAGTTGATGAAGACTCTTTTAATCTGCTCCGGATCCGCGTGGATCGGCGGAAGGGTTTCGTCAAAGGATGAATGAAAGGTAACATCTTTATGGGCATTTTGGTACAAAAATATCAGATCGCGGATCAGAGGATGGATCTGAAGCGCGACCGGCTGGGAAACAGGCATCCGGGCGAACTGGGAAAACTCATCCACCATCGATTTCATGCTGTTGACTTCGTCCATGATAATTTTAGTCGATTCATCAAAGACCGCGCCAAAATCCGGCGCCTGTTCGTAATACTTTTTTCTTAAGCGCTGGGAGGCGAGTTGAATGGGAGTCAGGGGATTTTTAATTTCATGCGCCAGACGTCTGGCGACTTCTTGCCAGGCGGCCATTTTCTGGGCTTTCAAGAGATCGGAGAGGTCGTCGAATACGATGACCACGCCGAGAAAGTCTCCGTGGATATCATAAAGAGAGGTCAGAATGACTTTAAGGGTAATCATTTTCTGGTTGATTTTGATCTGGACCTCCTCTTCGAGGCTGACTTTCTGTTTCTCCAGTTTTTTTTCAAATGATTTGACAAGCGTGTTTAAATGGAGCGGTTTAAACCCTTCCCGGTAATGTCTTCCCGTGACCTCGGAGGCTTTAAGGCTCAGAATATTTTCTGCCGATTTGTTGAAGGTTTTAACGATCCCTTCCTGGTTAATGGAAATCACACCTGTTCCGATATTTTCAAGAATCGCTTCGATATAGGCCCTTCTCTGTTCAAGTTCTAGATTGGAGGTTTTTAAAAAAAAGTTGGCCTCCTCCAGTTTATTCTTGTTCGACTTCAGATCGGCGGTCATCTGATTAAAGGAGTTGACGAGGATGCCGATTTCATCTTTGGCCTGAAGGTCGATTTTAATATCGAGGTTTCCCTGGGCCACTGCCTGCGTTCCCTCTGCCAGTTTCAAGAGCGGCACGGTAATTCCCCTCGCCAGATAGAATCCAAACCAGGTTGCCGAGAACATCATGACAAGGGTAATAATTAAAAAGGAAAGGATATAACTCCCTTTAATCGGGTTTTTAAAGGTTTTAAATTGCCGGTACTCCTCGGATGCGTCTGAAATATCCTCTATTTTGGAAACCATCATCTGCGGGATCAGTACTCTGACCAGGACCCACCCTCTGGTTTCTTTTCCCGGTCCCGAACTAAAAGGGACTCCGCTGAGAATCAGGTTCCCCCGGTTGGTTTCGATGATGGTTTGCAGCTCTTTTTCCGACGTCAGGCTGTTCAGGAAGTCTTCGGGAAAATAGCCCGAAGACTGGGAGAGGCGGGGAGAATGAACCGGTTTCAACTTTGGATTTGAGAAGTAGAGGTCGATGCCGTCGATATTGAGGCTTGTTCTCCTCTGATTTAAAAAGTCGGTTAATTCGGCAAGGGTAACCGTATTCAAGTCGAATTTTGAAATTTCCAGCGACACTTCTCTGGCATGTCGGAAGGAATTCCTCCTTTCTTCTTCGTAGAAGGCCTTTCCCACTTCGACAGAATCGTTCAGGGCCCGCTCGGCCTGGAGGCTGAACCAGTTTTCGATGCTGGTCGAGAGGAGCACCGCCGCGGCCAGGAAAAGGATCACCGAAGGGACAAGGGAGATTCCGATGAAAGCGACGATCAGGCGGGTTCTGAAGCTTTTCCCGAGATTGGGAAGGTTTCTCTCGAAATAAAGTTTGATGAGGTTTCTGGATAATAAGGTCAGGACCAATATCACCAGAATGATATTGAGATTCATGACCGTCAATACGAGGATATTGCTTGAGAAAGGGGAAGCCCGGATCCCTTTGACGTAAATGGTCCCGAGAGAGATTAATAACAGGACAAGGAGTAAAAATAGCCAGAGCGGGCGGAGAAAGAACTTGAGCGTTGATCGCCCCCGATGATCCGTTGAATCGCTGAAAAGGACTTTTTTCATCGTCATACCTAAAATGCGTGGCCCAGTGCAAAATGAAACTCGGAATCGCTTTCGCCGATCTCGCGGTTTAATTTGAATCCCAAGTCTAACCGGACCGGACCTACCGGGGTATTATACCGCAATCCAGGTCCTACGGAAGATTTTATTGGAGACGACCAGATCGATTGATTGTAGCGCCAGACGTTTCCGGAATCCAAAAAGAGGACCAGCCCGAGCGAGTTTGGAAGATCGTATCGGAACTCAAGATTGAAAACCATCATGGCGTTTCCTCCGATAGGGGTCAGATCAGGGTTCAAGGTCTGTCCGATGGTCCCCAGGGTATCTTCAGAATAGCCCCTGACCGTATTTCTTCCCCCGAGTTTGAAACGCTCGACCAAGGGAACGTCGGGGGTTTCTCCAAAATTATAGGCGACGCCTCCCCGGGAGGAGATTCCCATCACCAGATGGCGGCCAATAAGGTAAAACCAGCTCGATTGGAGGGTCAATTTGACTTCCTGTATTTCGGATCCCATGAATTTCGCGGCCCATCGGAACCATGCCGCATTAAAGGAACCTCCTCTCGGGTTTAAAAAATTATCGCGGCTGTCTCTGATGATCAACGGGTTTAAGCTGGAGATATTGACATGGTCCTTGTCTTCAAGGATTAACTGCTGGTTCAGGGGGACATCAATATAATGCACGTTTTCATTCTGATAGAGGAGCGATATCTTGTAGTAATTATTAAACGTTTTTTCGATGCCGATAGAACTGGCAAGGGTCCTCTGGGAGTAGTTTGCCGTCACTTTCCGGGTGGTTTCGTATAAGACAGAAGCATTGGCGTCAAGAGGGAGGTCAAAGATCCAGGGTTCTGTATAAGAGACGATATCCCTGCCGGTGATTTCACTGATTTCGGTTCGAATGCTGGCTTTTCTTCCGGTGCCGGCGATATTTTTATGTGAGAGTTCGGCGAATCCCTGGAAACGCTCGTAATCGCCATACCCCGCTCCGAACTCAAAAGCCCCTGCGTTCCGTTCTTTGACCTTGATCTCAATATCCCGGATAGGCTCTTCTCCCTCTTCCTCGGGATTTTCCGGACGAATATTGACCGACTGAAAAAAACCTAATTGCGAGATTTTCCTCTGGCTTTTTAATATCAGCTCTTCCTGATACAGGCTCCCCGGATTAAAAAAAAGCTCTCTGAGAATGACCCCGGAATGCGTGATTTCATTCCCTTTGACCAGGATATTTCCGATTTTAATGATGCTCCCTTCCTCCACTTCAAACTTGATATCGATCTTTTCTCTTGTCTCATCGGGTGTTGCTGTCGCTTCAATTCTCATATCGGCGTGCCCGCGTTTATGATAAAAGGCGCTGATGGCCAGTTTGTCCTCCAGCACCGTTGCGATGTTGTAATAATTTTTTTCACGGGTTCTGGCGAGTTTCTCGATTTCAGGGAGATAAGAAGGGGAGATCCCTTCAAAAGTGACAGAGCGAATGGAACTCCTGACTCCTTCGGAAATGTTAAACTCAAGAGAGGCCCTCTTTTTATTTTCGGAATAGCGTACGGCATCCTCGATCTGAGCGAATGAAAACCCGCTGGCATGATAAAGATTCGTTAATGATTGGAGGTCGTTTGGAATGTCCGGGAGGCGGAGATAGTGAGGAATCCAGAGGCCCGTTTTCTCCTGGCCGACGGCCTGGAGCAAAAGGGGTTCGGAGAGAGAGGCGTTTCCCTTAAAGGAGATTTCGGTCAGAAGCACTTTCGGCCCTTCGGTAATTTCAAAGATGACCGTCATGGTTTTTCCCTGACCGGCCTTTCGACCGGTTGATCCTGGAACCGGAAATGAACTCTCGGTTTTAACACCGACTTCTACCAGGGGAAACCCTTCATTCTGGTAAAATTCCACCAGACGGTTTTTACTCTCGTCCAGTGTAGACTCCGAAATACTTTTCTCAGTTTCAATCAGAATTTGATTGCGCAAGATTAAAGTCAGGTAATGCCGGAGGCCATTAAACGAAAAGCGGGTATAGATCCTTGGCCCTGCCTCAACCGGAATCTCAATGTCTACCCTGTCTGAAGCGCCAGGATGAACGACCGTCTCTTTTATTTTTGCAGTTAAAAAATGGGACCGGAAGTAGAGCGGCAATAACTCGTTGATATAGTTTTGCACGGCCTCTTTAGAATAATAAAAGCCCGGATGGATCCGGAGGGCCTTTAGAAGCGTGGCCGGGTCAATTCCTGTATCGCCCGAAAACGCAATGCTCCCGATGGTGCTTTGATCTCCTTCGTCGATGGCAATGGAGAGGTGGATCCGGTCAGGTGTTGCCATTGGCCGGGACGAAACGGTTATCTTCGCCTTAAAATAGCCTTCCTGTTGATAAAAGGAGGAGAGCTTCCTTTCAATGTCATCGGGAGTGCCGGGGAGGAGTTCCATTTCTTCTTTTAGCTGGATCGTCTCTGCCAGTTGTTCCGTTGAAAAACTTTTATTGCCGGTCCATTGTACCTTCCCTGTTTTCAATTTTTCATAAACCGTAAAGGTGATCAGAAGCCCTTCGGACGTTTCGGCTGATCGGACGGAAATATTGGAAAACTTTCCGGATTGAAATAGAAAATCCATCGCCTCCCGGATGGCTTTTACGGAAAACCTGCTCCCCGGTAATTTGGATAATCCCTCCTTAAGGCTTTCGTACGATTCTCCTGCCTGGGAAACGATGGCGATTTCTTTAATGTTTTTATTACCCGGGATGTCATCGATGGCAAAGGCTTCGGGCGAGGTCTTTAAAAAGAAAACCGCCGATATCAAGATGACAATAATGGAGAGTCTGGTCCGGTTTAAATTCATGGTCATAGTCCGACGACGTGCAGGACGGGTTGCCTACCGAAGTGCGGAATGGTTTTTCCGCGCATTATTTAAACTCAAAACGGAAGGTAATATTCCCCGCAGGGTTCCCATCTTCGTTCCGCATTCCCTGAAGAGAGATATGCCGGTTGATTAAATAGTCCAGTTTGACAATCTGGTCCTGCGAGGGATTAACGGTATAGGCATAGTTTAATAGAAGCTTTCCTCCCATCAAACGCTGCTCGATCGCCAATCGCGGTCCGCCGGTTGACCTGACGCTTGAAGATAACGGTTCGATCGTCAGTCGGTCAACGCCGGTGAAACCTTCGAGAACGTTTTCGAGGGGAGACTCGATGACGAGCGGTATGAATTGTCCCCCGAGCTGCTGCTGGGAATAAGGGTTTGCAGCCACTTCGGTGGCTTTCCGCCCCGCGAGAATGAGCGCCCATATATCTGTTTCAGTCAGCGTCGGATCGTCGGAGGTCAGCGTTCGATTCAGCTCCTGGAGCGTTCCCGACAGGCTCAATTCAATTTGATAGGTTCTGTCTTTCCCGATAATTTGAGTTTTGGCTTTGATATCAATGAGGGGGTTGATTGACTCGGGATCGATAAAATCGATTGCGGCGCCCTGGACTTCAAAGGTCTTGCTGTAAAAGAGAATGGTCCCGGAATCCGCTTCCAGCCGGCCGATTAAAACGGGGTGATCGACCGTCCCCTTTAATGTGACATCCATTGAAAAAGGGAGCCGGGCGACGTTATTATCTATTTTTAGATCTTTGTCTCCCGTGATCCGGATGTTGAGGCGCGTATTTCCGATCAACGGCGTCGGCTCCCTGGTTTCCGCAAGTTTATTCACCCTGTTTAACAGGGTTCTGAAATCAAATTTTTTATTGTAGACGCCCTGGCTCAGCGTTAACTCTCCCTGAAGCGATTGGAACGACGGATCCCCCTGATAAATCAGGCTTCCCGAAACCGTGGATGTCCAGCCTGAAAATAACAAAAAGCGGCTCTCGTGGGCTTCCAAAATTAAGCCGAACCGGCCTATCCGGAACCGGGCGAGATCAATCTTGCCGGTGACCTGAAGAACCCCCTCACCGGAGTCGATGTCCAATGACTCCAGCAAAACCTGCCGTTCGTTAAAAAAAAGCCCCAATGAAGAAATATGGATTGTCCGGGGAAGTAGAGACGTTCGTATTTCTCCGTCCTGAACCGTTATTCCGCCCTGGATTTTCGGATCGTTCCAGTTATCCGAAATTTTCAATGCCAGGTAAGCTTTCCCCTGTCCATAGGAGATCTCCTTCTTGATACTTGTGAGTAAAGAGAGATCGGCTTCGCCTGTAATAAAAAGATTAAATTGTTTAAAGAGCTGTAACCCTCCGGCAATCGTGAGAGAGGTTCCTTCCCCTTTTAAACGGAAAGCCTCGATTGTCAAGGTTCCCTCCCGAAGCTGAAAGACGATATTGTCCTGAATCGAAACCGGGTAGCCCGAAAGTTCGGCATTCAGGGCAGACAGATTCACCGAGTAATTGAGGGTTTGCGGATGGCTCAAAGGTCCGTCTATTTCCACTTTCCCGGAAAATGAACCGCTGAGAGAGGAGGTCTGGTATCCTGAAGTTGTTGCGATCAGGGGGGCCAACGGAATCTCCTCGCCCTGAATTGCCAGTTTTGAAAAAAAGGGCTCCGTCAAAGAAATTGTCCCTGTCATGCTGACCGGCCGGTCTTTGAATTTGACATGGGCATCGAGTTGCCCATCCTGAAGGGAAAGGTTTATCGTCCCTTCCTTTAAACTCTGATTCCTGTACAGAAGGAAAGGCAATACGCCGGTTAATTTCATTTGAGGATGAGCAAAAGTACCCACTCCGTTAATCGTCCCTTTGAAAGACCCTTCCAGGCCGGGTAAATACCGGATTAAAATAGTTGAATCTTTCAGATCGAAGTTTTCAGATGCTAATTCTGTTTTATAGCCGCCCTGGAAGCGAATTTCTCCCTTTCCCTGGATGGAGGAGGATCCATGGACCAGGGAAGCCTGCTTAAAGGTAATCTCTTCCCCGGTGACTTCAAACTCGGCATGCCCCCGGTCAAATGCTTCTCCATACAGCGACCCGTTTTCAAGCTCCAGATCTGCCCTGACGAGCAAGGTATTCAGGTTTCCGCTAATCGTCACCGGACCGGTCGCATGGGTATCCAGAGGAATGTCCTGAATAAATAAACTAATAATATCCTTCGGAACGCCTCTGGAAGCGTTGGCTGTGATTTGATAGATTAGCCCTTCCGGCGATTTCCAGCGGACCGATCCCTCTCCTGAATAGTTCCCCGTTCCTTTAACGATACTGATGTTGGAGAGCTCCAGTTGTTTTTCCGAATACCTGACGTCGCCTTTCCCGTTTCCCAGGGAATGATCATTGAAAAAAACATTTTTTAAAGCCACGACGCCTTCTACAACCGGCGAAGTAAGCGTTCCCGAAACTTCTCCTGAAAATTCCGCTTCGCCAGACCATTGGGGATACCCCAGCCACGACACGATTTCGCCGCCCTGGTCAGACGTAAAAGAAATCCGGGACGAAAGGCGTCCATCCTTTTGAATCGACCCTTCTCCCCGAACAGCGTTTGATCCGATTTGAATCGAAGCGTTCTTAAAAAGAAACGCCGAAGAGGTTGTTTCGTAATCCGTTTCCGCCTGGGAGAGGGCATATAGCATATTTTCTGTCAGCCGGTTTTTAGCGTTAACCTCTTTTGGGTCTCCTCCCGCCAGACGCAAATGTCCTTTCCCCTCGAACTGCCGGAAATTCAGGTTATTTATTTTTAATGTTCCGTCGGCATCCAGAGTTTTCTGTTCCAGATATTTTCTCTGTTCAGGGTAAAGCAGATTTCCTGTTTTTGCTAAAGAGAGATTCTCTATTTTATAGTCTATTTGAACCGGCAGGGCCGGCTCAGTCAGAAGAAGCTTTACTTTTCCTTCCATTTTAGCGTCAAATAACCGGCCTGAAAAATGTTCGATATTCACTTTACTGAAGTCCGTTGAAAACCCCCAGGCCAGTTCCCCTAAGTTCTGCGAGTTTTTCCCCTTCTGAAGAGCCAAATGCGACAATTTCAGGTTTCCGGCAATATTCTTTCCGGGAGTGAAGCTGCCGCTAACCTGACCATGCCCCATGAAGGCGTCAAGCCTGGCAGAAAACTTTGACATGTTCAGTTGAAAATCAGAATCCATTTTAAAGGGATAATTGGCCGGTCCGGAGGCAAGATCAATCGTTCCTTTTAGCGATAAAACACCTTCATCGGTGATTGCGGCCATTTTTTTAATTTCAATTCTGCCGGGGGCAACCGTGAGTTTCCATTCGAAGCTTGATGCTTTGGCGGGACCCTTTTGACTGAATTGATAGAGGATATCTCGGGAGGACCCGCTGACCTGAAAGTTTGTCATGCCGGGATCGGCATCGATCCTGACATCGGGAGCGGTCATTTGGCCATGATAATTTTTAGCCATCTGGTCCAGCCTCAAAGAGGCGTTGCTCAGAATAACCTTCTGGATGATGAAAGGAAGTTTTTGTTTCGCCGGAGCCGATTGAAACAAAAAATTAAAATTTGTTCCACCATGCTCTTTCCATACAAGATGGATTTTCGGGTCTTGAATGTGAATCTTGTGAATCAGGAGATATTCCGTTAAAAGAGACCACGGGCTGAACGAGAGAATGATTTGATCGGCTTTCAATACCGGAACGGAATCGCCGGTTTTTTCCTGGAGCGAAAATCCGTCAAGGATGACAAAGGGCGGAAATAAATTAAAACGGAACTTCTCAATGCGGACCGAGGCCTGGAGTTCATGTTCGATTTTCTGAACAAACAGCCCTTTCAGAAATTCGGAAAACAACCCGCTTCTAAAAAGTAAATTGACAATTAAAAGGGCAAGGACGATTAAAGAGAGGGCAAAGATAATGTTTTTCCGCAATCATGACTCCAGGCCGAAATCTATTTATCTGTTCTTGAGCTCAACAAATTTCATCCGGAGCGTATAGAGAAGGTTTGAGAGAAGATTGCTTTCATCTCTGGTTAAGTTTCCTCTGGTTTTTTCTTCTAAAAGGGATAACAGGTCAATGACCTCTTTGGCGTGCGGTAAATTCATTTCATTTTTCTTCTGGCCGGGGAGGGGATTTTCTCCGAGGTGCATCAGACAGGAGGTCCCCAGTGAGAGAATGAAGCTGGAGAAGTCGGGCGGGGCATTTTCATCTGAAACGGGGCCGGTTTTATTTTGGTCATGATCCTGTGGCGGGTCCTTTTCTGTTTTCCTGTCCGGAGAAGGCTCCTCTATTTTCATTCTTTTATCTGAGACTGTAAATCTTTGATTTTCTTCGGGCATTTGGTTTTCCTTTCCACGACCGGAGGGCTTTGATGAATGAAAAATAAATTAGCATAATTGAGTGAAAAAATGCAAATGGTGAGGGAGCAATTAAATTGCATTTTCGTTGTTTTTGGAATATAATTTTTTGAAATTGCGACATTGATCTTTTACTTTCAAGGTCTGGAGAAAGATGAAAATTTTAGAAACGAAAAGGGAAGGCCAGCGGGCGGGAGCCAAAACAGTTGTTTATGAATGCCGCTTTGGTCATATTTACGGTTGGACTTTTTATTCAAAAGAGGAAGAAGATTCCTTTCGTCTGGTAAGAGAAGATGATGCGCTAGACTGTCCCACCTGTGAATTAACCCAGCTTGAAGCGGGGATAGTTTCCCTCCAAAAACGGCTGGTTCAATTATCTGAGCAGACGCTTAAAATCAGGAAAAGCGATCGTCGAAAAAAAAGGGTGCCGATTTCATTTACCGACCGTCGGGACGGGAGTCGTAGAAAAACAGATCGAAGAGGCTCGAGTAAGCCCGCTTCTTAACTCCCCCGCTACTTCTGTCCTGGCAACGTCCGATTAAATAAGGTTTTTTTCCCCATGTAGGCAGTTTCAAAATGGCTGTTCCAGATGTATTCCGCCAGAACATACCTCCCGTATGTTTTTTCTTTGACCCTCGGGTTCGTTAACCGTTCTCCCCTGGCCCATTTGATCTCTTTAAAAACCAGAATGCTCCCTCTGACATAATTTCCGCTTCCGTTGGGCGGAATCCCCAGTTTCTCCAGTCCACTTCCTTTTCTCTCTTCGGCAAGATAATGGATCAGGCTTTCAATCTGCTTTAAGGAAGCCCCACGTGGAATCAGAAGATGATTTTGTCCCGAACTGTTATGAAAAACCAATTTAAAGGAGGGGGGATGAAAAATCTTTTCGCAAGGGGTGCCGTCGCAGGGAGCGGTGCGACCATTTGTCTCAAGAGGGCGAGTAGCGCCCGGGGCATCGGCCGATGCCGGCTTTGAAATCGAAAAATCCCCGGTAGCAGGAGTGGTCCCAGGGGCGGAAATGGAGAGTTCTTCGTCGCCTGCAGAACAAGGATAAGAGAAACTGGTTATCGAAACAAAAAGAAGGATTAGAAAAATGAGAGACTTCAATAAGGAATTCCCTTTCGGTTATTAGAAGCTAATAAGAAAAAAAGGTTTTTAAAAATATATCAGATGATTTTTTTTTATACAAGGTTGATCTATTTAATTTTTGATTTTTTTATGCCAATGTGTTAGTTTACCACATTTTAAGGAGACCCTGTTATGCCATACCGAAAACGGATTCAGATTAAAAAAGAGCTTAAACCGATTCAAATTGAAACCCTTTTTGAAAAGGTTTTG
>JBGPKT010000024.1:0-25543 GCA_041486115.1 Nitrospiria bacterium | reverse complement strand
CGGTTTCTCGCTTAAAACAATTGCAGTCTACAAAAAAATTATCAAAATTGAACCCGATAATGTTGACATTTATATTAAGCTAGCCGATCTGGATGCCGACAGAGGGCTAATCGGCAACGCTATTGAAGAATACCTGAAAGTAATCCAGGCTTATACTAAAAAGGGGTTTCATAAAGATTCGATACAGATTTATAAAAAAATTGTCAATCTCGATCCCGCGAATATTCCCATGCGCCTCAAGCTGTCCGAAATCTGTTTGAGGGAAGGGGCAAAAAAAGATGCTGTTGAACAATATATTCAAATAGCCGCTATCTATAAAACCGGTAATAAAATCTTTGAAGCGGAAGAAATTCTTCGGAAGGCGATGGCTTTAGATCCAGGAAATTCTCAGGCTAATCAATTACTGGCAGAGTATAAGTCTTCTCCCTTGACGGAAGCGCCTTCCGGATCCCTTCAAATGGAAAGATTTCAAAATCAACCCGGACCTTTTGACTCACTGCAGCCAATGGAGTTTAATATGGGCGATGGTGCCAATACGCCTCTTGTTCAGGAAACTTCAAGCTTTCCCGATAAGGCGGCCGGGGAGAGGTTTGCTGAAACGCCTGTGAAAGAAATCCAGACCGAAAGCGCAGAAGTCGACCTAACCTCTTTGCTTGCCGAAGCCGAAGGACTGATCAAATATAAGGTATACGGAAAGGCCGAAGAGAAACTCAGAAAGGTTTTGGAAGCCGACCCTAATCATCCTGACGCTCAGAGATTATTTCAGGAAATCCTCATGGCAAAAGGGGAGGCCGTGTCTCTTCCGGGAATAGAGATGATGAATTCTCCGGACCTTATAGAAAGTCATGGCCAAAGCCTTACTGACCTTGCATTAGAAAACCAAGTTCAACAAATACAAATAGATGACGAGAAAATTAAAGAAAAATTGGCTGAAGGAGAGTTTTATGTCCAACAAGGGCTCTTGGGGGAGGCGAAAATTATTTATGAGACGATTCTGAAGCTCGCGCCTGATAATGCCCTGGCCAGAATGAAATTGGATAAAGTGTCAGGAGAACTCAATGGACCGGAGATGGAACTGCCCCCTGCCGCCTCGGATGAATCCCCTCCTCAACCCTTTATAGAAGCGGGTCAATTTGATTCGCTGCTGGAATTAACTGAAGGTAAGACAGGAGGCGAACCGGTGGCTTCGTTTATCCCCGGAAAGATCAAATTAAAAACGACGATCCTGGATAAAACCGAAGAGACCGATTTTGTGAATTTGGCGGGCGAATTAGAAGAAGATTTCAAGGTGGAAAGCCAACCTCCCGCCGACGAGGCGTTTAGCGATGATGATTTCGGAAAAATCATCAAAGAATTTCAGAGAGGAATCCAGGACAACATCGGGGAAAAGGATTTTGAAACCCATTTTAATCTGGGGATTGCCTATAAAGAAATGGGCTTAAGGACAGAAGCCATCGGCGAGCTTCAGATTGCCATTAAGGGAGAGATTCGGGCGGTGGATTCTGCTATTCTGCTCTCTCAATTTTATTTGGAAGATGGTCTGCCGAAACTGGCGATTGAGCAAATCACCCAGGCCATTCAATTTAAACACCTTAATATCGACCAGATCCATAGTTTAAAATATGAACTGGCAACTCTTAATGAGTTTCAGAACAATTTTGAAGAGGCCATTAATGTTTTAAGCGATATTTACAAAGTAGACGTCAATTACCGTGATGTTTCCAAAAAAATCTCTCAACTTCAGCAAAAAAACGATCGAAAAGCTTGATTAAGCCCCGACATTTCTTTATAATTCCTCTCGGTTATCATCTCCGGGATCAAAAACTCAGGGTTTGGGTATAATCCAAATGCGGGTGTAGCTCAGCTGGTAGAGTACAAGCTTCCCAAGCTTGGTGTCGCGGGTTCAAATCCCGTCACCCGCTTAATTTCACGAATCATCTAAATAGATTTTTATATTATGATTAAAAGCATGACCGGATATGGTAAAGCCGATTTTCAACTAAGTGAAAGCAAACTTGATTTGGAGATAAAATCTGTCAATCATCGTTTTTGTGAAGTGTCTATTCAAAATATTCCTCAAGACCTCAAGCATTTAGAGACTAAAATCAAAAAAATAATTTCGATGAGATTTGCCAGGGGACACTTCTATCTTTCGTTTCGGGTGACCCCTCTTTTGGAAGATGCGTCATCTGCAGAAATGTTTTTTAATACGGATCTTGTAGAGAAATGTTTCCGGGAGTTGACGGAGTTAAAAAAAAAGTTTCAAATGTCCGAAGATATTTCGTTGTCCCATTTGATTGCTTTTCAGGACAAGTTTGTGCAAAAAACGCCTCCCGTTGATTTTAACGCTCTTGGCGGGCATATTGATGGAGTGTTGGATGAAGCGATGACCGATCTTGAGAAGATGAGAAAAGAAGAGGGAGCGGCGCTTGCCAGAGACCTCATTCCCCGTCTTGCTTTGATTAAAGAAAAAATAAAGGAAATTGCGGATTACCGGGAGACCGTCATTCAAAATTATAAAAAACGGCTATTGAAAAAGATTGATGAATTAAAAAGCACGATAGAAGTCGATCCTCAAAGGATCGCGCAGGAAGTCGTTTTTTTTTCTGACCGGATGGATGTTCTGGAAGAGATGACAAGGCTGTCGAGCCATCTGGAGCAATTTAAAAAAATGATTGAAGGGAACGAACCCGCAGGGCGCGGGATGGACTTTTTACTTCAGGAAATGAACCGGGAGATGAACACCGTGGTTTCAAAAACCGGCGGAACCGCCACAACGCTATGGATCAAGCAAGAGCTTGAAATTCTCCGGGAACAGGTTCAAAATGTCGAATAACGAAGTCAGAATGACAGGGAAAGAGGACAAAAGAGGAAAAAAAGAATGAACGAAGGAATGAACGAGGGAATGAGCAAACATGGCCAACTTTTCATTGTTTCCGCCCCGTCAGGCGCCGGCAAGACTTCCCTTTGTCAAAGGGCTGTGGCAGAAGTGCCGAATTTAAAAAACTCCGTTTCGTTCACGACCCGCCAGAGCCGAAAGGGAGAAATCGAAGGAAAAGATTATTTTTTTATCGACAAGCCTCAATTCAGGGAGATGATAGAAAACAATGAGTTTTTAGAATACGCCGAAGTTCATGGGAACCTCTATGGCACATCCCGGAACCAGACGATGTCCTTGCAAAAACAGGGGCATGACGTTCTTCTCGACATCGATCCCCAGGGAGCCATGCAATTAAAAAAAAAATACAAGGAGGGGGTTTATATCTATATTCTTCCTCCGTCATTTGAGATTCTGAAAGAACGATTGGTAGAAAGAAATTCGGACTCTACCGAAGAAATCTCCAGGAGATTGAAAAAAGCGAGAGAAGAAATATGGAGTTACCGGGAGTATTATTATTTAATTATCAATGATCAGTTTGAGCAGGCGCTGGAGTACCTTAAAGCGATTATTCTTGCCGAACGAATTAAAATGAGACGCATGAATTTTTCATGGATTGAAGAAACCTTTATTAAAGCAAAAGAAGGAGTTTGAAATGCAGGATATTATCACGTTACCGATTGTTCTTGAAAATAAAAAAATAGACAGCAGGCACCGCCTTGTGATTATGGCTGCCCAGCGGGCAAGGCAGATTATAGAGTCTCCTACTGCCCCGGCGAATACTAAATATGAAAAGGCGACAACCGTTGCCGTGGAAGAGATTTTAGAGAACAGGGTGGTTTTTTATACCGGGAAAGAAGCCCGTCAGGCCCAAAAAGAGGCCAAGAGAATGAGAGAAGAAGAGCTGAAAACCCAGGCCATGATCGCCAGAGAAGGAGAAATGGTCACGGAGATCAAGAAGGATTTAAGTGTTTATGTCGACGATTCAGGAATAAAAGAACCGGAAGGGGAATAAAAATTTCAGGGAATGCTGAAAGATAAAAATATCCTTCTTGGAGTGACCGGAAGCATCGCTTCTTATAAAGCGCTCCTGTTGCTCCGTCAACTCAAGGCGAATGGGGCAAATGTGAGAGTGGTTATGACAAAGGCCGCCCAAAAATTTGTTACACCGCTCTCATTTCAAGTCCTCTCCGGCCAGAACGTTTATACCGATCTTTTTATGCCCACCCATGAAATGGCCCATATTACCCTTGCAGAATGGGCTGATTTGATTGTAATCGCTCCCGCCACAGCGAACTGCATCGCTAAAATTGCCAATGGCCTCGCCGATGATTTGTTAAGTTCGCTCGTTCTGGCTTCTACCGCAAAGATGTTAATGGCTCCGGCCATGGATGGCGAAATGTGGACCAAACCGGCAACAGAACAAAATGTCGAGGTCCTGGTTAAAGAAGGGGTCCGTTTTGTCTGGCCGGAAAAAGGCCTCCTTGCGTCGGGTAAAACGGGGGAGGGGAGGCTTGCCCCCGATACGGTCATTTTAAATGAGATGGAGCGGTTTTTTAAAAAAAAAGAGGATCTGGTTTCAAAAAAGGTCTGTGTGACCGCCGGTCCGACTCTGGAGCCGATTGATCCGGTCCGGTTTATCTCTAACCGGTCTTCAGGCAAAATGGGATATGCGCTCGCTAAAGAGGCTTCCGAACGGGGGGCCAGAGTAACACTGATTTCAGGTCCGACTTCTTTAAAGCCCCCTCCTGGCGTTGCCACCATATATGTGGAAACGGGAGAAGAGATGGCGTCGGCTGTTTTTAAAGTTTTTGAAACGACCGATATTTTGATTATGGCCGCGGCTGTGGCCGATTATAAAGCCAGACACCCTTCCTCCGATAAAATCAAAAAGGATGGGAATGAGTTCACCCTTGAACTTGTCAAAACAAAAGATATTCTTAAGGAATTGGGAAAATTAAAGAAAGATCAGGTGTTAGTCGGTTTTGCCGCCGAAACGGATTCTTCAGATGCGTCTCCTTTAAAAAAACTGAAAGAAAAGTCTCTTGACCTTGTGGTTGCCAATAATACAACTCTGAAGGGGGCGGAATTCGGTTCCGATACCAATATCGTGGTATTCTTTGACCGGAAGGGGAAAAAAGAGATGTTTCCTCTTCTGTCGAAAGAAAAAGTAGCAGAGAACATTTTTGATAAAATTCGTGAATTCATTCACTGACTTAAGAATTAAAAAGGATCAAAATCCGGCACCTTGACTTTTGATGGGGATTTGTTATCATAAAATAACGTAATTCCTTATTATGTAAGGGAAATTTATGCCTGAAAAACCCACGGGAACCCTTTCTCCCGAAGTTGAAAAGCTGAGTGCGAAACTTGAGAAGGAACCCAACTCCAAGGTTTTTTTAAATCTTGCGGAAGAATATTACAAAGCCGGAATGCTGGATGAAGCATTAATGATCTTGGATCCCGGTTTGAAAATTCATCCCACATTTATAGGCGCAAAAGTTCTCCTGGGGAGAGTTTATTCGGATCAGAAAAGAAAGAAGGAAGCCCGGGAAGCATTTGAACAGGTGATCAAGATCAACGGGGATAATATTGTTGCCAATAAGAACCTCTCCCTGATTTATTTTGAAGAAAAGGCTTTTTCAGAGGCGGAGAAATGTTGCAATCAGATTCTTTTCTTTAACTCCAAAGATGCGGACGCCCAAGCCCTGCTCAAAAAGATTAAAGAGGCCAAAATAGCGGCGTCGCAAGGTCCGGTGGAAGTGTCCCAAAGTTCGGCGGAAGCGTTCAAAAAAGAGCCTGTTCAGAAGCTAAGCCCGCTCACTCCCCCGGTAATGGATGAAAAACCGGTTGCAGCGGTCGAAGCTCTGGTAGAAAAAAAAATCGAACCTGTTCAGGAGATCGTTCTATCCCGGCCAGAAGCGGCTTTTCCTGTCCGACCATTGGATCGGCCGATCCAAAAACCGGAGCTCCCGCAATTTGCTCCTCCGCCGGCGCCGGCCAATGTTTCGGGTCTCAATCAGAGTCATTTAGATATCAATCAAGCGAAGGATCCACGACCAGCTGGAGACCATGGGCCGGATGATTTTGAAAAAGCGATCGATTTTTCGGATCTGATGAAAGAAGAGGCCATCGATCCCCCTTCGGCGGCACCCCTCGCCTCTCCTAACGGATCTGTTCAACAGCAGAGCTCTCCCGAGAAAAATCGAGGAATAGCAGAAAACCTCGACACGGTGGCTCTGGCTCAACTTTATATTAAACAGGGGCATTATGACAAAGGGATTGACATTTATCGGAGAATGCTGGAACAGGACCCCGCCAATGAAAGTATCAGACAGCAATTAGAGGACGCCAAAAACATAGGGAAGCTCCTCGGTTTGAAAAGTCAGTCGGAAACGATAGAGCATAAAATCATCCAAACGATCATTCCTCAAGAGGAGAAAAAAATAGCGCCGGCAGTTTCACCGGCCCCTGCTCCGGAGGCGAACCCGATTAATCCGAAACAGCAGGCGAAAATAACCCGGCTGAAGCAGTGGCTTGAGGCCCTGAAGCAGAGCTCGGGAGTTAAAGGAAACCCATGAGTTTTTCGGAAATATTATCCAGAGTTGTTGAAGAGGCGGATGGGGCTATCGGTGCCGCGGTGGTAGCCAATGACGGCATTGTCGTCGAGGAGTACAAGAAGGATCCGTCTCTTGATCTGTATCTCCTTGGCGCCGAGTTTTGCAAGACCTTTAAAGAATTTAAAGAGAAAACAGCGTCTATGCAAAAGGGAGCTCCTATTGAATTTTCGGTGATGACAGAGTCGGCCATTCTTGTTTTTAAGAAAATCAATGCGGATTATTTTCTTGTTTTGTTCCTCGGCGCCGAAGGGAATTTCGGCAAGAGCCGTTTTTTAATGAAGCGGGAAATGGATCATCTCCTAAACGAATTTAAGTAGAGTCCCGCCATGGCCCTATCGAGAAAAAAAATTCTTGTGTTGCATGGTCCGAACTTGAATCTGCTCGGACAGAGGGAGCCTTCTGTTTACGGCAGAATGACCCTCGAAGAGATCAATAAGAAAATATTGGACGAAGGGAGCAGGTTGGGAGTTGAAATCAAGGCCTGCCAGTCAAACTCCGAAGGGGAGCTGATTGAAATGATTCATCAGGCGATGGGGAAATTCCAGGCCATTGTCATTAACCCGGGAGGATACACGCATACGAGCGTTGCCCTCCGAGACGCGATTCTGGCGTCAGGTATTCCGGCAGTTGAAGTTCATCTTTCGAACATTTATAATAGAGAAGCGTTTAGACAGCATTCCATGATAGCTCCGGTTTCTATCGGCCAGATTGCCGGATTCGGTCCGAATAGCTACCTGTTAGGCCTTCGCGCAGCGGTAGATCATCTGAATCAATTGTGATCTGCTTTCTTTTCACACATGTCCGATTTAAAATTTAACCTTTTCGACCTGCGAATCGGTCGAACCTAATACAGGAAAAATGGAAACGCATGATTTCAACGACCGATTTTAAAAGCGGGCTTAAGCTGGAATATAACGGGGAACCGTATGAAATAGTGGAATTTCAACATGTCAAACCCGGAAAAGGGACCGCTTTTGCCAAGACCAAAATGAAAAATCTAAAGACCGGGAATGTTCTTGAAAGAAACTTCCGATCGGGGGAAAAGTTTGACACTCCGGATATAGAAGAAAAAGAGATGCAGTATCTTTATCTTGAGGGGAAGAATTACTATTTTATGGACATCAAAAATTATGAACAGCTCTTTATTCCTGAAGACCGGATGGGGGGCGCTCAAAATTATCTTAAAGAAAACATGTCGGCAAAAATAATATTTTACAAAGGGCAGTCTTTATCTGTTGAACCGCCGATGTTTGTTGAACTGAAAATAGTGGAAACGCCTCCCGGCGTTAAGGGAGATACCGCAACGGGGGGATCCAAACAGGCCAAAGTCGAGACGGGAGCCTGGATCAAGGTTCCTCTTCATCTTGAGGAGGGAACAGTGATCAAGGTGGACTCAAGGACCGGGACTTACATTGAACGGGTATCCAGATAAGCGTATAATAATCGCAAGGTCAATTCTCCCATTGAGAAAAGGAAATGGAATTGAACGATGAACATTGATGAAATAAAAGAAATTATTGCCATCCTTGAAAATACCGGGATTACCGAGTTCGAATGGGAGGAATCCGGCGTCAAGGTCAGAATTAAAAAAGGGAAAGAAGAGTGGGCCCTTTCCGCTGGAACCCATGAAAGTCATATCCTGAGGCCAGCCGCTGACGAGGTAAAACTGGTCCCGGATGGAACTCGCCCGGAGGAAGGTAAAAGGTCTCCTCATCCAATAGTGATCAAAGCCCCCATTGTCGGCACATTTTACCGGGCGCCCTCTCCCGATTCCGAACCGTATGTGGAAATCGGAAGCGTTGTCAAAAAAGGCCAAATTGTCTGCGTGATTGAAGCGATGAAGCTGATGAATGAAATTGAGTCCGATGTCGACGGAAAGATTGTTGAAATTTTAGGAGAAAATGCGCATCCCGTAGAATACGGGGGACCTTTATTTTCGGTAGAGCCAGTCTGATATGTTTAAGAAAGTTTTAATTGCCAACAGGGGCGAAATTGCCATACGGGTGATTCAGGCCTGTAAGGAATTGGGAATCAATACGGTGGCCATTCATTCCGAGGCCGATGCGGACTCCTTGCATGTCCGTTTTGCGGACGAGTCGGTCTGTGTCGGCCCGGCAGACAGCGCGCTGAGCTACCGGAATATTCCCAATATTTTGAGTGCGGCCGAATTCACCGATTCAGAAGCGATTCATCCGGGGTATGGTTTCCTTGCGGAAAATGCCTATTTCTCTGAAGTTTGCGAGTCTGCGGGGGTCAAGTTTATCGGGCCCTCGGCAGAATCGATTTCTTTAATGGGGAATAAGGCCAAAGCAAAAGAGCTCATGGTCAAAAACGGCATACCGGTCATTTCCGGAAGCGAGGGGAAGCTGATGGGCGAGGAAAATGTCCTGGAAACGGCCAAAAAGATCGGATATCCCCTTATTATCAAAGCCGCCTCCGGCGGAGGGGGCCGGGGCATGCGGGTGGTCAACCGGGAGGAAGATCTTTTAAACGCGTTCCATGTGGCGCAGGCTGAAGCGTTGTCCGGTTTTGGAGATGACAGCGTTTACATGGAAAAGTTTTTCCTGGAGCCCCGACATATTGAAATTCAGATTCTTGCCGACGAAAAAGGGCACGCCGTTCATCTGGGAGAACGGGACTGCTCCATCCAGCGCCGCCATCAAAAAATCATCGAAGAGACTCCGTCTCCTCTGGTGGATGAGGCTACGAGGAATGAAATGGGGAGAATTGCGCTGGCCGTGGTCAACTCGATCGGTTATGTGAACGCGGGCACCGTTGAATTTTTAATGGATAATGACAGGAAGTTTTACTTTATTGAAATGAACACCAGGATTCAGGTCGAACATCCGATTTCTGAAATGGTGACCGGAATAGACCTGGTCAAAGAGCAGATCAAAATTGCGGCAGGGATGTCTCTGGAGTTTAAACAACACCAGATCAAGAGGCGAGGCCATAGTTTTGAATGCAGGATCAATGCCGAATCTCCGGATGATTTTAAACCCTCTCCCGGGCTCATCACATTGTTCCGCACCCCCACCGGCCCCGGGGTCCGGGTCGACTCCGGCGCTTATTCAGGTTATACCGTACCCCCTTATTATGACTCTTTAATCGCGAAACTGATTGTCTGGGGAGAGACCAGAACAGAGGCGATTGCCAGAATGAGAAGGGCGCTGGATGAGTTTATCGTCGAAGGAATTCAAACGACGATTCCCCTCCACCAGAAAATTTTTCAGGATCCCGCCTTTATCAAAAACAAGTATGCGACGAATTATCTCGATAAAATGATGGTCACTCCCCATTAGCGGCAAGCTCGTTAATCCGTTGCAACTCTCCGAACAGTCTAAAATATGCCTGATTACGCCTCCCCGAATCGATCATCCTGATCAATTTTTCAGGCAGTTTGAAGACGCCCTGGCCGGCGGCATCCGCTTCGTCCAATTCAGAAATAAGCAGTTTTCAAAAAAAGAGGCCCTGGGGGTTTCGTTAAAACTCCGTGATTTATGCCGCCGGTATCAAAGCCGGTATCTTATTAACGACGATATCGATTTGACCATGGCGTCGGATGCCGATGGTGTGCATATCGGACAGGAAGATTTCCCTTTAGCGTTGGCCCGGAAAATTTTAGGCCCAAAAAAGATTGTCGGCGTTTCGACACACAATGTCGCTCAGGCGGTAGAGGCCGAAAAGGGGGGAGCAGACTATATCGGATTCGGAGCGGTTTTTCAGACTTCTTCCAAAGAAAAAACGGAATTTGCCGGATTGCAACGGTTGATCGAGTGCCGGATGGCGGTGTCTATTCCGATCATTGCAATCGGGGGTGTTTCTTTGTCGAATATCGCTTTGGTTTTTAAAAATGGAGCGTCGGGTGCGGCGGTGATTTCAGCCGTCTGGGACCAGGATTCACCCGCCGCCGCCGTAAGGGATTTACAAAACAAAATTTTACCAAATGGCTGACCATCGTTTACTGCCCTAACAAAACAGAAATGTCCTGATGCACTGTAATTTCCCTCAACTCTTCCGTATTTTTCCTTGAACCACGGCTCTTTTGAACAGACCGAATCCCTTCTTCACTGACCTTCCAAAATAGTATAACCCCTTTAAATCCTGGACATCCTCCGGTACGGGTTTTCAAATTGACAAACAAGCAAAAAACATTAAAAACCAAATCAAGGGACCCGTACGAACGTCCATCCTGCACTTGAACCCGGATTCGCGAAACCCATCTCCGGAATATTTTAAGAGACCCACGTTACAGCGGAGAAAAAGAGAAAAAAAGCTCGCTTGACTTTATTATTAATTTTTGATAAGAAGTTTGTTCTTAAACATTTAGAAACATTGAAAAATTAATTTTTAAATTAAAGCCGGGTTTATCATGAATTTAAGAAAGGGATGAAAAATGAAAGCAAAATTTATTTTCATGTCAGCAATAGCGATATATACATTTCTGGTACTTCCTATGGTTCCGATTTTGGCGGATGAGATCACACTGGAACAGTCCTCTCCCGTTATTCAGCATGAGCCGCCCGGTCAATCGGCTCCCGTCGGAAAGGCCTTGCGGATAGAGGCGACGATTCGGGACAAGTCGGGAATCAAAGACGCGACTGTTTTTTACAGAAAAGCGGGAGAAGAAGATTATCAGCAAATTAAAATGGTTCCTCAGGGAAATGATCTTTATTTCGCCACTATTCCGGCGGACGGAGTAAAGGAACCTGGAGTGGAGTATTACATTCAGGCATCGGATAAGGCGGGAAACATCGTCATGAGAGGATTTTCTTTTTCTCCATTGAGCCTTTCGGTGACACGGAGAGTTCCTGCGCCGCAACTGTCAAAACCGCTTGTTTTGACCCCTACTCCTGAAGAGCGGATGACGATGAAAACCGAGGCTCCGGCGGTAGAAGAGGAGAAGCCCTGGTATAAAAAATGGTGGGTCTGGACAATTGCTGGCGCGGTGGTGATCGGCGCGGCTGCCGCAGGGGGCGGTGGCGGTGGTGGTTCAACTGGAGCTGGAGCCGGAACCGGTTCTGCAACGATTTCGGGGCCGACACCATAAAAATTCGGACATTTTTATAAACAAGAATTCCTGAAAATAAATGCCATCACGGAAAACATGGGGAGTACACGAACATGAATTTTAAACGTTATCTTCATATCAAAGAGCTTATTTTTATAGGTCTTCTGTTTCTGGCAGGGTGTGGAAACTCTTCATCGGGAACAGTTTCTGTATCAGCGAATACCTTTTCTGCCCCTGTCCCTTCCGGGCTAAGTTCTATCGTAGCGGTTACCTCCGGCTCAGGCGGGAGCGGAAGCGCCGGTTTGACGGCAGTGGTGGTGGTAGACAAAATCCTTCCCGGAATTCCACTAACTGTGGATACGGTCAATAAAACCGTCTCAGGGAAGATTCTTAACCTCTCGGCAGGATCTCATACTTTCACCATTAACTATTATGTCAACAATGTGCTCATAGCCTCGATTAATACTTCGGCCACGATTGCGGCGGATGCCACTTCTAAAGTGATTTTAACCCCGTCGATGATCATTTACAACAGCGGGGCGACCATGACCCTGGCGGGGAAGCCGGGTGGATATGGATATTATGACGGGATCGGTCCTGCCGTCCGGTTTTCTTATTTAAATTCAGGTGTCATCAGTGGTAGTCATGCCTATGTTGTTGATAACAGGATGATTCGAAAAATTGACCTCACTACGGGGGCGGTGACTGCCCTGGCTGGTTCGGCAGGAGTTTTAGGTTCAGCCGATGGGACTGGTTCAGTCGCAAGGTTTTATTATCCCAATTATCTGACGGTTGACTCCACCGGGTCGAATTTATATGTGACGGATAATAACACGATACGGAAAATCACAACCTCGAACGGAACCGTGACGACCCTTGCAGGTTCTCCCGGCGTGGAAGGTTCTGCTGACGGGATTGGGTCCGGCGCCCGATTTGGCTATGGATTTGGCGGGATGTCGATTAATCCCGCGGGAACAAAACTTTATATCTCTGATACGGATAACCTTACCATTCGTTCGCTTGAAATCTCAACGGGAATCGTGACCACCCTTGCGGGATCTACGGGGATCTCCGGCTCAACCGATGGGATAGGAGTTGCCGCGACTTTTGTTTACCCCTTCTCTTTAGTGATGGATTCCACAGGTGTTAACTTGTATCTGCTGGATAATCAAACGGTCCGGAGGGTTGCCATTTCCACAGGCGCCGTGAACACCCTTGTGGGTTCGCCGGGAGTCACCGGTTCAACCGATGGTACGTGGTCTTCTGCTAGATTTAATAATCCTCAATTAATGGTGCTAAATTCCTCAGCATCTATTATCTATATTATAGATACTTACAATTACACGATCAGAAAATTTGACCTTTTCAGTGGACAGGTTTCGACCCTCGCGGGATCGCCAACTTTAACCGGTTCTATAGACGGTACCGGTTCTGCCGCGCGATTTGGTTATCTGTACGGTCTGCTGATTGATTCCAGCGGGTCTAATTTGTATGTGCCGGATAATAATACTATCCGAAAAATCACAACTTCCGGCGGGGTGGTCAAAACGCTGGCGGGATCCGCCGGAGTGTATGGTTCAACCGATGGAACAGGTTCTGCCGCGCGATTTGGTTATCTTTACGGTGGGCTGATTGATTCCAGCGGGTCTAATTTGTATGTGCCGGATAATAGTACGATCCGGAAAATCACAACTTCCGGCGGAGTGGTGACGACTTTTGCGGGATCAGCGTGGGTCCAGGGATCAACCGATGGGACTCTTGGCAATGCCCGGTTTAATTATTTGTCATCAATTGTGGCCGATACGGCGGGGACAAATCTCTATATCACGGATGCAAATGCTATCCGGAAAATATCCCTTTTAACCGGAACCACCTCCACCTTGGCTGGTTCCGCGATAGCTTCTGGATCCATCAATGGATCTGGTTCAGCGGCCCGATTCAATTATCCGCAAGGGATAACGATGAATCCTGCCGGGACCACTCTTTATATTGCGGATACCAATAACCAGACGATTCGTTCGGTTGATATTGCATCGGGAACGGTGACGACACTTGCGGGGTCCGCCGGAGTTTCTGGTTCAATCGATGGGACTGGATCTTCCGCCCGGTTTTTTTATCCGCAGGGAATGACAATGAACCCGGCAGGAGACACCCTTTATATCGTGGATATTAATAATCAAACCGTTCGAACTCTTTATGTTCCTTCCGGAACGACATCAACCCTTGCGGGCTCAGCGGGGCTCACCGGCTCAACCGATGGGATTGGCTCGGCGGCCCGGTTTAATTATCCGCAAGGGATTACGATGAATCCTGCAGGGACCACTCTTTATGTCGCTGATAGTTATAATCAGACCATTCGGAGAGTCGTAGTTTCAAATGGAGCCGTAACGACGCTTGCGGGGACAGCTGGGGCTCTGGGTTATGCCGACGGAACCGGAACATTGGCCAGTTTTAATTATCCAAAGGGGATTGTCATCGATGCAACAGGTTCAAACCTCTATGTGACTGACCAATTGAATCATGCCATCCGGAGAATCGATCTCTCTACCGGTGGAGTGACGACATTTGCCGGCTCTACTAAGGCCTGGACCACGCTCGATGGGATAGGGACGGGAGCGTTGTTTAACAATCCTTATGCCATTACGGCCGACTCTCACTTTCTCTATGTGACGGACACGGGCGAAAATGTCATCCGGCAGATTGTTCAATAATCTCCCCGGAGAGGAATCTCTATCGGACGGTGAGTCAGAATTTGCACCCTTTTTTTCTGAACTCTCCAAAGAGAGAAGAGCCTGCATTGGTCTCATCTGATTATCAAGATTTTTCTGACTTATTGGGGGGATCCGGGGCAGAAAAGCCGGATGACTCCGATCTTTTTCTTTTTTCAGATGATCGGAGGGGGAAGTTTCCGCTGGAGGTTTTCTGGTTAAAGTGGCGTCTGTTTGAAAGTTTATGTAAAGAAGTTCTCACTTATCATAAAACAAAACGGCAGCCTCATCTAGGACTCGATCCGGAAAAGATCAAGGTTGAACATCCAGCAGACGGAAGCGGGGCCTCTCCGCGCTATTGGAGTTTCAAGGTTCGGATACCGGAAAATGAGGGGGCATGGTCCGAGGACCCGCCCGGAATACCCGACGATTTGGCCGGACGAATGTATCGCCCGGCAGGTGAAACAGATCCTCTTTATTCCTCTCCGATAATCCGGCATGAAAATGAGCGGGGAGAAATCCCCGCGACGCCTCTCATCCGTTCAATGGAACGGATCAAAGGAGAGGAAAAGGTAGAGGCGATCCGGGGTCTCGTTGAGGTCCAGCTGATTTCGGATCAAATATCGGTTTTGAACGCTTCTGAAAATGATATTTTCGGGTTAATACTACGGTTTACCGAAGGGGCGACCCCTCCGGTTTTAATTTGGAGCAGTAAATTCAGTTCAAATGAAAAGGGACTCCTGATTAAAGGGATGACCGCGCCGATTCCGCTCTCATCCTGGAAGAAACTGGAGGAAAAGCGTCAAGCGGTTTTCAATCAATCGGGCGTCATGGTTTATAAAGCGACCCATGTTCCACTTGACATTTATTCTCTCGGAAGGATCCTTTTAAGGACGCTTCTGGTCAATGATCGTGATGACATGGCCATGGCGGCCGAAAAGGCCAATCGGATTTCCGGGAGGCTGGAATCGATTTTTTATGGAATTCCGGAGGATGATTTCAGGAGTTTGTCCCGGAGGTTGAGAGAACTTTTAAAAGAGGAGGGTTCTCTTTTCCCGAAAGAATCTTTCCTTTTCAGGGGGAAAGATCGGGATCATGGCGCTCCTTCTATTCCCGATGAGATATGGAATGACGCTTTGATTATCGCATTCAAGATGATCACCTGGATACCCGGTTTCAGCTTTTGTCAGAACCATGGTGATTATACTCCCGGATCCGCCTATCTTTCTCTTGAACGGGCAATGGTTTCGATTAGCCGGATTTCTCAATGGCTCAAATTGGAGCTTTTTCATTCGGACCGGCGAAATCAGGAGATGACGAGGGTCTTTGAAAGGGCAAGGTTCGGGAACCTGTGACTGGGAACTATAATGAATGACGTTTAAGTTGATTGTTAAACCCCTTGTTGAAATTCCAAATGTTCAGGTCAATGAATATTCGTATGACCAGAAAGTGGTTCGTATTGGCAGAAAAACTACCAATGACATTCAGCTCCAGGATATCCGGAGGCTTGTTTCAGGTCAACACGCGGAGGTCCGGGAGAACGGGAGACAATATATCGTTGTTGATCTCGGAAGCAAAAATGGGACACAGTTAAACGGTGACAAACTCGTCACGGGAAAAGAATACCCTCTCTCACCCGCCGACGAAATTATCATAGGAGATTTTAATCTCCAGTTTTATCCGGTAGAAACACGCCCGCCCGAATCGGCAAACCAGGTTTCCGGGATTCAAGTTTCAAGCAAGGAACTCAAAGCACGGAACCTGAAACCGGGAACCTGGAGCCCGGAACCCCAGGACGATCTATTTGAAAAGTCAGTCTTTTTTAAAGAAGAGCTGAACCGTATTTATCGGGCTTACGCCGAAAGGGACCCTCTTGAGAGAGAGAACGTCCTCGTTGAGACCGTTTTAAGAAAAATAGATGAAATTCCAGCCGAAAGCAGAAATCGTTTTTTTAACCTGATAGAGCCTCAGTTTGGAATCAAGGGCGAAAAGGCGTCTTCATTGTCGGCCGAGGCGCCTCAAACCCAGCCCTCGGCTGCTCAAAATCTGAATGAGGCTCTGTCAAAGATTGTCGGCCGTTATATTGGAAAGAGCGCTATTTTAAACACTCCTGATGGGGTGGCGCAGGTCATGGAGAGAATAGACCGGATTCTTCAGGTGACGGTCAAAGCGCTCTTCGCGGCTGTAAAGTCCAGGAGGGCGTTTGAAGAAGATTTTAATGTCGAGGCGACCCGGATTTTTTCCTGGAAACTAAACCCTCTCAAGCTTGCCGAAGAAGAAAAGCAGTTTGGCGAATATTTGCTCGATCCGGGCCGTGAAAAGTCAAGCGACAAGGTGATTTCGGAGCTGGAGGAGCTCTTTTCCGACCTTGCCTATCATCAAATGGGTCTAATTGCCGGAATGCGGGAATCCCAAATCGGTCTCCTGAAGAAACTTGATCCGGATGAGATCGAACGGGAAGCGGCAAAAAAGATCTGGCCATTGTCAGGGGTGGCCTCCTGGAATCACTTTAAGGAAAAATATAAAGAATTAAAAGAAAATGAGGTAAAAACCTTTGAAAAAATTCTTGGACCGAATTTTGCCCGGGGATACCTTTCTGTGCAAAAGAAGAAAAAAGCCTCTTAAAGAGGGTCTTTTCGCATTTGGAATCATTCTGGTTTTTTTGATTCTTCCTGCTTGCGGGGAGCCGGCTTTTCAACTCTCCCTGGAAGGGTCAAAAACTTTGAATCTGGATGAGTCGGGGGGATCGCTCCCCCTGGTTCTCCGCGTATACCAGTTATCCGGTAAAGAGAGAATTTCCGGTGCCGATTTTTTATCCCTTTGGAAATCGGACAAAGAAATCCTTGAAGGCGAACTGCTGGAGCGGCAGGAGATCACAGTTTTTCCAGGTTCTGTGACTGAGGTCAAGATCGAACAGAAAAAGAATGTGGAATTTCTGGCGGTCATGGCTCTCTTCAGAGATCCGAACGGGGCCGTCTGGAAGAAAATTATTCCATTAAAAAACCCCAAGATAAAGTCCTTGGTCATTAGTTTAAAGGGTAAAAAGATTGAAATCGTCAAGCTAAACGAAAGAAACTTTCTCGGTTTCTAGCTCAGAGTTCGAAACCAAATACTCGAAACCCGGAACCCAAAGGGGGAAAAGTGGAAAAGAGCCAAAAAGTTGTCTGGAGCGAGGGGATGTTCCTCACCCCTCACCATTTTCAGCAATGGGACCGGTATTATGAATCGCTCCTGTCAGACCGCTTGCAATCCCTTTCCCTTTATTCCTGGGGGATCCAAAAACTGGATATTGACCCCGATAGTTTATCCAATGGAAATTTTACTCTCCTGTCTTTTCAAGGGATTTTACCCGATGGAATGGTCATCATCGCCCCCGAAGAGGATATTCTTCCGGAGAGCCGCCCGATTGGTCAAGCCTTTTCCCCTTCCTTTGACCACCTAGATATTTTTCTGGGAATACCTGTCGAACGCTCTGGCGCAGTCAATTGTCAGTTGGATGACACGGCAGTTACCAGACTTCCCCGATTTAAGGTGGAATACCTCAAAGTTCCCGATTACAACACGGGAGACAATATCCGTGAAGTTACTGTCGTTCGAAAAAATCTCAAAATTTTCTTATCAGGAGAAACGACTGCTGATTATCAATCCATCAAGATCGCCGAATTACTCAGAACGCCTGCCGGAAATTTTGCCCTCCGGGAGAATTACATTCCTCCCGCGCTCAAGATATCCGCTTCCCCCTTTTTAACAAAATTGTCTCGCGGCCTTCTTGAGGTCCTTTTTGCGAAAAGTGCCTCCCTCGCCGGGATTCAACGAAGCGCCCTGGAAGGGGGAGGGGTCGATGTGGCGAAATTCATGATTTTGCATACTGTCAATGCCCATATTCCGCTCTTGGCTCACTTCGTTCAGGACGGCAGAGTCCACCCCGAAGCCCTTTATTTGGTTCTGGCTAAAATGGCGGGGGCATTGACCACCTTTTCGCCGGATTTTCAGGCAAAAGAGCTCCCTTCTTATTCTCATCTCGATCTTTCGAAAACGTTCAGGGAGCTCGACCTGAAAATTCGCGGAATGATCGAAGGACTTACTCCAAACGAGTATGTCCTGATTCCTTTGGAAACATCCCGTCAAAATGTATGGACGGGGAAGATCACTGATGAAAAGCTATTGACCACTTCACAATTCTATCTTACCGTTTCGGGAATTCTCGGCGAAGATGCCATCCGGGAATCGGTCCCAAGAAGGTTAAAAGCGGGGGCGCCCGCCGAACTCGACCTGATCGTGAGTACAGCGATGCCGGGAGTCCGGCTTTATTTTACCCCAAAGCCTCCCGCGACACTTCCCGTTAAAAAAGGATATCAATATTTTCGTTTGGAAAAGAGCGGGGAGTTCTGGAATTCCATTGTCAAGTCGCGTGCGGTTTCGTTTTATGTTCCGGCCGATTTAGGGGGTCTAAAACTTGAGCTCATTGCCAACAAGGATTAAAAATGGTTGACTCTTCCCAAGAAAAAACAGAGTTATCAGATCATTTTTCAGATCTTTTTATTCTGGCCGCCTATTTGAAAAACGCCAAGGATCTAGGAAGTCCGGAGAGCCTCCGGCACAAAATCATCGATCTGTTAAACCAGGCGGACAGGAGTACGAAAGATAGCGGCATTCCTGACGAGGTGTTTCAGCAGGTGCGGTACGGGATGGTTGCTCTCATTGACGAAATGATTTTAAGCTCCCCCTGGCCCTATAAGGATCAATGGTCGGGCAATACTTTGCAATATGAGTTTTATCATGACAACATCGCGGGGATCGAATTTTACAATAAATTGGAAGGGATAAGAAGAGCCCTTCCGATCAATACCGGCCTTCTGGAATGTTATTACTTCTGTTTGTCCATCGGTTTTGAAGGACAATATAAAATTCATGGCAGGGACAAACTGACACAGATGATCGACGAGGTCGGAAAAGAAATCCTTGGCAGGAAAAAGGAAAAAACAACACTTTCACCCCATGGGAAAAGGCCCGACGAACTGATTGAAACGGTCAAACAGGGTCTCCCTGCCTGGGTGGTCGTCGTTTCCACGGTCGGATCGGTTGTTTTACTCTATATTGTTCTTCAATTGATGGTCAGTCATGAAGCCCGAAGCGTGGCCGCGGCCATCCAGCAATTAGGGAGGCCCTGACCTTTGAGAAAGCTTTTATCTCTCCCTCTTAAATTTATTCAATGGCTTGTTGCCCACCCCCGATTGACGGTCGGAATCGGTGTTTTGTTTCTGATCGCTCTGGTCTGGATTATCAGTCCGCTGATCGGGATGGAAAGTGTCACGCTCCGAATTTATCTTTCGGTCGGTATTTTGCTCCTCTGGATGATTTTTATCATTGTTGATCAATACCGCTCTGACCGGGACGCAAAACGGTTGGAAGAGTCTCTCAATAAACAGGCTCAAGACCATCTTTTGAGCACTCGGCCTGACCGGAAAGGGAAGATCGAATCTCTTAAAAATGACTTTGAAAAGGCGGTGGCGTCTTTAAAAGAGTCCAAGCTGGGAAAAGGACGAAAAGGGGTTTCGGTTCTTTATGCGCTACCATGGTACATGTTTATCGGTCCTCCGGCGTCCGGCAAAAGCACCGCGCTTCTCAACTCAGGGCTTCAATTTCCTTTTCATGGAGGAGCAGGAAAGGGGATTCAGGGCGTCGGGGGGACCCGGAACTGCGATTGGTGGTTCACCAACGATTCGGTCCTGCTCGATACGGCCGGCCGCTATGTCACGGCGGAGGAAGACCGGGAGGAATGGATCGGCTTCCTTGGGCTTTTAAAAAAATACCGGAAAGAGAAACCAATTAACGGGGTGCTCGCCTCGATCAGTGTTTCCGATTTAATTCAGGCCAGTGATGAAGAAATTGAATACCACGCAAAAAATATCCGCGCCCGAATCGATGAACTGACCCATCATCTCGGCATCGTCTTCCCGGTTTATTTATTGTTTACCAAATGCGATCTTCTGCGGGGATTTGTCGAATTCTTTGAAGACCTGGGCAAAACAGAGAGGGAACAGGTCTGGGGAGCGACTTTCTCCAGGAAAATTTCATCCACCGAGCCTCCAAAAAATATTTTTGATAATGAATTCCGTCTGTTATGTCAGTCGCTCAGTTCCAGACGGATCGCCCGTCTCTCCTCCGCGATGGGATCGAGAAAGATAAGGGATATATACGGTTTCCCTCTTCAATTGGCCTCCTGTCGTGAAAAATTCGCCCGGTTCGTCGAAATCCTTTTTCAGCCGAACCCTTATAAAGAGAACCCGATTTTCCGGGGATTTTATTTTACCAGCGGGACCCAGGAAGGGACCCCCATTGACCGTATCCTGAGCAAAGTCAGCCGCGCTTCCGGGATGCCTGACCCGGTGAGTGAATCATTTGAAGGTCACAGTGAATCAAAAAGCTACTTTATCAAGAAACTTTTTACCGACGTCATTTTTCCTGACCGGATCCTTGCGGGCTCCTCTTCAAATATGGCCCGCCAACGGGGATATATGCGGATTGGCATTTTCATAGGGGGAGTCCTGTTGGCGTTGCTCGCCTCTCTTGCCCTCTTTATTTCTTTTGCCGGAAATGAGCATCTGATCGCCTCGGCGGAAGGCGCGGTCCAAAAAGTGTCGCAGATCAAGGTCGACGATGAACGTCAATTTGAGAATAATATTGAAATGCTCGACCGGGCGCTTGTCCGTCTCAGTCAGTTGAGCCGGTACGACAGAGAGGGGGCTCCTTTTCGGCTCCGGCTCGGCCTCTATCGGGGTTCGAACATCTATAAGCCGTTGAGGGCAGTCTATTTCGAGCAATTTCGAAGACTTGTCATGATACCAACCAAGAAATTAATCGAGATAGAGCTGGAAGGTTTTGTTGCCAATCAAAAAAATTTACCCCCTGGCCAGAATAGCGATTACTACTATTCTCTCCTGAAAACCTACATCATGATGTCAGAACCGGCCCATGCCGAACCTAAGTTTCTTGACAATCGATTGGAGGAGATGTGGGGGCGCTATCTCACTCTCCGTTTCGGGGAAAAACAAATCCCAAAGGGACTCCAGGCAGCGACTTTCAGGCAGATCGGTTTCTACAGCGAACAATCCGGTTCCGAGGGCGTTCCAAGACTTACGGTTGAAACCCGGCTTGTCCAGGATACCCGTGAGGCACTTCAACAATATCCTCTCTCCGAGCGGATGTATGGCAAGATCAAGAGAGAAGGGTCGGAGGGTCTGGAACCTTATACCCTCGACACGCCGTTTGGAGGGAAGAAACATCCGGATATCTTGACCGGAAGTTATCAGGTTGCCGGCCTATATACAGAAAAGGGGTTGAAAGGGTTATTTAAAGACACGATGACCCGGGTCCTGGATGGATCCCGTGACGAAACCTGGGTCCTGGGTCTTCAGGAAGGTAACCGCGCGGATCTGGAAGATTCAATCGAAAAACTTTACATGAGCGATTACGCGTCGGAATGGCAGAAATTCCTGGAATCGGTCAGAATGCGTCCCGCTGAATCCCTTAAAGAAGCGGCGCAGGAGATAGAAATTCTGGCGAAGGAAGATTCCCCAGTTAAAACGTTGTTAAAAGATGTGGCCCGGGAGACGGATTTTGGATCAAGGGCTCCCGGAGAAGGGCTCGCGACAGGCCTGGTTCAGAAGTTAAAAAAAGAACTTAAACTGGAATCGGAACAAAAAACTACGATCGAGACGAAAGTCAATCCAATTGTCTTGCGGTTTATCTCATTTGAAGAATTTGTGGCTCCCGAAGATCCTAAAAAACAGTCCGGACTCGCTCAATATCTGGGAGAAATCTCAAAAGTTCATGACGCCCTTCCCTCCATTGAACAGTCCGATTCGAAAACCGCGGTCCAAGGGATTGTCGGGGGGGGATCCAATGAACTTGTCCAGTCTTACAAAAACACCGATAAGCTTCTGCAACAGCTCGATTCGGATATCCGGAAAACATTGAGTCCGTTGCTTCTCCAGCCGTATGAAAATGTTTTTGCCGGAGTCATGGCCAGGGCTCAGAGCGATTTCAATAATCGCTGGAAAACCTCCATTTTTGATCCCTGTACACAAAGCATCGGCGGGCACTACCCATTTAAACAGGGGGGAGACGACGCCAGCCTGAATGACGTGGCCGATTTTTTCCATCCCCAGAACGGGAGCCTCTGGAAGTTTTATGAAAAAGAGCTAAAACCTTTTATTGATGATACCAATGATCGTTGGACTGAAAAGAAATGGCTCAATGTGGGGATCGGATTTTCTCCCGAGTTTCTTCACAACTTGCAAACCGCTGAACTGATTTCCTCAGGTCTGTTTCCCAGGGGGAGCGCGGACCCTCTTCTTTCCTTTGATCTTTATCCCTATCCCAGCCCGGGCGTGAGTGAAATCATCATCAGTGTATCGGGTAAAGAAGTCCGTTACCGGAATGAACCCCAGGAATGGCATTCGCTTGCCTGGCCCGGGACATCCGAAACGTCGGGAGCGGCGATTATGATCAATGCGGGAGGGTCGAGACAGGGTTACCAGTTCCCCGGCCGGTGGGGATTTTTCAAGCTCCTGGATACCGCGAATATCGTTCAACTGAATCCGACCAAATACCGGGTGGAATGGACGGTAAAAATTCAGGACGAAAAAATCGTGAAGATACGTTTTGATCTACGGGCGCAGAACCTAAAAAATCCGTTTAAGCCAGGATTATTATCCGAATTTCACTGTTTGGCAAGTTTATAGGTGTTAACGATGAAACCTTTAACTCCAGGATGTTTTGGCAAGCTCCCCATTTTCTCCGACTTTATTCGTTACAATGCTTCCGGGGAAGAAATCAATCAAATGGACCAATGGATCCAGAAAGGGATTCAGTTAGCCAGAACACGGTTAGGCCATCAGTGGCAAAAAGATTTTGAAAACTCAAGGCCCTGGAATTTCCTCTATTTTACGGAAAACTCAAAGGGGTTCCTCCTGGGGGTTTCGGTTCCGGGACGGGATCAGAGCGGAAGACAGTTTCCCTTCCTGCTCTTTGTCCGGATAGAAAAAACAGATTTCAAACTTCCGCTCTCTTACGCTCCCATGGTTTTTTCCGGCTTTCTCGCCCGGGCCGGAGAAATCGCTCAACGAGGGTGGCAGGGGAACGAGATTAACCGGGTTATTGAAATGGTCGCCTCCATTCCGACAGCGCTCGATCTGGAAATTGAAAAAGCGGAAGATCACTTAATCAACTACCTCAAAGCAAGGAAAACCGGAGAGCTCTGGAAAGCTCTTTTCGGAGAGGCTGAAAGTTCAAAACAATATCTCCTGGAGCGGAATCTTACGGAGATTCTTGAGCCATTGGGCAACTCCCCGATTCAAAAACTCACGCTGGGAATCAAATTTCCTCTTTTATCATCCGATGAGGAGTCGATGAATCTCCTCCCTTTCTGGGTCGATCTGATTTTTCGGAAGGTCAAAGGAAAGAGGGGAGATCCGGTATTATTCTGGAGCGGCGGTATCGAAGATCGAAAACCCTGCATGATGACCTTTTTTAATCCTCCCACGCCCAAACAGTTCATTTTTATGATCAGGCCTGACCTAGATGACGATACCTGGTTTGATCTTGCCCCGGAAGAAACGCCACTTTCAAACCCGGCGATCGAGGGCCTTTCCAGGGAAAGAAAAGAGGGCCTCGACGGGAAAGAGACCTCCCTTTTGGAATTTCTCACAACGGCAGGAGGTCAAAATGAAACCTGAACTTGAAATCTGGAAAAAGCTTGGGGGCGATCCGGTAAAAAACGATGCTCCGGCCGGAGAAGCCGCCAAATATGAACCTGCTTATGAATCTCTCCAGGACGAAATCAAGAAGCTGGATGGTCTTTCCAAACAGCCGATCAACTGGAAAGAGGTTCTTGATTTAAGCCGGACGATCCTCAAAGATAAGTCCAAAGATCTGCTAATTGCTTTTTATCTCGCCGAAGCGTTGTTTGAACTAAACCGGTATGAAGGGCTTCAAAATGGCCTTGCCTGCATCGAAGAGATGGCTGCCCGGCATTGGGAAGCGATGTTCCCTGAAATGAAAAGGATGCGGGCACGAGTAAATGCCATCGACTGGTTTGCTCAAAAAGCGGGAGCCACCGCGGCCAGAAAACCTCCTGAAAACGGAGATCATTTGCCTCTGAAGGTTTCATTAAGTCTTGTGAATACGCTTGAAAAACTATTTACTGAGAAAATGGGGCCTGACAATCCAGGTATGGGAGACTTGCGGCGGAGCCTTGAGGATTATCAAAAAGAGCTGGAGTCGGGCGAAGAGGCAGGTGGAAAAGAGAGTCTGAAAGAAAAACCTGAGGACGAAACAAAAACCCCCTCCTTGACGGCCGCAACGCCTGTTTTTCCCGGCCAGAACGCACCGGCTGAAATTAAATCTATGGAGGATATCAAGCCAGCCATGCGTGAGGCCAAATCGATGGTATTCCGTGCCAGCTCTTTTGCCCAGGTCAACGACCCGCTTTTATCCTGGCCTTATCGGGCGGCTCGGGCGGCCGCCTGGATGGAAACGGATAACCTTCCAGCAGAAGAAGGGGGTATCACCCGGATTCCTCCCCCTTCGCCAGATATCGCCAGACTCCTTGCCTCGCTAGAAGAACGGGGGGCGTCGGCTGATCAGCTGAAACTGGCAGAGACCCGATTCAAAGACAACCCGTTTTGGCTCGATTTAAACCGCTTTTCAGTCAAAGCCATGGCCGCTTTGGGACCGGGTTACCGTAATGGGGCTAATGCCATTAAATCGGAGCTATCCAAACTCCTGACCCGCCTTCCCCGGTTAATCGAGCTCCAATTTTCGGACGGAACTCCATTTGCCGACGGTCAGACCCGAAGCTGGATCGAGAGTGAAATTCTCGGAGGAGAAGGAAAGGGGGCTCCGGCAAGCTTGGGACCGGCGCAGTCGCAAGGAATCGGCGACGAGGGATTCGAAGAGGTGAAAAGCAAAGCCAAAGCGCTGATCAACGAAGGAAAATTGAAAGAGGGGCTCGGGTTATTCCACAAAGCCGTCTTGGAATCCCCCTCCCAAAAATCCCGGTTCCTCATCACGCTGGAGATGTCACGGACCTGTCTGGAATCCAATCAGATCAAAATGGCCGTTTCGTTTCTTGAAAAACTCGATGACGAAATTCGCCGTTTTTCTCTGGAGGAGTGGGAACCCGCTCTGAGCGGTCAGACTCTGCAGACCTACTGGTTTTCGCTGGGGAAACAATTTCAGGAGATAAAACCTCCTTCTCCTGAAATCGCAAAACAGATCGAGGAGGTTTATAAACGGATCTGCCGGCTCGATCCGATGGCCG
>JBGPKT010000023.1:0-26464 GCA_041486115.1 Nitrospiria bacterium | reverse complement strand
TCTTTCGGTCGGACTGGGGTGTACCATCGAATCATTAATCGATCAAAAGATCAACGCCAATATCCTTTTGGACCGGTTTAAAACCCATCCTTCGATCAGGCCTCTGCTCAAAGGGGCGGAGACCCAGGAGTTTGCGGCGCACCTGATCCCCGAAGGGGGTTATCGCCAGGTTCCCAGAATGGTCATGGATGGCCTGATCCTGACCGGCGACGCCGCCCATCTGGTTAACAGTTCGCTTTATCATGAAGGAACCAACCTGGCTATGGCTTCGGGAATGATGGCCGGTGAAGTTGCCATTGAAGCAAAGAAAAATAATGATTTTTCGGATAAACAGTTAGACCGGTACATCGAGAAGCTCGATCAAAGCTTTGTTTTTAAAGATTTAAAAAGATATGCCGGAATTGCCGAATGGGCCCATTCCAACCCTGCTTTCTTCAAGAAGTATCCCGACCTTGCCCTGGAATTGTTAAAAGACTATTTCACCATCTCAACCGAGTCCAAAGGGGAAATCCAGCAAAAGATTTGGAAAAAATTCAAACAGCAAGTCTCTCCCTTTAAAGCGGCCCTCGATTTCTACCGCTTCAAAAAAGCGATGTTCCCCTCATAGCCAGACTTTGATGACTTATCCATATGAGAGGTCGCTGGAATCCCCAATTCGGTCGATCCAAAGACCGGAACAATCTTTCATTAATATCATTAATAGTATAAATAGTATAAGAAGATTGACAAAAACAGATAACTGTAATACAAATACAGTAGGTGTTACCCATTCTGTGAAGTGAGTTAACTTCATCGAAACTAAAAGTTTTTGGAGAAAAACCTTGTTAAATCAAAAAGTTAAAGGCGCTAAGAGTTCCTTTCCCTATCAAACGCTTGAAGGAGTGGTGGAAATGGACACCACCGGCAAAATCCTTTCCGCAAACCCCTCCGCCGAAAAAATTCTAGGGTATTCGACCGGAGAGATGGCAGGAAAACCCTGTTATGAAACCTGCCAGGGGCACGACCTTTCCGGGAACCGGTATTGTTTTTCGAACTGTACCGTGATGGAAATGGCCAAACGCAATGAACCGGTCCAGAACTTTGATATTCAGGTCCTCACCCAGGCCGGAAAAAAAATCTGGCTGAATGTCACAACCCTGTTGGAATCGAATGCCGCCTATTCGGTTGACTCAAAGATCATCCATATCTTTCGGAAGGTTCCGTCTCCCATGGGAGCCGAATATTTTTTCCGGCAGATTCCTGATTTAAATGAGACTTTAAATAAAAGCCAGGGGTTGCTCCAGTCTTATCAAAAAACAAATCATGTCGGTTCAGTGGCAAAGCAATTCGGTTTAAGCCCCCGTGAAACGGAGGTCTTCAAGCTGTTGACCGAAGGGCATGGGACTCATGAAATGAGTGGAATGCTGAAACTGAAAACCACCACGGTCCGGACGCATATCCAGCGGATCTTAAAAAAACTGAATGTCCACAGCATGCTCGAAGCCGTTGCGATGGCTCTCGGAAATAGCCCATCCGATTTTTCAAGGGAGGAATAATCGCCCCGGACATTATTTTTTCTCTATCGCTTCTACCTGAACGTTAATTTCGACCTCCTCTCCGATTAAGAGCCCTCCGCTGTCAAGCACTTTATTCCAGACGATTCCATAATCTTTACGGTTGATCCTGGTCATGGCGGAGAACCCCGCCCGGCGGTTTCCCGACGGGTCTGTGTCGGCTCCCAGATACTCGACATCAAACAGGGCGGGACGAGTCACCCCGTGGATCGTCAGGTCTCCCAAAAGTTGAAACTTTTTATTGCCTGCAGGAGTCACTTTTTTGCTTTCAAAATGGAGCGTCGAAAATTTCTGGACATCAAAAAAATCAGGAGATTTTAAATGGGTATCCCGTTTCTCATGGTTGGTATTGATGCTGGAGGCGTTGATTGAAAATTTACCGGTTGATGTTTCGACCGCTTTATCATCAAAGGTAAAAGATCCTTCAAACTCTTTAAATTCCCCCTGGAGCCTGCTGACGATGTGGCGGATCTGGAACCCCGCGTGAGAATGTCCCGGGTCAACGGTGTAAACGGCCGCTGTTCCGGGAGAAGCAAAACATGTTAAAATGATTGAGACAAAATAAGATAAACGGATGTTTCTCAAGATGCGAACCGTTTCCATAAGTTCCTTTTGTTAATAGATGGTTTTGTGGGTAATGTTTGAAAAGCGGATCAAACTTAAATCCAAAAAAATTTTACCATAAAGATGTTTGATTTTTACAATAAAAAAGGTCTTGATGTTCCCCGTTTCGCCCAAAAAAGAAAAAGAGTTGTTGGTGAGAATGGAAAAACTGGGCATCCGGGAAGCGGATATCGCCGAGTCTTTCGTACGATCTTCCGGTCCCGGAGGGCAGAATGTCAACAAGGTGTCGACCTCCGTTGTTCTGGTTCACCACCCGAGCGGGATCAAGGTCAAATGCCAGAAAGAACGTTCCCAGGCGCTGAACCGGTATGTTGCCCGGAAGATTTTACTCGATCGGATCGAGGCGGAAAAAGAGGGAAAATTAAGCGCTGAACAGCAGCGGATTGAAAAGATCCGGAGGCAGAAGAAAAGGCGCACCCGGCGGACAAAAGAGAAACTCCTGGAGGATAAACGTCTTCAGGGGGAAAAAAAGAGAGGCCGAACGGCTGTAAGATCTAACTCCCCGGACGAATAAGGCCTTAGAACAGGCCCTGGTGAATCATCCATTTCAGGGTAAGGATTCCGAGCGCTGTCATGGCCAGTGATCCGCCAACATGCCCGATAATCAAGACCCCTCCCCAGGTATATTCCTGATTAGCTAAAAGGGTGACTGCCTCGCCGGAAAAGGCGGAAAAAGTGGTCAGTCCCCCCAGAAACCCGGTGATAACAGCCAGACGGAGCTCGGGTGGGAGCATCGGGTTTCTCTCGACAATGACCATCGCGGCCCCCATCAAATATCCCCCGATCAGATTGACCGAAAGGGTGCCCAGAGGAACCGGGGGGAAAAGCGGATTTAAAAGGATGCCAAGCCCGCTCCGAAGCCAGGCTCCTGCCACGGCTCCTGCTGCAATCGCCATCCACTGATAAAATGCCATTCCAAAAGACCCTTTATTTAAATAAAAGAAAATCCATCCCGCCAGGGCAATATTTAAGCAAACAGAACGGGTCTGTCAAGCCCTTCTTTTATTCTTTAATCCAGAGAAAGAACCGGCTCAAAAAATAGGGAATACGCGTGAGAAATAGAGTTCCCCCCGTGAACAGGGATAATCCAAGAATGATAAGGATTCTGCCGGGGGGAATATTAAAAATATCGTTTAAAACCCATAATAGGAGGGAGGCCGTTAAAACACCGGTCATATTAAAAAAATTATTCGTCGCCAGGATTCGGCCTCTTTCTCCCGGCTGGCTTTGAAGCTGAAGGAATGTATTAAAAGGGACGATAAAAAGTCCTCCGGAGAAACCGAGCAAAGAGAGAAAGAAGGCAAACTGAAAATAAAAACCGCCTGAAAAGGGGAGGATCATGGAAAAAAGAGCCATGCCGGCCAGTCCGGGTGGGACGAGGCCCAATTCGACCTTATTCCCGGATAGCGTTCCGGCCACTAGGCTTCCGACGCCGATCCCGGCGGCGAGAAAGGCTCCCAGCAGGCCGATATGGAGATCGTCAATCCGCATGATTTCTTTTCCGAAAAGAAGGATGTCCATCTGAAGGAGCGCCCCAAAAAGCCAGAACAAGGAGATGCAAATGACAGCGATTCCGAGCGGGGGTTCCTCTATTAACCGGCGGACTCCCAGTCGGATCTCTTTCCAGGGGTCACGCCGGAAGAGGGGCCTTTCGGCGGGAGAAGAGACCTTTCCAATTTTGAAACTCATGAAAGTTCCGGCAAGGGCGACCGAGATTAAAACCAGTCCGATCCGTCCGGGGGTTCCTTTCCATAAGGCAAACAGGACGCTTCCCAGAGAAGAGCCGAGGATAATAGCGAGAAAAGTGCTCATTTCCAGCAACCCGTTGGCACGTGAAAGATCTTCGGGCGGAAGCATTTCGGGGAGGATTCCGTATTTGGCCGGGCTGAAAAAAGTCGAATGAACGGCCATTAAAAAGAGTCCGGCCAGCATCAGATCTATCCGGCCCGAAGTGAGGACCCAGAACCCGACTGCCGCGGCGCCGATTTCGGAGCTTTTGGTGACAATCAGGACCGTTCTTTTGTTAAACCGGTCCGACAGGTACCCTGCATATCCTGAAAAAAGAAGGAAAGGAAGAATAAAAACCGCCCCCACCAGAGAAAGATACCCGCCCCCCTCTTTGAACAGGGCCCCTGCATCGACGGCGAACATCGAAATCACGATTTTATAAACATTATCATTAAAAGCCCCTAAAAACTGGGTGAACAGAAAGGGAGAAAAGCCGGAAAAATGAAAGAGGTTTTTATAGTGGCGCATGGTCCTGAATATCTTGATGAATATCCGGTACACTCTACCATAAAACCCTTTCTGACGTAATCGGTAAAAACAACGGTAAATCCACACTTTGTTGAGTCATCGGCTTTCTTGACAATCGCCAAATAGTTGGTAGATTTAGTTCAGGGAGAGTTCCAGCCGTCTAAACTTTCGCGGAACAGTGAAGGGGCTATGCTGCAGAATCATTTTGAGCGAAACAGGAGTGGTTCAATTCAATGGATTTAAACGCCGAAGACCGTAAAGCCGTCTTAAAAATATTTCTTATCGAGTCGGGGGAAAGACTCTCGGAAATGGAAGAATCTCTGGTGAGATTAGAGGCTTCTCCTGACGACCGAGCCATCCTGGACAGGATTTTCCGCACCGTCCATACCTTGAAAGGGAATTCCTTAAGCCTCGGATTCAAGGATCTCGGCAATTTTATTCACGGGGTTGAAAATCTCCTCCAAAAAATTCGAAATCAAACGATCCCGGTTACCGATTACGGTGTGACGCTCTTCCTTCATGTGGTGGATGTTCTGAAACAGATGATCCCGGATGCCGCCGCCGGAATTCTGGAACTTCAATCGTTCCATCTGGATCTATTAAAACAACTTGAAGAAGCTGGAAGGGAAGACGCCCCGGCGAAAGGGCCAGATCCCACCCGAAAAGAGAATCAAGGGGGAGCGGGGGATAGAAGAAAACGGCCATGGGGACGAAGAAGAGAAGATATCCACGAACTGATCGACCGGTCGAGGAGCATCCGGGTCGA
Source organism: Nitrospiria bacterium (assembly GCA_041486115.1). Taxonomy (GTDB): domain Bacteria; phylum Nitrospirota; class Nitrospiria; order JACQBW01; family JACQBW01; genus JACQBY01. The sequence continues at coordinate 21,265 of JBGPKT010000023.1, read as the reverse complement.
TATTGACAAGCTCGACCGCCTGTTGAACCTGATGGGAGAAATACTCCTTTCACACGAGAAAATAAAAGAAGAATTAAAAAGGAGAGAGACAGCGCAGAGAAAAAGCCAGATAGATATTTTATATCATGCCTCCGAACCGATTTTAATGGACCTTCAGGACCAGGTCATGAAATTGAGGATGGTTCCTGCCGGTCCGACGCTTCGGCAATATATCCGGATGGTCCGGGATATCGCAAAGTCCAGCGGCAAAATCGCCCGCCTGACGATAGAAGGGGAGGATGTCGAAATTGATTCCACGATCATTGAAAGCCTGAAGGACCCTCTCATGCACATGATCAGAAATGCTATTGACCATGGATTGGAAACTCCGGAAAAACGGAAGGCGATGGGGAAAAACCCCTGCGGACAGATCCTTCTAAAGGTGTTCCATGACGCGGGATACATTGTTGTTCAGATTGAGGACGACGGTGGAGGGCTCCGCAAAGAGGCGATCCGACAGAAGGGGATTTCCCTGGGGTTGATTTCCGAAGGAGCAAAATGGTCTGATGCGCAGATTTTTAACTTAATTTTTGAAAATGGTTTTACGACTGCCGAAAAGATTACTGATCTTTCCGGGAGAGGGGTTGGCATGGATGTGGTCAGGCAAAACATTCATTCGCTCCGGGGCGTGATCGAAATTAAAAGTGAAGAAAACAGAGGATCTGTTTTTACGATCCGCCTTCCCCTGACACTGGCCATTATCAACGGATTTGGCTTTCGTCTGGGTGAGGAAATGTATGTCCTTCCGATGGAATCGGTGGTCGAATGTATCGATGTCAACGAAACGATCTCCTCAAGGGGAGGCCTGTTGGCCCGAGGCGATAGACGTTTCGGCGAGGATCCGGAGGCGAATAGAAACGAAATGATTTCCGGCGTGGGAAAAGGTCTTTTTTCCCAGAGAGGAAAAGCACTCCCCTATATCCGTTTGAGGGAGCTTTTCGGCATTGAAGGGTCTCCGCCGGAACGGGAGAGCATCGTGATCATTCAGCATCGTGAATCCACTGCCGGGCTGGTTGTCGATGCCGTCATAGGGGAGATCCAGGCGGTGGTGAAACCTCTGGGGGACCTCTTTAAAGAGATGCCCGGCATATCCGGTTCGACGATTTCCGGGAACGGACGGGTCGCTTTAATTATTGATGTCCCTTCTTTTTTGAAGTTAATTGAACAAAAAGACATACAAAACAAATCGAGGGAAAAGAATGTTTACCTTTAAAAATATAAAACTTAAAAAGCGGCTTGGCCTTTCATTTGGACTGATTCTGGTGCTCCTGGTGGGTGTCTTTGTGTTCGGTTTCTGGGGGCTCAGACAGGTTTCAGACGATATTTACCGGAATTCAGAGAAGATTGCCAGAGAGATTAAAATTTCCGAACAGCTGGCGACCCACTTTCTCAACTTGAGGAAATTTGAAAAAGAGAGCTTTCTTCATATCGCTTCTCCTGTAGAGATGAGAGACGACATCCTGAAATGGAATGCACAAAGGGCCTTTTTTTTAACCAGGCTTTCCGACCTTGAAAAAATAGCGCTCGAAAAAGAGAAGCTTGAAATGATCCGATCGGTGCGCCAGGCGTTTTTAGACTATGTCGTCCGGTTCAATGAAATCCACCTGAAGATTCAGGAAGGAAAAATAAAAGCGCCCCAGCAGGCGGATGAGTCGATTCATTCGATTAAAAATGAAATGGCTGACATCGAAAATGCGATGGTGGAATTAACCGACAAGGATTTTAACGGGATGGAGGAACTGAAGAAAGTCTCGAGCAGCAAGATTATCGATTATGGACGGAAGGCCTCGCTCGTGATGTTGCTGATCGTTGTGATCGGAATCGGCATCAGTTATAAAATGGCCGAAAGCATTACCAAGCCTCTCGAAGATGCCGTCCAGATCGCTGAAAAAATCGGGCAGGGATGGGTCGATGTTCCTATCCGGTATCAATGCAGGGATGAGATCGGGCAGTTATTATCGGAGATGCAAAAGATCATCGTTTTATACCGGGAGATGAGCGCGAAGGTGGTGAGTATCTCCCGGGGAGACCTGACGGTCAACATGACTCCCCGGTCGGAAAAGGATGTCCTGGGAAATGCTTTAAAAGAGATGGTTTCCGGATTATCCAAAATGATCGGAGAGGTCAGGGCCGGAGCATTGAAGGTCTCGTCGGCGGCCGAGCAGCTCTCTACCTCTTCACGAAACCTTTCTGAAGGAACGGGCGAACAGGCGGCATCGATTGAAGAGATGAGCGCCAGCCTCGACCAGATGAACTCCTCAATTGCCCAGAATGCGGAAAACAGCCGCCAGACGGAGCAGATGGCTTTAACAGGGGCCAGAAGCGCGGAAGAAAATGGGAAAAAATTCATCGAAACGGTTGAGGCGATGAAACTCATTGCCGAGAAAGTGGACATTATCGAAGAAATCGCCTATCAAACAAATCTGCTGGCCCTCAATGCAACCATTGAGGCCGCCCGTGCCGGAGTCCACGGAAAGGGATTCTCGGTGGTAGCGACAGAAGTGAGAAAACTTGCCGAAAACAGCCAGTTAGAGGCCAAGGAGATCAAGAAAGTTGCCCGCTCAAGCGTCAAACTGGCAGAAAACGCGGGTAATCTGCTGATGGAACTTGTTCCGACGATCCAGAAAACGGCGAGTCTGGTGCAGGGAGTCACGACGGCCTCTCAGGAGCAATCCTCCGGAGTGGCGCAAATTAACAAGGCGATGAACGAGGTGGACAGGGTCACCCAGCAAAACGCCTTTTCCTCCGAGGAACTTTCAAAGACAGCCGAAGCCATGGCATCAGAGGCAGAAACGCTCATGAGACTTGTTTCTGCTTTCAATCTGGCTGACGGGAATGTCCCGTCGGCAGGTCCGTCGGGAGTGATCCGGCCTCCAGTCCGCAAATCCTACTCCGGTGGCAATGGAACGACGGTTTCCCGGACCTCAAACGGCGGTCAGATGGACAAGGTTCCGGAAAACGGAGTAGCGCTTCTTCTGACTCAAAACGATAAGGACTACAAGAAGTTTTAAAAGAGGTAAAGGATGGAAGTCCTGGAAGAAGTCGAAAATGAAAAGCAATATCTGATTTTTTTTCTCTCGGGGGTGGAATATGGCGTCAACATCTCCGGGATTAAAGAAATTATCAGAATGTCCGGGATAACAAAGGTCCCCTCGACGCCTCCCTGTATCAGAGGGGTCATTAATCTCCGGGGAAGCGTGATTCCGATCGTCGACCTTCCGGTGAAATTCGGGATTTCCGGCCGCCCGCAGACCAACAGGACCTGCATAATCATCCTTGAGGTCGATTATGAAAAAAGAAAAACTCTGGTCGGAATGATTGTTGACGGGGTGGATGAAGTGATTAAATTTTCTCCTGAAGAGATCGATCCCCCTCCTTCCTTTGGAACCCCGATTCAAGGGGAATTTCTAACAGGACTGGGAAAAAGAAAAAATCAGTTCGTACTGATCCTTGCCATTGATAAAATCCTTTCTATTGAGGGACTGAAGTCGGGATTCCCGGTCATGCCGAAGATCGACCATCAAATTCGTCCATCCGCTTGATATCTAGATTGTCCAGAGTAATAAAATCACTTGAACCCTCTTCTTTTTAAGAGATAAGATAAGAACCGTCATGGCCAGGTTTTTGGAGAGAGAGGGGTAGAGGAAATGGTGTTTGATCATCAGAATGATAGACCGGATCAGAAACTTAGCGCGTCGGTCGGCGAAGATGTGGGCCTGGTCCTGAAGGCGTTGAAGAGATTCGAGCGGGAGAGCGTGGTCTCCCGCATCTGGAAGGGAGACGCTTCGCTCTGGAAAAGCGATCCCGAAACCCAAAAAAAGATAAGAGGGCGGCTCGGCTGGTTAACCCTAATCGAGGGAATGAAGCGCCAGGTCTCCGCGCTTGAGGAATATGGCCGGCTCATTAAAACAAAGGGGTTCCAGGACATCGTTCTTCTGGGAATGGGGGGGAGCAGCCTTTTTCCGGAAGTCTGCCGGAACACTTTTGAAACAGCCCCGGGGTATCCCCGCTTCTGGGTATTAGATACGACCGACCCGGCGACGATTCTCTATCTGGAACAAAAGCTTTCGCTTAAAAAGACCTTATTTATCCTTGCCAGCAAATCGGGATCGACTATTGAGGTAGATTCGTTATACCGCTATTTTTTAAAAAAAATAGAAGCCCTCCAACTTCGCTTTCCGCAAGAACATTTTATGGTGATTACCGATCCCGGTTCTTCTCTTGAACAACTGGCCGGTGAAAAGGGTTTTCGCAAGGTGTTTTTAAACCCTCCTGATATCGGGGGGAGGTATTCGGCTCTTTCTTATTTCGGGCTTGTCCCTGCCGCGCTCATGGGAATCGACCTGAGGCTTTTTCTCAACCGGGCCGAAGAAATGATCGAAACGTGCGGTATGGATACCCCGGTGAGAGACAATTCGGGAGTCCAGCTGGGACTCCTTCTGGCCGGCCCGGGGGGGAAAGGAAAAAATAAAATAACCTTTCTGATGCCTGAGGCCATTAAGAGTTTCGGCGTCTGGCTAGAGCAGCTCCTGGCTGAAAGCACTGGAAAAGAAGGGAAGGGACTTCTTCCGGTAGAGGGAGAAAGGGTCGGAAAACCGGAGGCGTATGGAAAGGACCGGTTGTTTATTTATTTCAGCCTGGCATCGCATCCGGATGTTCCTTTGGATCGCGCGGTTGATGCGCTCCGGAAATCAGGCCAGGCGGTTATTCAGATCGCGCTCAAAGACCCCTATGATCTGGCCGGAGAATGCTTCAGATGGGAAATGGCGACCGCCATCGTGGGCATTGAATGGGCGATTAATCCGTTTGATGAACCCAATGTGACCGAGAGCAAAGAAAATACAAGAAAGATACTGGAGCGCTTTAATAAAGAGAAGCATTTTCCGGAACCGGAATATTATTTTGAAGAAAAAGGGATCACCGTTATGACCGGAAAATCGGCCGGACCGGGAGCAACCCTCTCCGGTGTTTTAAAAGAGTTTTTAAAGGGAGTGAGCCCTTCCAGTTACGTGGCCTTGATGGCCTATCTTCCAGCGTCCGAAGCCCATGAACATCTTTTACAAAAAATGAGAATGTCCCTTCGGGATCAATTCCGGGTTGCGGCCACCGTAGGGTATGGCCCGAGGTTTTTACATTCCACCGGACAGCTCCATAAAGGGGGGGCGAAAGAAGGGTTCTTTTTTCAAATCACTGCGGAGGACCGGGAGGATATGCCGATTCCGGGAAGCGGCTATAGTTTTGGAAATTTAAAACAGGCCCAGGCGCTGGGCGACGTCGAGTCGCTCAGGAGGCGGGGCTTGCCGCTCCTCCAACTTCAATTAGGCCGGAACTCTGAAGAAGGATTAGACTATATTTATCAGTGTCTCAGGAATATCAAATGAAAAGAGGAAAAGACATGCAGTTAGGAATCATCGGGTTGGGCCGGATGGGGAAGAACATGGCTCAGAGGCTCTTAACCGGAGGCCATCAGGTTGCCGGTTATGACCGGAGCCGCGACACTGGGAGAGATCTTGAATCTGCCGGGGGAGTCCGGGCGTCCTCGATCAGGGAACTGGTTGAAAAGCTCGCTCATCCCCGCGCAGTCTGGGTCATGGTCCCTGCCGGAAATCCAGTGACTGAAACCCTTCGGGAACTGGCTTTATTGCTCGCTCCGGGGGATACCGTTATTGACGGAGGGAACTCTTTTTATAAAGACTCGATCGAACGCTCAAACCAGATGAAGGAAAAGAAAATCGACTGGCTCGATATAGGGACCAGCGGGGGAATCTGGGGATTGAAAGAAGGGTATTGCCTGATGATCGGCGGGAAAAAAGAGGCTTTTAGCCGGTTGGAACCAATTTTTAAAACGCTTGCTCCGGAAGGGGGATATCTCTTTTGCGGATCGGCCGGGGCGGGGCATTTTGCAAAAATGGTCCATAATGGGATTGAGTATGGGATGCTTCAGGCATATGCCGAAGGGTTTGAAGTCCTGGAAGCCTCTTCCTACGGCTTCAACATGCACGCGGTTGCGGAACTCTGGAACAGGGGGAGCGTCGTTCGGTCATGGCTCCTGGAGCTGGCGGCCGAAGCCTTTAAAAAAGAGCCCGAACTCGCCTCTATCAGAGGCTATGTCGAGGACTCCGGAGAAGGGCGATGGATTGTGAACGAGGCCATAGAAAAAGCGATTCCTCTTCCGGTGATTACGGACGCTTTAATGGCGCGGTTCCGTTCGCGCCAGGAAGAATCGTTCAGCGCCCGGGTGATCGCCGCTCTGAGAAACGAGTTTGGCGGACACCAGATTAAAAAGAGCAAAGAAAAATCTAGATGACCTTATCACTTTAATAACCTTATCGCTTGATCTGGAGATCATGGATATTCATAGAGAAGCTACCGGAGAGTACCGCGGGGATTCGTGCACACTTGTTATTTTTGGAGCTTCCGGGGATCTGACCAACCGAAAATTGATCCCTGCGCTATTTAGCCTTTTTCACCAGGGGTGGCTACCCAAATCGTTGACGGTTGTCGGTTTTGGGCGGACCCCCATGAGCCATGAAGCCTTCCGTGTTAAATCAGGAGGCGCCGTTCATCCCGACTCGGCCCAGGCGTGGAAGGAGTTTACCCGGTGCCTCTATTATGTTTCGGGAGATTTCAAGACCGCCGCCAGTTTCAAAAGTCTGGCAAAATTTCTTTCCGAAAAAGGGAGCCCGGGGCCTTTCAGCGAGAATCTTCTTTTTTATTTGGCCACCCCGCCGAGCGTCTATCCTAAAGTCATCGAAAATCTTAAAGAGGCAGGGCTTTCGGGAAGAGAGAGGGGTGAAAAAGGGTGGACCCGGATTGTGATCGAGAAACCCTTTGGCCGGGATCTGAAGAGCGCCGTCTCATTGAACCGGAAGACCGACCAGGCTTTTGAGGAAAATCAGATTTTCAGAATGGACCATTACCTCGGAAAAGAGACGGTCCAGAATATTCTGGCGTTCCGGTTTGCCAACGGAATCTTTGAACCGATCTGGAACCGGGAGTATATCGATCATATCCAGATTACCTGTGCGGAGGGGATCGGAATCGAAGGACGAGGAGCTTATTACGAGGAGTCGGGAGCCCTTCGGGATATGGTCCAAAATCATCTTCTTCAGCTTCTGGCGCTTGTGGCGATGGAACCCCCTGTTGCGCTTGATGCCGACTCGATCCGTGATGAAAAGGTCAAAGTCTGGAGGGCGATTCGTCCCATACAGCCCGACCAGGCCAGCCTTTACACGATACTTGGACAGTATGGCAGGGGAACGGTCCATGGGAAAGAGATCAAAGGATACCGGGAAGAAGAAAAGGTCTCTCCACGTTCGATGGTCGAAACCTATGTCGCGGTGAAATTTTTCATCGATACCTGGAGGTGGGGCGGGCTCCCTTTTTATCTCAGGACCGGAAAAAGAATGCCGAAAAGAGTTACCGAAATAGCAATTCAATTCAAAAAGGCCCCCCATCTCCTGTTCCGGAGGCTTTCGGACCATCAACAGGAGCCGAATGTTCTTCTCCTCAAGATCCAGCCGGATGAGGGGATCTCCTTGAAGTTTGAGGCCAAACGGCCCGGGCCGGGCATTCAGTTGAAATCTGAAACGCTCGACTTCCATTTTGACGCGGACGGAAGCGTTAAAAAAGATTCGGCATATGAGCGGCTTCTTCTCGATGCCATGCGGGGAGACCAGACCTTGTTTACCCGGAGGGATGGCGTGGAAGCGGCCTGGGCGCTGATCGATCCGATTATCGAAGGATGGAAAACAAATCCTCCCGTCGATTTTCCGAATTACGGAGCTGAAACATGGGGGCCTTCTGCCGCGGACGCACTGATTGGCAAAGAGGGGCATCGGTGGCGCCAGCTTTAGATCCGCTCCGATTCAAACGAATGATCTGCAGAGGTAAAACGGACCTGGCCCAAAAATCTGCCGGGCTGTTTTCGGAATTGGCATCAGCCGCCATCCGTCAAAAGGGCTCTTTTTCAGCGGTCCTCTCGGGGGGGGCGACCCCGCAGGGGCTTTATCGGCATCTTGCCGAACGTTCGGTTCAATCCCCCTTTGACTGGAAGAAGGTCAATCTCTTTTTTGGGGATGAACGGGTAGTCCCAGCCGATCATCCTGACAGCAATTTCAGGATGATTCAGGAAATCCTCCTTTCAAAAATCGACCTTCCTCCCACGCATATTCACCGCATCCACACAGAAGGGGAGAATCCGGAAGAGGCTGCGATTGCTTACGAAAAAAGGCTCCGGGCCTTTTTTGAAATCCAGGGGGCCGGATTTCCGCGATTTGACCTGGTGATTTTGGGCGTCGGTAACGATGGCCATACGGCTTCCCTTTTTCCCGGGAGCAAGGAACTCAACGAAAAGAAAAAATGGGTAGTCGCCCCCTTTGTGGAGAAATTAAAGGCCTACAGGATAAGCCTTACTTTCCCGGTTTTGAACCATGCCGCCCATATTCTGGTCCTGGCAACAGGAAAAGAAAAAAGAGAGATTTTAAACGCCGTTTTAAATAGCTTCGCAAAAACTCCGGAGTTCCCGATTCAGAGGATCCGTCCTGCTGAAGGGTTTCTGACCCTGATGATCGATCAGGAAGCGGTATCCGGCTGATGGCTTTTTCTCACTACGGGCTCTGTTTTGGCGCCCTTCAATTGGGTTGATCCAGAATTTAAGGCTATGTTATAATAGAACTGTAGTCGCATGGCACATGATAGTGAATCAGGGTCTTAGAAACGGAGAGGAACGTATGGTCCATTTAACTGAAACCGCAGTTGCTGAAATTAAAAAAATATTCGCAAAAGAAAATAATCCCGATTTAGCCCTTCGTGTCGGCGTTAAAGGGGGAGGATGTGCGGGGTTGGAATATAACCTTTCATTTGACGCGAATCGCCAGGAGTGGGACGAAGAGTTTGTCGAGAACGGCGTGAAGATCCTCGTTGATTCGAAAAGCCACCTCTATTTAAATGGAACGACGATAGATTTCTCAAAGGCCTTAACAGGCGGCGGATTTAAGTTTAATAACCCGAATGCAACCGGAGGCTGCGGCTGCGGAACTTCTTTCGCTGTATAGCCAATCACGGACGGGTTTAATGTCAGGGCGTTTCTTCCAGGAGGACGCCCTCTTTTTTTGTTAAGGGATTCAAGCATGTCAAAGCGGATTGTCGGAATTGACCTCGGAACGACCAATAGTCTGGTGGCCTACATGGATGGAACCACCCCAAGAATTATTCCCGATCAGGCGGGCAACCGGATGGTTCCGTCGATTGTTTCGTTTCATGGAAACGAAGTGATCGTCGGAGAAAAAGCCAAACAGCGCCGGACAGAAGACATCAAAAATACCCTCTATTCCATCAAGCGTTTAATGGGAAAAGGGTTAAGCGAAGTCCAGTCGGAACTCGCCTATATTCCCTTTGACCTGTCGGGCGAGGAGGGAGGGGTCATCCATATCCATGTCGGTGATCGGACCTTTACTCCGCCCGAAATTTCGGCGCTGGTTTTAAAACAGCTTAAACAGCAGGCCGAAGCTTATTTTAACGAAGAGATCAGCCAGGCCGTGATTACCGTTCCGGCTTATTTTAATGACAGTCAGCGCCAGGCGACGAAAGATGCCGGGAGGATCGCCGGTCTGGAAGTAATGCGGATTATCAATGAACCGACCGCCGCTTCGCTTGCTTATGGCCTTGATAAGAAGAAACAGGGGATCATTGCCGTTTACGACCTCGGGGGAGGGACTTTTGACGTTTCCATTTTGAAACTGAGGGAAGGAGTTTTCGAAGTTCTGGCGACCAACGGCAATAACCACCTGGGGGGAGATGATTTTGATCATGCCCTGATGGCGGTATTTTTGGAAGAAATTAAAAAGGAATTTGGCCTGGATGGCGAAAATGATTCGGTCCTCTTTGAAAAGTTAAGATCCGCCGCCGAGTCGGCAAAGGTCCTCCTCTCGTCGGAGTCGTCCGCCGAAATCAAAGTCGATCTGGGAGAAGATCGCCTTTACCGGAGAAAAGTATCGAGGGAGGAGTTTGAAAAAGCGATAGGGCCTCTGGTGGAATCGACGGCAATCCCCTGCCGGCAGGCCCTGGCCGATGCCGGGTTAAAGCCCGAAGAGGTGGATGAGGCTGTACTGGTCGGAGGTTCGACTCGCGTGCCGATGATCAGAAAATTGGCTGAAGACATTTTTCAAAAAAAACCTCATTTGGAATTAAATCCCGACGAAGTGGTTGCCCTGGGTGCGGCAGTCCAGGCCCATATTCTGGGAGGCCATATGCAGGAGATGCTTCTGCTCGACGTGGCCCCTCTATCGCTCGGGATTGAAACCATGGGAGGCGTGGTGAGCCGGATCATCGAAAGGAACACCACCATCCCAACCTCCGCGGAGGGTCACTTTACCACTTCGGCCGATAATCAGACCGGCGTGGAGGTCCATGTGGTGCAGGGAGAAAGGGAGCTGGTTAAAGATGTCAGAAGCCTTGCCCGCTTCACTTTAAAAGGGATCCCCCCCATGAAAGCGGGCCTTCCCAGAATCGAGGTCAAGTTTCAAATTGACGCCAACGGGATTTTAAGCGTCGGCGCCAGAGAAACATTGACCGGCCTTGAACAGGCGATCGAAGTCAAACCGACTTACGGGATCGGCGAAGAAGATGTCAAAAAAATGATCAAAGACTCGATGATTTACGCGAAAGAGGATTTAAAATCGAGACAGCTGATCGATGCCAGGACCGAAGGCGACGTGATCATCAGAATGACTCAAAAAGCGGTTGATCAGCACCGGAAAAAGCTGTCGCCTGAAGCGTCTGAGAAGATTTCAAAGGCGATCCGCCGGTTACAGGAGGTTATTCCCGGGGACGACCATGCTTTAATCCGGCAGGAGATCAAAGCCCTTGAAGTGGCCACCAACCCGCTGGCCGAACAGATCCTGAACCAGGCTCTGCAAGCAGAAGTCCAGGGAAAGAAAATCTCCGACGTCGTTTCCTGACCCACACGGTTAATCTCCCTTTCCAGCATCCTTTTTTACCGTTTCCCCTTTCAAACAGCCTGATGCTTCCCTTTGACAATTCCGGAAGGCCTGCTACCCTTTATCAGTAGATTTCAGAAATGGCATAGGAAAGGGCAAAGATGTCAGAATTTATTGAAGTGATCGAATGGCTTGACCAAACTGGCGGAGAGGTCGCTCACCGCTACCCCAAAGAGGGATCGGCAGAAGTCAAATTCGGCGCCCAGCTGGTCGTTCGAGAAAATCAGGCGGCAATCTTTTTCAAGGATGGGAAGGGGCTTGATATCTTTGGTCCTGGCCGCCATACCCTGTCGACAAAAAATCTTCCGGTATTAACCAAAATCCTGTCGCTACCCTGGGGTTTTACGAGCCCCTTCAGGGCTGAAGTCTATTTTGTAAGTTTAAAGGTGTTTACCCAAATGCGATGGGGGACCAAAGATCCGGTAGCTTTTAAAGATGCCGAGTTTGGTTTGATCCGTTTACGGGCTTTCGGGGCTTTTACCATGCAGGTCAACCAGCCTCTCCTTTTTATTAATACGCTGGTCGGAACCCAGGGATCATTTGAAACCGATCAGATCGAAGATTATTTGAGGGAGATTATTGTCTCCAGGGTCAATGACTTTTTGGGGGAGAAGGTCGAGAGCTTAATGACCCTCCCGCAACATTACGATGAAATGGGCCTGGCTGTCAAAACGCGCCTTGGCGAGGATTTCCGGAAATATGGGATGGCCCTTGTTGATTTTTACATTAGCAGGATAACTCCTCCCGAAGAGGTCCAGAAGAGAATCGATGATCGCGCCGGAATGGCTGCGGTCGGTGACCTGGACAAGTATCTCAAATTTAAAGCCGCCACGGCGATGGGAGATGCCGGCGCATCGGTCGGAGGCGCTTCGGGAGGAGCTGCCGCTTCTATGGCGGCAGGAATAGGTGCCGGAATGGGGATGATGATCCCGGGAATGTTATATAAGGTGCTGGGACCCGGATCAGAAAACATGACCCCTGAAAAGATTATTCAAAAAGGCCTGGTGAATTGTCCAGAGTGCCATGGCGAAGTGGCGCTGGACAGCCGGTTCTGCGCCCATTGCGGCCATCAGATGGTGGTGATTAAAAAATGTTTCCAATGCGAGAAAAATGTCACCGCCAACTCGAAATTTTGTCCTTCCTGCGGGGCTGATTTGAGCGCGGGCTTGAGTTGCCGGCATTGCCAGGCGAAGCTTCCCCCCGGGACCAAGTACTGCTTGAATTGCGGCGAACCGACTTCTCCCAACCAGGGACCTCCCCCGGTTTAAAGTGTACCACCAGGGCCTTCATGCTTAGCGGTTTAACTGTTTCGACCGACTGTCCCACGTGCGGCGCTCCCCTTGATTTTTTCGAAGGGGCCAATGCCATTCAATGCGAGCATTGCAAATCAAACCTTCTGATCACCGGCAGAAAACAGCTCCTCAGCTATTTTGTAAGACCTCAATTAGATATCCACCGGGCTGTGGCAAGAACGATGATCGCCCATAAAGAAGGGGGAAAACCCTGCCGGATGGTGGCACCCCAGCTCTATTTTTTTCCTTATTACCGGTTGAAGGGCCATGATTTTCGATGGGAAGTTAAAGAAAAAGAACCTGCGTCCGATGACAAAAAGCCGGCCATTTTTTCCGATCATCTTATGGGCGAATCGCCTTCGCTGGAAGAGTCCGTTTCTCAATGGTTCAGCCAGGCATTTGGCCGGCAGACGCCCCTCCCCTCTTTTCCGGCTCTCCCTGAGGGGAGTCCCCCGCCGTTTTTGACCCGGTCCGCTTTAGGAAAACCATTGAGCTTAACCCATGATCATCCGGAGGAAAACCAAGAGATTATTTTCGAGGATCAATATGTTGAAAAGAACTTTATCGGTCTGATCAGCCATATGCCGGGGGTCTATTCACTAGGGGTCCGGCCCCAGGTTCTCAAACTTGAACTTTTTGAAAAAAGCGTTGTTGAGCCATTAGGTAAAATCGTTAAACCGGACCTCTCCCCCGAAGAAGCCTTTGAGCGGGGAATGAAAACCCCAGGGGGTAAACAGCTTCTCTATCGAGAGGTTCTCGGCAGAATGTTGTCCCTGGTCTATTTCCCTTTTTGGGTGGTTAAAGTTGAAGTCGAGGGTGAAACGCTATTAACGGTGCTCGACGCCGAGTCAGAAAGCGTGATCCAGCTCCGGTCGCCGGTATCGCTTTACGAGACCCTTGGACAGCCTTTGACAGAGGAACAGAAAGTCGTTCAGTTCCGACCGTTATCCTGCCCGAATTGCGGCTGGGATCTTCCGGTGAGAAAAGACGATGTTATTTTTTTCTGTCCGTCATGCGAAAAAGCCTGGCAGATCACCGGGGAAGGCCTCTTAGAAACTGTGTATCAGGTGATTAAATCCCCTGCGGTTTCTGCATGCGGGGATCCGCTCTCGCGGGAGGTTAAGGGGAAGGACGCTGTGAAATATTTCCCCTTCTGGATGGTTGAAACAGGACCGAGTCAAACCGGCATTTTAAAATATTTTATCCCCGGGTTCCGTTACCGCCGGCTAAAAGCCCTTGCCGATCTTGCCGCGGCACTTTCACAAAAATTTTCCGGCTGGGTCATGGCCGATTTTAAAAAAATGGAGCCTCACGGCTGTTATTATGATCAGGAAGACGCGGTCAGCCTGGCAAAAGTCGTTCAGGCGGGTTTGATGTTAAAATCGTCTGTCCGGTCTTTGGATCGACCGATCCATCAGTCGGAAGGGATCAAGACGCTATCGGCCGATTCCTTTTCTGTGAATAAGATAAGCCTTGTTCTAATGCCTTTTTATGCAAACGGCGAAACGTTTGTGGAACCGTTTACCGGAACCATCTTTTTCCAGAACCTCCTGGCCTGATCGGAGAATTAATCGCGTTTTATAAACCTCCCCAGCCACTCTTTCCCCTTTCTTCTTTCATGAGAAAAAACCGATTTTTCGAGGCTTTCAATCTTAAAAAATGGACTAAACCGTTTTAAAACGTTATCCCTTGAAGTGCCAAAAGGGGGTCCATCGGCATTGTCAATGTCATAAAAAAGGCCAATCAACTCTCCGTGAGGGCGAAGGAGGCGGTGAGCGGCCCTCACATAATTTCCCCGTTTGACCGGTTCAATGGCGCAATAACAGGTCTGCTCCAGGATGTAATCATACCGGCCATCCTCTTCGGGATCCAGGCACAGGAAATCTTTTTGCAGGAGTTTCGCCTTAAGAGAGGCTTTCTGAAGCTTTTCCTGAACGATCTGGAGAGCTTCTTTTGCAAAATCAATGGCAGTCACTTCAAAATTTTCTTTTGCAAAAAAGAGGACTTCATGCCCTTTTCCGCACCCCGGAACGGCCATTTTCCCTTTTTTAAGTACCCCTTTCTTAAAAAGGCGCACAAAAGGGGGAGAAGGCTCTCCTAAATCCCAGGCCGTGTTTTCTTCCTGGTAGTATTTTCCCCAGTCTCTATCTTTTAAAGGCACTTTTTGAGTAGTGGGGCTCCGGTAGGTTTGGATCAGCTCCTGAATCCATAACGTGATTTCGTCGGCAATATTCTGCGGCGATTCATGAAGTGAAATAGGCCAATGGACATGGCGGACGCTAGATGGAATGGGAGGAATTTCTTTTGAAAGGGTGACCACCAGATCATATTTCTTCAAATGCTCAAGGCCATGGCCGACTTCGACGCTTCCGACGGTAAAAAGATCGGTTCCGGTTTTTTTTAACCGACCTTCGGCCATCGCCCGGAGGGCAGGTTCTTGAGGTGATAAGAATAAAATCTTTACTTTGAACATTCACGGACCGCTCTCTTTTTTACGGTTTGTTTCGGATGTTTCGCGCTAATCATGGTCATGAACGCAGAAGGGACCTTCGCAGCCTAAGACATCTTCGGGTTCATGGAAAGGGGGGTGGTATCCGGGCCCCATTCGGAATTCACGCTGGGTTTCATAAAAGGGGCGGATGACCTCCCGTGCGTCAAACTCAAAATCAAGCGACACGGCGCCGTTGGGTAACATCGTGATCTCTTTTTCAATCGGTTTCAGGTGAGGATGCCATGCCGTCACCCGGTAGGTCCCGGGGGGGAGCCGGTCAATGCTAAACAGGCCGTTTTTTCTTGTTTTGTCGTAATAGGGATTATCGACCACCCATCCCCAGGACTGCATATATTCATGCATCCCGCAGATCATCTGAACGATCTTTTTGCCGCCTTCGATATGGACAAACCCGCCATGGATTTTATCCGAAACCGGTATCGGAAAATTCAACACCTGGTTTCCTTTTTCCGGCTGATATATCTGCCCGTTGTGCGCGACGGGGTCCTTGTTTTGAACGGATACATGCTGATTATTTCTCATAATCATGACCAGCGGGTGCACGTGCCTGACATGACCGTTGTGAACTTCGAATTGTTCGTCTTCCGGCACATTGTAAGGATGAAACATGCAGTTGGTAGCGATAAATTCATTTTTAGTATAACGGAATCCTTTTCCCTTTTGGACATTTTGCACTACAACTACGGCATCCTGGAGTCCTCCGCCGGGATCGACATTAAACTCTTTCAGGAGGATCCGGCCGTTCCCGTCAGAGATTTTCTTGCAGAAATCGCCATACTGGTAAATCACAATCGGAAAGGCGCGCGGCACCGGAGCCGGTCCGTTCAGGGTCACCCTCCCCGTAATCGTCCCGCCATCGGTTACATCCCCCATTTCGTAAGCGAATCCTGATGCGGTGGAAAGGCACCAAACGAACATCAGCCATAATATCCTGTTTATCAAGAACGCCGTGAGTCGATGAATGGTTTGATCTCCTTAATTTAAAATAGGGCTCTATAAAATATATATTTTTTTTTGCTTTTTTAAAAGTTAAAAATGATATGATGGGCCTCTGATTGGCTTCATTTGGCATTTTATTGGTGGAGAAATTCTTATGATGAATATGACGATTGCCAGCCCGGTATTCTGGTTCGCCCTTGGGGTTGTTTTTCTGATTCTGGAAGTTCTCACCGGCGGCTTCTGGATGCTGTTTCTGGGTATAGGGGCCCTGATCACTTCCGGTATCCATGGTCTTGGCTTCATTAGTGGACTCAATCAGGGGATCTTGACTTTTCTGATCACCTCTTTCTTATCCCTTTTTATCATCCGGCCTTATCTAATGAAGCGATTGCATAAAAGCGCTTCGAGAGCTATGGGAGATCCCTCCGGTCAAATGGTGGTGGTAGTTCAGGAAATTCCCGCCGATGGGCCGGGAAGAGTCGCTTTTCAGGGTAGCACCTGGGACGCGCTCTCCGAGAGCGGCGAAATGATTCCGGTGGATGCCAAAGTCAAGATCGTCCGCCAGGACGGCATCCGGCTTTTTGTTAAAAAATAACCGAGGAGGTATGTTGTCATGACAGTAGCGCTTGGTTTTCTGGTTGGTTTAGCACTTCTCATTTACGCGTTCGGGGTCCGGATTGTACCCCAGCAAAAGGCCTATATTGTTGAAAGATTGGGGCGGTATCATTCCACCTTAACCGCGGGACTCAATATCCTTATCCCTTTTATGGACACCGTCCGCTATCAGCACAGCTTAAAAGAGCAGGCGCTCGATATTCCTGAACAGGTTTGTATTACCAAAGACAATGTCCAGGTCGGTGTAGACGCGGTTCTCTTCCTGCGCGTGGTAGACGCACAGAAAGCTTCCTACGGCATCGGGAATTACCTCTTTGCCATTACGCAGCTGGCGCAGACAACCCTGCGGAGCGAAGTCGGAAAGATTACCTTAGACCGTACGTTCGAAGAGCGGGGGACGATTAACACCCTGGTGGTCAGCGAACTCGATAAAGCCACGGAACCCTGGGGGGTGAAAGTCCTCCGGTATGAAATAAAAAATATCACCCCTCCGAAAGATGTTCTCAGCGCGATGGAAAAACAGATGCGGGCCGAGCGGGAAAAGCGGGCGCAGATTCTGACTTCAGAAGGGGATAGAGACGCCAAAGTCAACCGGGCAGAAGGCCAGAAACAAGAGGTCATCAAGCAGTCGGAAGCGAGCAAACAACAGCAGATCAACGTCGCCGAAGGCCAGGCCGAAGCGATCCTGTCCGTAGCCAGGGCAACGGCAGACGCCCTGACCCAGGTCGGGCAGGCGATTTCGAGAAGCGGCGGAATTGAAGCGGTCAATCTCCGGGTGGCGGAACAATGGATTATCCAATTCGGAAAAATCGCCAAGGAGACCAACACCCTCATTCTGCCGGCGAACATGGGCGACCTCGCGGCTCTGATCGCAACGGCGACCACCGCGATCAAGAAGACGTCAATTCCAGGGAAAATCAGCCCGCCCGAACCCCCTGCTCCCGGCGCTTAGGACGTCATTTTCGGATTGGAAAATAACCGGGAAGAGAAAGGGTTGTATAAACATGGAACGGTTCAGGCGGGCAGCGAAATGAAAATGACCCCGGCCATGACGATGAAGAATCCCCATTTTTGATGAGGGAGAAACTTTTCGATTAAGATGAACCTGGCCAGAGCCACGGTGACCAGGGTAAAAAGGCTGGATATCGGGGCCACGATGGCGACCAGAGTATAACTCATCCCGACGGTAAAGGCTAAAAAGGCGAGGGCATCGAGCATTCCGATGAAGATGAGATATTTCCAGAGACGGCCCGGAACCGAGAATGTTTTCTTTTGAGCTAACAAAATTCCCCCGATGAACACGACCCCCATCCCTCTTACAAAAAAGACCGGGAGGAGCGGCCCGGTTTTAACGGAGATCAGTTTAATGAGAATCACATACGAACCGAAAAAGAGGGCTGAAAGGAGCGCCGGCACGACTCCTTTTTGACCGGCGAAGTGCGGAACGGTTTGTCCGCAGGCGGGGGCAGGGGTCTTTGGGTTTTGTAAAGAGACGAGGGTGACGCCGATGACGATCAGGAAGATTCCGATAAACTGGTCGACGGTCGGCCATTCTCTGAGAATCAGGAGAGAAAGGGAGGCAGGGACCATGGTCCCTGCGGCGGTAAGGGTTGAAACCACCGAAAGTTTCCCGACCTGAAAGCCGTAATAGAGGCAAAAGTAGCCGAGAATACCGAGTGAAGAGGCAGCGAAATTCAAGAAAAACAACGGCAGGTCAAGTCCCTGTTTGTCTCCAAAGGGGAGGAGGTTTATGAATCCAAGTAAAAGCGCCCCGACCAGCGACATGTAAAAAAGGGTGAGGTAAGGCCCGATCCGGTCGACCGTCCGCTTGGCGACAAAATCGCCAATACCCCAGGCAAGGGCGGAGGTCAGACCTAATAAGATTCCCGGTAGATTAGAAATAGAAAGGTCCTCTTTAGGATTGTAAATCAAATTCAATTCCGTGTAATATACCTCACTTATTGATATTATTCTAACTGAAATTGACCCGATGAAAATTATTGGATTGATGGCCGGAACTTCGCTTGACGGGATCGATGCCGCTTTGATGGAGATCTCCCGGCCTGCCGGATCGCTCCGGTATAAACTCCTCGCGTTTGAGACCTATCCCTTTCCCAAATATATGAGAGAAAAGCTTCTCGATGTCAGCGGCGCGGGGAACGAGACCACCCCTCTCATTTCCCACCTCAATTTTTATTTAGGAGAGCTTTTTGCCGGGGCTTCACTGAAAATTGCGTCTAAGGCGAGCTGTCCGATTGGAAAAGTTGATCTGATCGGTTCCCATGGCCAGACCATCTGGCACTCCTCGAGGCCCATCCGCGAGGGGAAACTGGGGATCCGGTCTACTTTTCAGATCGGGGAGATTTCGGTCATTGCTGAAAGAACCGGGGTGACCACCATCGGCGATTTTCGTCCGGGCGATATTGCGGCGGGAGGAGAAGGCGCCCCTCTTGCCCCCTATTTTCACCGGGATATTGTTAAAAAGAGGGGAAAAAACCGGATCATTTTAAATATCGGCGGGATTAGCAATGTAACCTTTCTTCCGGCATCCCATCAGAACAAGGTGTTGGCTTTCGACACCGGTCCGGGAAATATGCTGATCGACGGCCTGGTTCAGATCATGACGGAGGGAAAATTGCAATTCGACCGGGATGGCAAGATTGCCGGAAGAGGGAAGATCAGTCTGACCCTCATGGAGGCGTTGATGGAGCATCCTTTCCTTTCGCTCCGACCCCCCAAAAGCACCGGCAGGGATGCCTTTGGAGCCGATTTAATCGTGTTCCTGCTCGATCATCGGAAAAAACTTAAATTGTCGTTTGAAGATTTAATCGCAACGGCGACTTCGTTTACCTCGGCCTCTATTTTTATGAATTGCGAGAAATTCATTTTGCCCTATCACCGCGTGGATGAAATCGTCGTTGGCGGGGGAGGGGTCCGGAATAAAATGCTGATGAAGCTGCTAAAGAAAGCTTTTCAGCCGGTCCCCCTCTACGGGTTTGAGGATATTGGATTAAACAGCAAGGCGATTGAAGCGATGGCTTTTGCGCTACTGGCGCATGATGCTTTTATGGGGATACCTAACAACATTCCAAGCGTGACCGGAGCAAAAAGACCCGTCGTGATGGGAAAAATCTCCCCCGGCCTCAACTACAGAAAAATTGTTCAAAAATATTTGAAATAAATCTAACCGCGGATTGGTCGCGGACAAACCGTTCCGCGCAAGCGGTCAGCTTTTCATCGCGTCAATCAGGATTTTAGCCACCTCGGGACGGCTGAACTCGGGAGGAGGCAGGATCCCGTTCTTGAGCATTTCTCTCACCTTTGTCCCGGATAACGACACCTGTTCCGTCGTATCGTGGGGGCAGGTTTTCACCGATGCCATGCTCTGGCATTTCTTGCAAAAAAAAGTGTTGTCAAAGAAGAGAGGGGTAATCCCCAGCTCGCTCGGCTTGAATTCGCTGAAGATATGATGGGCGTCGAAGGTCCCGTAATAACTTCCTACCCCCGCATGGTCCCGTCCGACAATAAAGTGGGTGCATCCGTAATTTTTTCGGACAAGTGCGTGAAAAATCGCCTCGCGAGGTCCGGCGTAGCGCATATTGGCCGGGAAGACCGACAGCATCGACCGGTCTTTGGGGTAATAGCCGGATAAGAGAACTTCATAACAGCGCATTCTGACATCCGCTGGAATATCGTCCCCTTTGGTCGCTCCGACCAGAGGGTGGACCAACAACCCGTCGACCATTTCAAGCGCGCATTTTTGAATGTATTCATGCGCCCGGTGAATCGGATTGCGGGTCTGGAATCCGACCACTCGTTTCCATCCTTTTTGCACAAAAGCGGCCCGGGTCTCGGCGGGGTCCAATCTGTAGGCCTGAAAATGTTCATGCTGAGGGCGGTTCACGAGCGAAATTTTTCCTCCCAGGAGCATTTTCCCCATCTGAAAGAGCTGGTTCACGCCGGGATGCTCTTTGGAGTCTGTCCGGTATACCTTGGCCGCTTCAAGCTCTTTTTGCTGGGGGAAAATGTCTTCGATCTGAAGGATGGCAAGGACGTCATTTTTTTCATTTAAAAGGGCGATCTCTTTTTCATTTTTTAAGGTGGCGGCTTCTTCTTCGGTTGCCGAAAGGGTCACCGGAATCGTCCAGGGGAGGCCGTTGGAGAGGTGCATGTGGCGGACGACCTGGTCGTAATCCTTCCCGGTCATGAACCCTTCGAGTGGTGAAAATGCTCCGATAGCGATCATTTCGAGGTCGGAGATTTCACGGACGGTCAGTTCTTTTTTCTTGAGGTTTTTGGCTTTTTTGAGCGCTTCTTTTCTTCCATTTTCATCCAGGATGCGGTTGATTAATTTGCCGCCGTGAGGAATGGCGTTTTCTGTGGTTTGGTTTGACATGATCATTCTCCTGATAGGTGTTCGGTTGATTTTTGGATTTTCTTGAGCAGGCTCAAGGCTTTCCCTGATTCCAGCGATTCTTTTGATCGTTGATATCCTTTTTCGAGAGTGGCGGCCTTTCCCGAAACATAAAGGCCGATGGAAGCGTTCCATAGGACGAGGGCGGTTTTATCCTTCCCTTCGCAACCATCGAGTATGTGTTCGACGGTTCGGGCTTCTGAAGGAACGTCCCGGATCTCGATTTCGCTCCGTCTAACTGGCGCTAAGCCGAGAGGCGCCGGATCGAGCTGAATTTTGGAAAGGGACCCCTGGCCCAGGCACACCCCTTCGACCGGCCCCGAGAGAGGAGCTTCGGATTCTCCTTCCAATCCCCGGATGATCAGCGCCCGTGAAGCGCCGAGTCCCTGAACCGCCTCTCCTATTTTATGAAAAGATTTCGGATGAGAAACGCCGATGATCTGATTGGCGGCGC
>JBGPKT010000022.1:0-26469 GCA_041486115.1 Nitrospiria bacterium | reverse complement strand
TATTTTCATGGTACCGGAACTCCCCTTCGAAACCGTATGAGAATGAGGAAAAGTTGGTTTGAATCCCTTGCTCAGAAAATCGAAAAAGAGATTCTCCAGCTAAAAGTTTAATCGAGAATTTCGAAAGACTCGATTTTCTGGAAACCCTTCATTGAAATAAACGGGAGATTTTCGGACTTGATTTTCCAAAGCTTCCGATTTTAGAGTTGAGGAGGTTTTATCCGGAGGGACAATATGAAAACTTAATGGCGTTCCAGAGAATCCTTTCATCGTTCGGTTTCTGGCCTCATCTTCTGCCACAAAATAATATTCGAACGTTTTGCCGAAGATCTGATCGCCGGGGATGATAAGAGAAAAATTGTCATGATCAGTGTTCACCATTTCGGCGGAACGAAACTCCGTTTCCTCATCTCTTCGGTAAAACAGGGTCACTGTGGCAATCTTACCGTTGTCTGAGGACCGAACCGATAGTTCAAGAGACTTCCCCGCTTTGACAATTTGGTTTCCTGGAACATATTCTAAAGTCGGCGCAGTCTGGTCAATTTCAATCGCCTTTTCTCCAAATGCTTTTGAAGATAAAAAAAAGAGACCCAAAAAAACGCAAAACAAGAGAGAAATCCGCATTATTTCGCCTTTGATGGAATGATTATGACTTTTTGATTCCGCTCCTTTAAAAGATTGCGGAGCTCTTTCCCCAGCTTGATGTCATCATAAGTAACTTTTGGAAGATCGTAAAGGATCTCTTTATCCCCGAACCTTCTCAAAATCATGGTCAGTTTTCCCCTCTGTTGAGAGAGTACCAAAAGAGCGGCCTCTTCTGGGGAAACAGAAACCGTCATGCCCGTAAAACCATTACTATCGTTCTGGCTTCCATTTCTTGGGGGTCTGATCTCCGTTCCGGTAGCAAGTACCAGAACATTCTGTAAAAGCAAGACTGTAGCTTCTCCCAATTTGAGATCAATCCCCTCTTTCCCTACCCCTCCCGCGAAAAAGGTTCCTAAGATATCGATCCTGTCCCCCGGCTGGATTAAACCTGAAACGGAGGTAATCTCATCGACTGCCAGGGTGACTCCCCGTTGTCCTTTGTCGAGTCGAATGGATAGTGAATTTTCTCTTTTACCGCTGATCCCGGTCCAGAGAAGGGTCTCCCCTTTTTGAACTGAATACCTTAATGGCTGTCCGATGACCTGAAGAACATCTGAAAAAAGGACCTCTTTGTCATGGAGAAATTGCCTCGGAATCTCTTTTTTTTCGATAAACGATTCTTCAAGCGGTGTTCCTTCGGATAAATCATGATTGACCGCGGCTACTTCTACCGGAGTCATTCCATCAAACAGCTTATTCCGTTCGTTTTTAAGATAAACCTGAAACAGAATAACCGCTAACATGCCGGCGCCAATTGATACCATTAGCGGAATATTTTTATGAATCATCTCACACTTCTCTTAACCCGGACAATTCGCCACAAGATTTCCAAGGAGAACAGGATTAAGGCCCTGCCACGAATCTTCGGTTATTCTATACCTGTCTAAAATGTCTTGAATTTTGAAATGCTCCCCCATGAGAGAGGAAGACGCTTTAATATGAACTTCCGCCTGAACCCGTGAGGGCTTCGATATCAAATAACCCGAAAGACAGCGATCCATCGGAAAGGAGCGCGCCTGTCCTTCCCTGACAAGCTCTCTTTTAAAGTTTGTTACGTGGAGATTTTCAGTTCCGGTTTGATTAAAAGCTAAATTCCTGACCCGAATGAGTGAATCTATTTTAGAAAGAATGGTATTGCTCAAGGTCAAAAATGCCGCAAGAATTAAAATAAAGATAAAACTCATGATGACCCATTCTGTTGTCGCTATCCCCTTCTGTCTGAACAGGGTCTCTTTTAGGCTCATATTTCCAGTTTTTGGATCGACCGATTCATCCGGACTTTAGAAAACCCACCGATCCAAAGCTCGAAAGGTCGAAACATTATTGATCCATCAAATATTTATTTATTAATGTAAAAGCGGCTGAGTGGGCACCTGTTGAAAACCTAAAGCCTTTCCTTCGGTAGTTCTTCTAAACCTTTGGAGCGGATCATCTTTACCTCCACCCGTATTTACAGGAACTAATGCCGCCGACCAGTCTGTGGATTGAAGCTCCAGACTGCGCATGTCAGGCCTATCCGGTTTTGCCATGGCAATGGTATATATTTTATCACCGCTCCCGAAAGAAGAATTAAAAAATAAGGCCTCATTTACCGGAGTCGTGGCACTGCTCAGGATATACTGGGTGTTATAAAAATCGCCCTTTAGACCCCATTCAGCCGGAACATCACAGGTAATGCCGATCGAAACGGCATTCCGTCCGGCGCCCGTCAGGTGCCTCACTGTCTGGGGCTTCACTTCAACCGACAGTCCGGGCATTTTATTCCCCTGATGAAAGTTCATTCCCCAGGAAGAAAAACTTTGGATCCCAACTTTCTCCCATAAAATGGGGGCTATATTTCCTTCTCCTATTACCTCCGCCTCTTTGAGGGCAATACTCTGTCCGTAAAATGAAACCCCTACTTGCCGGCAAGACCCGTCCCTGAAAACCGGATTAAAACGGGACACAATGTTTGACTGGGCACAGCTGATTTTCTTCAAATAAGAGGGGGAGCAGAGAGTCCGTAGAGGCTTTTCAAACGAGAACCTCCATGCCTTCTGCAGGGGTCCCTCCGGTTTGCCCTGGTCTGCCAGCACAGCGGCTCCCCATAAGGTCAATCCCTTTTGATAAGATGCCGTCACCATTTCGAGAGATTGGTTAAGAGCCGAAAGTAAATTTAAACCCCTTGCCTGAATCACCGCTCCCGAATAAGCGGATGAATCAACTGCATTTTGCATCTGAATTTTATGGGTAATCAAATACCCGGCATTCACCGCCAAAGCCATGAATACGATTAAAATAAAAATGACAAAGATGGATAAAATAATCATCGACCCGTTTTGATTCAATCTTGCCATCATTAACCCAGAGAAACGGATGCCCTGATCGGTATATGCGGGAACCCATACCTTGAAGAACTTGAGAATAACTCGGCAATAAAATAATTAGCGATCGGAAAATCCATTTCGTAGTCATACAGAACTTCAACTATTACTTTATGTTTTTTATTGTGACCATTTAAAAAAGAATATTCAATTTCTGTTTTATCAAGAGCAGCTGTATATCGCTGTAGAAAATCTGAATGCGACCTGGGATCATGGCTGTAACGCATTGCGATATGGAGAATATCGGAGTCCGTTGACAACGAGTAAGGATTTTGATTGGCCAGGCCGGTTATTCCTATACAGACAAGTGCCGCCGCTTTTTTCCCCATCCCCTCGACATTCTTTCTTGACATATGATCTCCACCATTCACCAATATGGCCCGCGCTGAGACATAAGCGGCATAAGTAACAGTCTGTTTGGCGTTTAAAATAAAACCCAGCTGAGCAAGAAATAAAATCAAAAGGAGAAAGAGCGGAAAAACAAGGAGCCATTCCGTCATCACGATTCCCCTTGAATTTTTTAAATGAAGCATCATATCAAGAGATTATTCCTTGCCGTAAAATTTGCTGTCTAATCCCTTATCAGGGTTATCCATCTTTTCTTTTCCTTCTTTCACCGAAGGTTTCCCCGTAGAAATCGAAGTTCCGATCTGCGACACCTTTTCCCGAATGACCGATCCTAACAACTTAAAAACAACAATCGCTCCAACGGCAACCATGGCCAAAATAATAATATATTCCGTCATTCCCTGCCCACGCTGACCTATCTTTTTAAACATGATTAAATCCCCTTACGAAAAAAGATTGATAATCTACGGAATTGGCCATCTGATGACGGCCGTCATTCTCTTAAACGCTGGCGCCAAAATCTCTTTAAATGAAAATTCGAGCCCCAAAATGGTGATCATTAAAAAAACAACGATGATAACAAACTCAATCATCGCCTGACCCTGGCTGTTTAATACAACGAGCTTTTCAAACGGCTTTAGAATATTTCGGCTCATTTTTTTGATAATGATTGTTGACTAAATTTTCAGGAATAGACTTGACATGAAAATATTTTCTGGATTGTAAAGAATAAATTAAGGAATTTCAATTGACAATTTTTGTCATTGACAAATATTGTCACTCAGAGGAAAATTCACCATAGAAAAAGAAACCACCTTGATGTAAAATACGTTCGATTTTATTTTCTCTTTTATTGATATCTATTTCATTCATCGTTATATTCCATTAGGATAAAAAAATGCTCCGTCAGCAAGCGCGGCTTATTTCATTCATGTTATATTTCTTTGACCTCTCATTGATTATCTCAAGTTTTTATTTGGCCTACTTTCTTCGAAACACCTTGTTTTCAACGGAATTCGGAACATTAGACCCATTTGCAAGACAGACATGGCTCTTGATTTTTATTTTGCCTGTTTGGTCTCTGTTACTTCATTCTTTTCATGTTTATGAATCCCAACGGACACATACCCTTTTATACGAAACAAAGCTTTTTCTGTTCACTTCCGCCTTAGGGACTTTTCTTCTCGGTTTCTTCGTTTTTGCGCTTAAAGCACATGGAACCAGCCGACTTTTCATTATAGCCTTCGGATTTGTTTCATTCTTTCTCTTATCCCTATCGCGGATTCTTATTCGTGAAGTGGTGAGAATCGCTCGTATGAAGGGTTTTAATTATCGATGTATCATGGTTGTAGGAACAGGTAAGAGAGCCCGAGAAATCGCAAAAAATATCGAAAAAAACCGGCATTGGGGCCTAAAATTCATCGGATTTGTTTCAGATATTCCAACTGCCCGATTTACCAAAATCATGGGGCTTCCCGTTTTGGGGTTGGTGAATGACCTGCCTGAAATTATTGATCATCAGGTTATTGATGAAATCGTATTTGCCGTGTCGAGAAAAAGGCTTGAAACACTGGAAGAATCCTTTTTAATTTGTGAGGAAGCGGGAATCAATGCACGAGTGGCGGTCAATTTTTTTCCTCACATGATTGCCAAAGTCCACCTCGAAGATCTTCACGGAATTCCACTCCTGACCTTTACAACGGTTCCATTTAATGAATTTCACTTATTTATAAAACGAACTTTAGATATTCTCATCTCAGGGGTAATTATTGTCTCTCTTGCTCCTCTTTTTATAATGATCGGTTTCCTGGTTAAAATCTCCTCACCGGGTCCGATCTTTTTTAGGCAAGTCAGGGTTGGAAGAAACGGGCGTCAGTTTACCTTGTACAAGTTCCGATCAATGGTCATGGACGCCGAAGAAAAAAAGAAGGAACTTAAGATATTAAATGAAATGAATGGTCCGGTCTTTAAAATAAAAAATGACCCCCGGGTCACTTTTATAGGGAAACTGCTTCGAAAAACCAGTCTGGATGAGTTTCCCCAATTCTGGAATGTTTTGACTGGGAACATGAGCATGGTCGGACCCAGACCTCCTCTTCCTGAAGAAGTGGCTCTTTACAAAAGATGGCAGAAGAGAAAACTCTCTATGAAACCGGGAATTACCTGTCTCTGGCAAATTAACGGTCGGAACAATAACGCCGAATTTGATGATTGGATGAAGCTGGATTTGAAATATATTGATAATTGGTCGCTGAAGCTTGATATGCAAATTTTTTTGAAAACAATACCGATCGTTTTATTGGGAAAAGGAGCGTTTTAACCAGTTTTGAAAGTGTCCCTCCGAGAGTTCGATCAAAAATATTTTTTTTCAATTCTTCTTGCTTTTACTTTTGCTCTTCCTTTCAATACCTTGCCTGCGTTTAACAGCTTTTTAATGGCAATGCTGTTCCTGCTCTGGATATTCAGGATTTACGATTCAAAAGGGGCTATTTTATTCAGAACTTCGCTCGATATTCCCCTTCTCGGTTTTTTTGTTTGGGCAGGACTTTCCCTCCTTTGGACAGCAGATTTTCATGAAAGTCTGAATAGCGTCATTGCATTAGGCAAACAGATCTTTTTGTTTTATCTGGCAGCCACCACGGTTAAAACAATGGATCAATTTGTCAAGATCTTATGCGCTTTTCTTGTGGCCATGTTCATTATCGATATTTACGCTGTCACTGATTTTTTTACGAGGGGTGGAAGTTTATTAAATCGCAGCGTCCGTGCGGGGTCATTTGCCTCATTAGATTATAATTTACTTACCTGTCTCATTGTCATTTTTCTTCCTCTGGGTTTTATTTTCGGAATTACTGTTGACTCTAAAAAAATAAAAAATGCCTTAACCTTATTTTCTCTCATTTCCTTGCTCGCTCTTTTTCTAGGCTACACTCGAGCTGGTTGGATTACAATTGCAATTCAGTTATTAATCTTTGGATGGCTTTATAGTCGAAGAATTTTTAATTTAATTCTAGGGGGTCTTTTTGGCCTGCTTTTAATTTTGTTATTGGCGCTGCCTCTCGTCCAACAATATAACGCCCAGATTGTTGAAACCCAAAAGAAATTGTTCGCTGACACTCTCGATCTGCGAAATTTTGAACTGCGAGTTGAGGTGTGGAAATTTGGATTCAGTCAAATTAAAAATCATCCACTATTAGGACATGGGTTTGGAAAAGAAATATTTTCAAAATTATATTACGATACTGAGATTATAAAAAACACCTCACACATGCATAATACCCTTATTGAAACACTATTTGAGATAGGAATCCCTGGATTGTTATTGCTCATCCTTTGTTTCTGGAAAATCTTATCAAGAAGTTATGACCTTTATAAGACTTCAGACGACTCTTTTATAAATCTATATGCTATTTTTATGATAACGATGGTGAGTGGATTTTTATTTAAGAATTTTTTTGATCACATGTTTGTCGGAAACATTGCTGAGATTTTTTGGATTTTGGCAGGACTCTTATTCTTAAGATCTCTGAAGGAAAATACTCCCCATTTTCATTGAAAGTATTTGGAGATATAGAATTTTACCTCCTCGACTTATAGATTTCCTTAATTAACAACCAAATAAATGTCATATCATCAATGAGATAACGTTTGGCCAATCGACGGGGTTCATTTAAGAGCCTCCAACCCCATTCAAAACCCATTTGCCTAATCCAAAAAGGAGCTCTTTTAACGCTACCGGCTTCAAAATCAAATGCAGCCCCTACACACAGAGCCGTCTTAATTTTTAATTGTTTTCGATATTTATATATCCAATTTTCCTGTTTCGGTGTTCCAAAACCAATAAACAACAGATCGGGTTCCACTTGATTAATTAAACTAATAATTTTTTGATTCTCCTGATCATCATTTTCAAACCCCCAAGGTGGAGAATAAATCCCAACTACGTTCAAAGATGGATATAATTTCTTAAGATTGGAAAACGCCTTTTCAGCAATTCCCTTGAGTCCTCCCAATAAAAACATCTTGAATCCTTTTTCAGCCGCTTTGCCGCATAACTTCGGAAAAAGATCAGACCCCGTAACCCTTTCTTTTAAAGGTTTTCTTAACAACTTTGACGCCCATATCAATGGCATCCCGTCAGGTAAAACGAGTGAAGCTTCTTGATAGGCACATCTAAATAATTGATCCTTTTGTAAACGAACAATATGGTCCACATTCGGGGTGACAACATAATTAGGTATCTTTTCTTGATAAAGATTTTCAATCTCTTTTATTGCCTCAATAAAAGAAAAATTATCTATTGAAATTCCAAAAAGATCAATCTTTGCCTTTTGCGTAGATATTTCCATAAATAAATTATTTTTTTCTTTTAAACTTTTAAATTCACGCTCGTGTTAGTTTTGATTTTATTATATTAAATACACCAGTCAATGATTTTAACGTATAGACGTGACATTACCGTATATAATAGGCTGTAAAGAGTGCGATGTTTAACCTGTAAATAGACTATAAGCTTTTGGATTAAATATATCATTGTCCTTTTTAAAAAACTTAAATTTAGAAATTCTTTTCGAATCTCATTTTCCTCGCGCACGAGGATTGGCCATTGGACACAAGAGATCCCTCCAAGCAAGCATTCAGAAATCGGATATTCAACTTTAAGAGATGTAATACCTTTTTGATAAAAACGAACGATAAATTCATAATCTGCCGCAATTAGTCGGTCTGTATTATAGGTAAGGTCATTTAATCGAGAACCAAGAAAAAATATTGACTGGTGTCTTGTGATCATACTGTACCAAATCAAATCGACATTTCTTGCTTTCTTATATAAAAACTTGCTCTCTCCGTCACCGTAATAATTTTCAATGCTGTCACCATAAACTAAATCAGGAAGTTTCCCTCTTAATTTCTCATAATGTCCTATCTTTTTTGAGACCATTTCGAGGACAGTTGAATTTGCAAAACAATCACCACTATTTAAAAAAATAAGGTAAGTGCCGCTGGATTTATGAAGTCCCTTATTCATAGCGTCATAAATACCCCCGTCTTTTTCACTTATCCAGCTAACATCCTGACAGTTTTGAAGCATTTCGACACTACCATCGGTTGAGAGTCCATCAATAACAATCCATTCAAATGTCTTGACCGTTTGATCATCTATGCTTTTCTTGGTCTTTCTTAGACCAGATAAATTATTTAAATTAACGGTTATGATTGTAAACAAACTCATGCCCTCAAGAGTCCCTGAATTTCGCCCCGCTCCTTCAAAAAAGAGCCTATCGCGATTGGCCAAGCAGGAATAGGCCTCCCTAATAGTACTTTTGCTTTTTCGGTTGACAGAACGGAATAAGCAGGACGTCTGGCCGGGCGTGGAAATTCTGTAGAGGCACAAGGAATGACCTTGGTCTTATGTCCGGTCTCTTTGATAATTTGGCAGGCAAAACCATACCAACTACACTCTCCGGAATTAACAACATGGAACGTTCCGGCACAATGATGTTTGATCAACTCAATCGATGCATCTGAAAGATCCTCTGTCCATGTAGGCGAACCCCTTTGGTCATCCACTACTTTGATTGATTCCCTGTCTTTTGCCAGCTCTAAAATGGTCTTTACGAAGTTAGGACCCCCCTCCCCATATAACCATTGCGTCCGGATAATTAAATGGTTGTTGACATTTTTACGGATATGGCGTTCCCCTTCGAGTTTTGAAGCGCCATAGACATTAAGCGGGTGAGGTTTATCTTCTTCGGTATACGGGGTTCCTTTTGTCCCGTCAAAAATATAGTCGGTGCTGAAATGGACCAATTGAGCTCCTATTTGTGCCGCCGCTCTGGCTAAATTGGCCGGACCGGCCCCGTTTACCGAAAAGGCGAGCTCTTTATTTGTTTCACTATCATCCACCTTTGTATAGGCCGCACAGTTAATGATTAAGTCTGGCTGGAACTGCTGGATTTTTTTTTCAACAAGAACAGGGTTGGTAATATCGAGGTCTTCAATATCTGTCGCCAGGAGCTCCCACTCTTTTGGAATTTTTTTTAAAAAGGCATGGGCAAGCATCCCTTTTGATCCGGTTAATAAGACTTTCATTCTCTTCTCATTCTTCTCACTTCCTTATTGCATCTCCTCTTTTAGTATTTTGGGAGAAGGTCCGGGAGGATTTTAGCCAGAGGAGGAGATTGCCGGTCTTTGTTCGATAAAACAGGATCGCTGATTCCCCACTGGATTCCTATTTCAGGGTCATTCCAGATGATCCCTTGCTCGTCTTCAGGGTGGTAGAACTCATCGCATTTATAGAGAAAATCCGCGGTGTCAGACAAAACCAGAAATCCATGGGCAAACCCCTTTGGAATATAAATCTGGAGTCTGTTTTGAGCGGAAAGTACCGCGGTTACTCCTTTTCCAAAGTAAGGGGAGCCTTTACGGATATCCACGGCGACATCGAGCACCTCTCCCTGAATGACCCTGCAGAGTTTTGCCTGGGGGAATTTCAGCTGGTAATGAAGACCCCGCAAAGTTCCTTTTGCCGATCTGGAATGATTGTCCTGTACAAACCGTCCGGTAATTCCAAAATCAGCAAATTTAGCCTCATGGTAACTTTCGAAAAAAAATCCGCGGGGATCTTCGAATACCTTTGGCCTGATGAGGCATACTCCCGGGAGAGAGGTTTCAAGCCTTTCCAACTTATCTCTCCTTTTCCGCAATCAATTTTTTTAGATAGTCCCCATAGTCCGTCTTATCGAGTATTTTAGCCCGCTTTAAAACCTGACCGGCATCAATATAACCAAGATCATAAGCAATCTCTTCGAGACAGGCTATCTTGAGCCCCTGCCGTTGTTCGATCGTCTGAATGAAGTTTCCTGCCTGGAGCAGGGCTTCATGGGTGCCGGTATCCAGCCAGGCCATCCCCCTCCCAAGCTGTTCCACCTGCAATTGACCATTTTGCAGATATACCTTATTCACATCGGTAATTTCGAGCTCTCCCCGCGAAGAAGGCCGAATCTGCTCGGCAATACTGGTAATCTGGCTGTCGTAGAAATAGAGACCGACAAGCGCGTAGTTCGACTTGGGATGCTTCGGCTTTTCTTCAATGGAAGTAACTCTCCCCCCTTCGGCAAACTCAATGACCCCATACCGTTCGGGGTCCCTGACCCAATAGCCAAACACAGTGGCACCTTTTTGAAGATCTGCGGCTTTTTTTAAGAGATCGCTTAATCCATGGCCATAAAAGATATTGTCTCCCAGGATGAGACAGGCCCCTTCACCATTCAGGAACTTCTTGCCGATAATAAATGCCTGGGCCAAGCCCTCGGGCTTCGGTTGCGCGGCATATTCCATTTGCAGGCCGAACTGGATCCCATCCCCCAACAAGCGCTGGTATTGGGGAAGGTCGACCGGTGTCGAGATTAAAAGGATTTTCCGAATGCCGGCAAGCATCAGCGTCGCCAGCGGATAGTAGATCATCGGTTTGTCATAAACCGGCAGGAGCTGTTTACTCACTCCCTGCGTAATCGGGTATAGACGGGTTCCATGACCGCCTGCTAAAATAATTCCTTTCATGATTTGCCTTTGTTAGCCTCTTGTTTGATAGTTTGTTTTGACCCAGTCCTGATACCTCCCGGAAGCGACTTGCTCAATCCACTCTTGATGGTTCAGGTACCACTCGATTGTTTTTAGGATTCCCGTTTCAAAACTTTCTGACGGCTTCCAGCCTAACTCGCGCTCCATTTTATCGGCATTGATCGCATACCGGCGGTCGTGTCCGGGACGGTCTGTGACGTATGCGATTAATTCCCCGTACTCCCCTTTTTTTCGCGGACGGATTTCATCCAATAGACGGGTAAGGGTCCGGACCACTTCGATATTAGCCTTTTCGCTCCGTCCCCCGATATTGTAAGTTTCACCTGCTTTCCCTTTTTCCAGAACGACACGGATGGCATTGCAATGATCTTCCACATAAAGCCAGTCCCGGATATTTTTCCCATCTCCATAAACTGGAAGCGGTTTTTCACTTAAAGCGTTTAGCATCATTAAAGGAATCAGCTTTTCAGGGTATTGATAGGGCCCGTAATTATTTGAGCAGTGGGTGGTCAAGACGGGCAAACCGTAGGTGTGAAAATAGGATCTGACCAGATGGTCCGATGACGCCTTGGAAGCCGCGTATGGACTATTCGGCTGAAAAGGAGACGCCTCCGTAAACGGAGGATCATTTATGCCGAGAGAGCCATAGACTTCATCTGTGGAAATATGCAAAAACCGGAATGTTTCCTGCTCTTTCGGATTTAACCCCCTCCAATAGGAGAGCGTTTTTTCCAACAGATTAAAAACAGAGACGATATTCGTTTGAATAAATTCCGAGGGAGAATGAATTGAGCGATCCACATGGCTCTCAGCGGCAAAGTTAATCACTGCCGCGGGTTGATGTTCCATGAGCAGTTTTCTGACCAGGGTCTTATCTCCAATGTCTCCCTGAACGAAAATATGATTGGGATTGTTTTTAACGGAAATCAGATTGTTCAGGTTTCCCGCGTAGGTCAGTTTATCCAGATTCATGACGGCTCCGAGGTTCTGGCGGACCCAATCCAAAACAAAATTACTTCCGATAAATCCGGCTCCCCCGGTAACAAGAATTTTCACGCTCGACAAACTTTCCGACCTTCCGGTCTTCGGATCGACCGGTTCACAGGTCGAATGGATCGGTCGATTCAAAGACCGAATATTCTAATTATCTTAAATATTGTTTAAAAAAGACTAATGTCTTTTCCCAGGCATCTGCTTCAGCCTTCTGATCATATTTGGGGTTGCTCGGATTTGCGAACGCATGGTCGGCGTCATACCGGTTGATGCTATGTACGATCTTTGCCTGATTTAACCCATTTTCAAAGTCGTTAACCATCTTCGGGTTAATCCAGCCATCTTGATTAGCAAATATTCCGAGAACCGGCCCTTTTAGTTTTGAAAGTTTGGCCGCATCGGTTTCTAAAAGCCCGTAATAAATAACGACCGCGTCAACCTGAGGAAGAACCAGTCCGGCCTGAAGCGAATATCCCCCCCCAAAACACCAGCCGATACTCCCCACTTTGCCACTTTTTGTTACCGGATTTTTCTTTAACCAATCATAAGCGGCTCTCAAACTCCCGATCGCTTCTTCGGTTTTAACTTCACCCATCCATTTGGCGGCGTCTTCCCTGTTATCGGCCACTTTGCCCTTGTATAAATCGACGGCGATCACGAAATAACCCTGCTTCGCGAGTTTATCGGCCGCCTCTTTAATGTTCTTATTTAATCCCCACCACTCATGGATCATGATGATATTCGGCGCCGGTCCGCTCCCATCGGGTTTGGAAATATAGGCGTGAAGCGGTTTCCCTTTCACCTCTGTCGAGAGATCGCTCCCCCTTAACACGTTTGCGGATTCGGCTTTTAATACATGGTCTTTTTTCATGTCATCGCTCATTTCTACTCCTTCTGCTCCAAAAGTTTGAAATGAAAACAGGAAAACAAACGTCATGAAAATATAAAAAACCGGCATCGGGAAACCTCCATGCTAAATAATGTGAATAAATTCAAATGGATTTATTTTACTGAAAAAGTCCTTCAATTACAACGAGGGATTTGCCTTGACCGTTTTTTTTTGAATCGTTAAGATGACCATCATGGAAAATCCCTTTATCCATCTCCATCTCCATACCATGTATTCCCTGCTGGAAGCTTCTATCCAGATCGATCCCCTATTAAATCTCGCGGCAGAGTACGAAATGCCCGCAGTGGCCATTACCGATTACGGGAACCTGTTCGGAGCGGTAGAATTTTATCTCAAATCCCTGAAAAAAGGAATTCAACCGATTATCGGATGCGAAGTTTTTGTCGCCCCCAAAAACCTTTCCCATAAAGAGGATGTCCATTTAAATGCCCCTTACTATCACCTGGTTCTTTTAACCGAAAATCAGACCGGTTATCAGAACCTCTTGAAATTGGTCAGCATCGGACATCTCGAAGGTTTTTACTATAAACCGCGAGTCGATAAAGAGCTCCTTTCTAAACATTCGGACGGCCTCATCGCTCTTTCTGCCTCGGTTAAGGGAGAAATTCCCTATCTCCTTGAACGAGGACAGATAGAAAATGCCTCTAAAGCCACTCTTGATTATCTGAAGATTTTTGGAAAAGAACATTTTTTTATCGAGTTATGCGATAACGGGCTTCCCGAACAGAAAAAAATAAATGCCGAATTGATAAAACTGTCCCAACAGCTCGCGATCCCGCTGGTTGCGACGAACAATTGCCATTATTTGAAAGAAGAAGATGCCCTTTCTCTCGAAATTCTCCACTGTCTGGGAAACGGCAGAACACTGAATCAAAAAGGTCACCTCCCCCCTCAGACGAAAGAGCTCAATTTTAAATCAACCCAGGAGATGGAAAAACTCTTTTCCGGGGCCACTGAAGCGATTTCAAACACCCGCTTCATCGCCGAACGGTGCGCGGGAAAGGTCAAACTGACCTCCGGCAATACCTATTTACCCCAATATACCGTTCCCGGGGAACATACCAAGGAGACCTTCTTAAACCAGCTGTCTCGCCTGGGATTGGAAGAACGGCTGAAACAAGTCGATCCCGCACAGCATCCCATGTATCAAAAACGGCTGAAAGATGAACTGGCTATGCTCGATAAGATGGGGTATGCCGGTTATTTTCTCATCGTTTGGGACATTATCAATTACGCACGCACGCATCAAATACCCGTAGGCCCCGGCCGGGGCTCCGCCGCGGGAAGCCTCGTGGCCTATTCGCTTAAAATCACCGATATCGATCCGCTGATTTATGGACTGATCTTTGAACGGTTTTTAAATCCGGAACGGGTCTCCCTGCCGGATATCGACATGGATTTTTGCGTAAACGGCCGGGACGAAGTCATTCAGTATGTCGTAAAAAAATATGGTGCCGATCATGTCGCCCAGATTATCACCTTTGGAACCATGGCCGCTAAAGCCTCCATCCGGGATGTCGGCAGGGTTCTCGATATCCCTTATGCTGAAGTAGACAAAGTGGCCAAGCTGATTCCCAATGAATTGAATATCACCCTTGAAAAAGCGCTGACGCAAGAACCGAAAATCAAGGAATTGATGGAAAGCGACCCGAAAATCAACGAACTGATGACCCGGGCTCAGTCGATCGAAGGGCTTGCCCGGCATGCTTCGACCCACGCCGCCGGCGTGGTCATTTCGGACAAACCGCTCATTGAACATGTCCCCCTTTACCGCGGGACCCACGATGAGATCATTACCCAGTTTTCAATGGGCGATATCGAAAAAATAGGCCTTGTTAAATTTGATTTTCTCGGTTTAAGGACCTTAACCCTGATCCGAGAGGCTGAAAAACTGATTCAACTTACCCCTGACTACGAAAATAAACCGTTTGATATCAATGCAATTCCGATGAATGATCCAAAAACTTTCGCTCTTCTTTGCAACGGCAATACGCCGGGAATATTCCAGCTGGAAAGCCGGGGGATGGTCGACTTGTTGATGAAAATGGTGCCTGAACGGTTTGAAGACCTGATCGCCCTCCTCGCCCTCTACCGCCCCGGACCGATTCAAAGCGGCATGCTCGATGATTATATTAAAAGGAAGAGGGGTAAAACGAAGATCGTTTATGAACATCCTCTGCTGGAAGATATATTAAAAGAAACGTACGGCGTCCTCGTCTACCAGGAACAAGTGATGAAAGTCGCGAACGTGCTTGCGGGCTTTTCCCTCGGAGAAGCCGATCTCCTCCGCCGTGCTATGGGGAAGAAACTCCCCGAAGAGATGGAGAAACAAAAAACAAAATTTATCGACGGGGCTAAAAACAATAAAATTCCGGAAAAAAAATCCGAAAAGATCTTCGATTTAATGGCCTTTTTTGCGGGATATGGATTCAACAAATCCCATAGCGCGGCCTACGCGCTCATCACCTATCAAACGGCCTATTTAAAAGCCCATTTTCCGATTCCTTTTATGGTTTCCCTTCTATCAAGCGAAATGGGGAACCCGGATAAAATCGTCCAGTACTTCAGCGAATGCAAATCTATGGGAATCAAGATACTCGCGCCTGATGTCAATGAAAGCGAACATCAATTTACCATTACCGGCGGGGGGATCCGCTTCGGCCTGGCCGCGATTAAAAACGTCGGTTCGGCTGCCATCGATACGATTATTTCAAGCCGGAAGTCTCATGGGCCTTTTCATTCGCTCTTTGAACTCTGCAAGAGGGTCGATCTGCGAAAGGTCAATAAACGAGTTTTTGAAGGACTGATCAAGGGGGGAGCCCTTTCGAGCCTTAAAGGGAACCGCGCCCAGCAGATGGAGGTTCTCGAAAAAGCGATGGAAGAGGGGAACCTATTCCAGAAAGAAAAAGAGGCGGGCCAGGAACGCCTGTTCGGATTTTTCGGAAAGGAACAGGTCGGATCCGGATCCGAAGCGATTGTCCCCGTCTCCGATAATGAAGGTCTTCTCCCCGACACTCCGGAATGGGACGAAGGGACTCTCCTGAAAATGGAAAAGGAGGCTCTCGGTTTCTACATCTCGAGCCATCCCCTTGCCCGGTTCGAGTCGGAGATTAAGCGATATTACCTCTCTGACTTGCTCAGCATCGAAGACAAGGGCGATGGAGAGGAAGTCCGGATTGCCGGTCTGATCAGCCATAAAAAAATTATGCGGACAAAAAAGGGAGACCCGATGGCTTATCTCAAGATCGAAGATCTCGGAGGCACGATCGAGGGAATCGTTTTTCCCGACCTCTACAGGTCCTGTTTTTCTCTGCTTGAATCCGATTATCCCCTGATTTTCTCGGGCGTTCTTGATAAAGGAGAAAAGGGGGTTAAATTGAAGTTAACGAGAATTGAGAAGCTTCAAATTCAAGCCAGACCAATCCCTCAGATAGAAATTTCCTTTGATACCGATATAAAAAACGAACAGGATATCGACTCCCTGAAACAATTATTAATGAAATATCCCGGAGAAGCGCCGGTCTACTTAAAGCTGGTAACTCCTGAAAAAAAAGAATATTATATGTCCCTGGGAGCGCCTTATTCCTTAATGATGTCCCAGAGTTCCGTCGATGAACTCCACGAGCTTTTTGGCAGAGAAAATGTTAATATTATTTTCAAACAGGAAACCGTTTCATGACAGAGTATTTAGATTTTGAAAAACCGGTGGTTGAAATCGAAGAAAGGATTGGCCAACTCAAAGAAAGACCCAATCCCGACGCAAAGATCCACGAAGAGGTCTCAAAACTTCAAAGAAGATCAAAACAGGTTTTATTTGAAATCTATTCGAAGTTAACCCCCTGGCAAAAAGTTCAGGTGGCGCGCCATATCCTACGTCCCGCTTTTTCCGACTACATCAAGGTTATTTTTGAAACCCCTATGGAACTTCATGGCGACAGGCTTTCCGCCGATGATCAATCCATAGTCGGAGGGGTGGCTAAGTTCAAGGGAAGATCGGTCGTTTATATCGGAAATCAAAAAGGAAAAACGTTAAAAGAACGGGTTCAGAGAAATTTCGGCATGCCAAATCCCGAGGGGTATCGTAAGGCACTCAGGCTGATGAGGCTGGCAGAGAAATTCAATTTCCCGGTGATTACCATGATTGATACCCCCGGAGCTTATCCTGGGATCGAAGCCGAAGAGAGAGGCCAATCCGAGGCCATTGCCAGAAATTTGTTCGAAATGTCCCGTTTATCAATTCCGATTATTTCCATTATTATCGGCGAAGGAGGAAGTGGAGGAGCGCTGGCCATCAGCGTGGCGGATAAAATTATCATGCTGGAGCATTCGGTCTATTCCGTGATTTCGCCGGAAGGGTGCGCCGCCATACTATGGAAAGAAGCCGGAAAAATAAAAGAAGCAACCGAGGCATTAAAAATGACCGCGCAGGAGCTCTTTCAGGCCAAAATCATTGATGAAATTCTTCTTGAACCTCTGGGAGGAGCCCACCGGAATCCCCGCGAAATGGCAGAAACCTGCGCCAAATGTATCGAGTCGAACCTCACTCTCCTGGATGGCCTCTCCCCGGAAAAACGGACCGCTATGCGGTATGAGAAGTTTAAAAAAATGGGACCTTACCTCGAACCGGAAAAACACCAGCTTATTTAATCATCCGCCGTCCAGGAGGCGCAGAGGGGGCATAATAGGGACTGCCTCCATAGTTATATCCCGGATAATAATAAGGGGCGTAATAATAAGATCCATAATAATAAGGCGCATAATAATAAGGCCCGTAATAATGATCGTAGTAATCATAGCCGGGATAGGCTCTATTATAAGGTCTGGGATAACGATAATCCAGGAGGAGGCTTGTCCGGGCGGGGTAACAGGCTGAGAGCCCCATCACTGAAAAAAGCATCGCCAGGCCCAGGAGAAATGTCTTCACTTTTTTATTATTTAAATTAAGTCTCATAATACCCCCTCGAATTAAAA
Organism: Nitrospiria bacterium; assembly: GCA_041486115.1. Taxonomy (GTDB): domain Bacteria; phylum Nitrospirota; class Nitrospiria; order JACQBW01; family JACQBW01; genus JACQBY01. The sequence continues at coordinate 8,655 of JBGPKT010000022.1, read as the reverse complement.
TCTTGAGAGAATTCCTAATTTAAAATAGGCACTATCTCCCCCTCCGATTTCGCCAAAGAAAGAGGCCATGCCCCTCGGATCTAAATCAAAATGAGCTCCGAAAAACAGCCCGACATTATCCATTTCTTTCAAGTCCGCGGTTCCAAAAACAGGGCCTGTTTCCTGACCCTCAACAAGAGAAAGTTTTATTCCACCATAAGCTTCTACCGGACCGTGCCGGGAAGAACCTCCCACCCGGATGGCATACTCCGTCCACGAAATATCATGACTTTCTATAACGGGCATAGCAGTACTAGAATTACATGGCGTTGGCGGCGTTACGTTTTTACAGGAATTGAATAATATCGTATCACTTGTCTTGAAATAAATTATATCTGGATTCAAAAATAAAGTAAAATGTTCGTAAGTGGGCGATTGATACATAAGAATTTTGAAACCTCCCCCTATAACAGGGGATATTTTTCCATGATAACCGTCAAACTCATTGATGGAAAGAGTTGCGCCTCCAAGAGTGGCATAGGCATCCAGGAACCCTGCCTGAATCCCCAGATTCATTAATAACCGGGTGGAGTCGGCATTTCCATAAACTTTTAATATGGGATTACCAGATGCGTCTACACATTGAGTGCAGTTCTCTTCAATCCTCCGGGAATATCCCCCGACGTCAACGCTTAAATAGGGTCCCTCTGCATTTGCGGCCTGTGCGTCAGGAGAAATACCTGAAAATAAAGACAAAAGAGTTAACCCTGTAAAAAGAATTTTTTTCATGACCACTCCGCCTATAATTACCCTTCATTTAATTTTAGGTCTTAACATGGCGCTTTTCAAATGATTTCAAAATAAAAGACCTGCTCTTTAATTAAACACCTGATTTTATAAAAGGTTCCTCCCCTTTTTAAAAATTTTTTCCGGATCCGTTAGAAGAATATCCTTTCAGCAGGATTTCAATCGGATGGACCGCTTCCAGCCCAGTCCCCTGCTTAATCTGAAGGTTGCATTTAGGACAATCACTCACCGCAATCGAAGGTTCCGCCGCCAGGATGCCATCTATCATCGGCTTGCCGATCTGTCCGGCAAGTTCATACCCTTCTTTATGATAACCCATGGTCCCCGCCAGGCCGCAGCACCCTCTATCCACCAGCTGGCGGGTAATCCCAGGTATCAGCTTCAATAAATCGTATGCAGGATAACCGATTTCCTGGGCTTTTAAATGGCAGGGGACATGATAGGCGATCTTTTCTTCGACTCTTTGGTCGGGAATAGCGAGTTCCCCATTTTTATGGAGCCTGATAAGATATTCTCCGATATCATAGACATGGGAGGCCACTTTGATTGAAAGAGCTGAATTCAATCTTTTTGGATATTCCTTTTTGATCGTCATACTGCAGGGAGCCGACGTCACCACAATGTCATAACCCTCCTCGATCCATCGCGCCAGAAAACGGAGATTCTCTTCAAATTTTTTGACCCCCCCCATGTCTCCTTCTGAATATTGCGGGAGACCGCAGCAGACTTGATCGGGAATAACGACCTTTATTCCATTTTTTTCAAGAATTTTAACCGCAGCCATCCCCTCCTGAGGGCGGTGATAATTCGTAAAACAACCGTAGAAGTAAGCGGCTTTCCTTTTGGACCGGATCAGAGGCGCTTCTTTTCGATGTTTTTTAAACCATTTTAAAAATGTCTGCCGGTAGAAGCGAGGCATAATTCTGTTCTTATGGAGACCAACTGTCTTTTCAATCATTGTCCGCATCAATCGGTTGGTGAGCAAAAAGTTCGAGATGCCGGAAAAGAGGGAACCCGCCTTTTGAACAAATTCAACGTTCGCAAACATCCAGCTTAAAAGACTTTTCCCATGTTGCTCAACATATTCCGATTTAACCATTAAAACATCATGGGGGAGATCTTTATCAAATGAGCAGGATGTGCTGCAGAGCTTGCAGTCGTAGCAAAGGTTTAAGACCTGGCCGATATTATCCGCGAACAGACTGCTTTTGGTGCGGTTTTCTTCGCCAAGAATTGTAAAGACCTCGGGATAAAAAGGACAGAAAGAGAGGCACTGGGTGCACCCGTAGCAATATTCAAGCGTTTCATGAAGTTTTGTAACATTTTCAGAGGATCGCATGTTCATGCTCAAATCATAACATGATTTCAGGCAATTCCAAACTTGAATCAGACGCCTCTTTTCTGTAAACTCCCCCTATGATGATCACGCCAGAGATTCAAATTCAGATTGGCCTGATAAAAGAAAAACTTGAAAAGGCCGATACGGTGACCGTTTTGACCGGAGCCGGCATATCGGCGGACAGCGGGGTTCCCACTTTCAGGGGAAATGACGGATTATGGAAACATTATCGCGCCGAATATCTTGCCACTCCGGAGGCGTTTTTAAAAAATCCGGAGCTCGTCTGGGAATGGTATGACTGGCGGCGCAGGCTGATCGCTTCGAAAGAGCCGAATGCGGGGCATTATATGATTGCCGAAATGGAAAAACCCTTTACCCGGTTTCATTTAATCACCCAGAACGTCGACGGACTGCATGAAAAAGCAGGCAGTACGAATCCTGTCGAGCTTCATGGCAATATCTGGAAGGTCCGCTGCACCGTATGTCACGGAATCTCTTTTAATTTTGATGTTCCGATTAAACTGCTGCCGTTATGCAAGGGGTGCGGGGGCCTCCTCCGGCCCCATATTGTATGGTTTGGTGAACCTCTTGATGAAATAGATATCGAAAAATCTTACGCTGCCGTATCGAACTCGAACGTCGTTTTGATCATCGGGACATCCGGCCTTGTTTATCCGGCGGCTTCTTTGGCCGGAATCGCCAGAGAAAATGGCGCTTTTGTCGCAGAAATTAATCTGGAAAGAACTCCCATTTCGGAAGAGATGGATATCACTCTTATTGGAAAAGCAAAAGATCTCTTACCTTTTTTCATTCGATAGATTTCATTGCCCGACCGTCTGCAAGGGACTCGCGTTTATCCTAATTTTTAGGGGAAGATCATGAAAAATAAATTTTTGAACTATATTAACGGCAACTGGGTTAACTCGCGATCGGGTAAAACCCTGGAAAGCATTAATCCCGCCAACCATGATGACATTATTGGCACCGTCCCCTCTTCGTCGAAAGAAGATGTCGATAATGCGGCACAGGCCGCCAAAAAAGCCTTTAAAAGCTGGAGGCTCGTTCCCCCTCCCCGCCGGGGCGAAATGTTATTCCGTGCCGCCGAACTCCTTAAGAAACAAAAGGAGATCCTGGGAAAGATCGTCTGCCGGGAGATGGGGAAGGTTCTTCCGGAAGCGCTCGGCGATGTTCAGGAAGCGATCGATATGGCTTATTATATGGCGGGGGAAGGGCGGCGGTTGAGCGGCGAAACGGTTCCGTCCGAGCTTCCGGATAAGGATGCCAAATCGCTCAGAGTCCCGGTCGGCGTTTTTGGATTGATCACCCCCTGGAACTTTCCAATTGCAATCCCCTCCTGGAAAATTTTTCCCGCCTTAATCGCCGGAAATACCGTTGTCTTCAAACCGTCGAGCGATACTCCGGTCTGCGCCACAAAATTCGTCGAAGTCTTGATTGAAGCGGGCATCCCAAAAGGGGTGCTTAACCTGGTTCACGGAGAGGGGAGCCGTGTCGGCTCGGCCATGGTCATACATCCGGATATACAGGCCATTTCGTTTACCGGTTCATCGGCAACTGGCATCCAGTTAGAGGCCGTCTGCGGAACCCTGCACAAACCGATTTCATCAGAGACCGGAGGTAAAAATCCGATTATCGTCATGGAGGATGCCGATCTTAATCTCGCGGTTGAAGGGGCAATATGGGGAGGATTTGGAACCACCGGACAGCGCTGTACGGCAGCCAGCCGTATCATTGTTCATCAGGCGGTCCACGACCGTTTTATAAAGCAATTTAAAGAAGAGGCCTCCCGCCTCCGGATTGGGAATGGATTAAAGAAAACCACCCAGGTCGGACCTGTGATCAACCAGACTCAATTTGAAAAGATTCTAGACTATATCGAAATCGGAAAAAAAGAAGGAGCGGAACTGATTCTGGGAGGGAGTCCTTACCGCAAGAAGGAATGCGCCAAGGGGAGTTTTATCGAGCCGACGATTTTTATCAAGGTAAAACGTGAAATGAGAATTGCGAAAGAAGAAATTTTCGGTCCAGTCGTCAGCGTTTTAAAAGTAAAAAACCTGGAAGAGGCGATTCAGACGGCCAACCAGGTCGACTTCGGCCTGTCGTCCGCCATTTACACCCGGAATGTCAATTATTCGGCGATTGCCGAGCGGGATCTCGATACCGGTATTGTTTATATCAACGCTTCTACCATCGGAGCTGAAATTCAACTCCCCTTTGGCGGAACTAAAATAACAGGTTTTGGCCCCCGGGAAGCCGGAGGAAGAGGGGGGGCGCTGGACCATTACACCAAATGGAAGGTAATCTACAGAGATTTTTCGGGTAAATTACAGAAAGCTCAAATAGATAAAGAGTAATTTGAGTTCGGAATGTTATGTTGGCAGGGAAAATATCACTCCCAATTCGCGCTCCGAAGTTTATTCTCTTTTATAGACTTTTACATTTTGGAGGAATCATCAAACTTCGAAGAGGTCGTTTTGAGCGATACTCCGCCTGCCAACCTATCGAATTCCCTTCGGAGATTTCCGAAAATGGCTCTTATTAAACAACTTCTTTTAGTTTGGCAGGTTTTTTCTCGATTTCGCTCAGGCTCTCTTCAAAGAGGCCGAGGGCGATATCGGCATCTTCTTTTGTAATCACCAATGGCGGAATAAACCGGAGGGTATTTTGACCGCACCCGACCACCATCAGGCCTTTTTGAAAACAGGCCTGAATTATTCCGTTCCGCTCCTCTATCGCCTTTTCCTTCGTCTCTCTATCTTTGACCAGTTCGATACCGATCATTAACCCGATTCCCCGGACATCGCCAATTAAACGGTGTTTATCTTTCATTTGATTCAGCCGGGCCAAGATATAGTTTCCGACGGTTGCCGCATTGTCCATCAAACCATTTTTAAGCAATTCAAGGGTCTTGAGTGAAGCCACGCAGGAAATGGGATGCCCGCCGAAGGTGCTGGCATGGGCGCCGGGCCCCCAGGTCATCAGAGAGGCCTTTGAAACCGTGATGCCGAGCGGCATTCCCGAAGCGATTCCCTTGGCCAGGGTCACAATGTCGGGAACCACATTGAAATGTTCAATCGCCAGGAATTTTCCGGTCCTCCCGGACCCGGACTGGACCTCGTCGGTTACCAGTAAGATTCCGAACGCATCGGCAAGTTTTTTTAACTTTTTAAAATAATCTACCGGTGGGACGATGTAACCCCCTTCTCCCTGGATCGGCTCGACAAAAATGGCGGCGACCTCTTCGGGTGGAACGGTTGTTCTAAAGACTTCATCCTTGATAAAGTCGACACAGGCGATTTCGCACAAAGGGTATTTCAAATTAATCGGACAACGATAGCAATTCGGATAAGGGACATGCGTCACTCCGGGGACTAAAGGGCTGAACGACTGGCGTTGAACCGTTTTACTTCCCGTCAATGAAAGGGAGCCCATGGTCCTCCCATGAAAGGCCCCCTGAAAAGCGATAAATTGCTGGCGTTTGGTCCCGAATCTCGCCAGTTTCATCGCGGCTTCATTCGCCTCTGTCCCGGAATTGCTGAAAAAGACCCGTTGGGGCTCTTTACCCGGCATCAGGGACGCCACCTCTTCGGCAAGTTGAATTTGAGAGGTATAATAAAAATCGGTACCCGAAACATGGATCAGTTTTTTAGCCTGATCGGTAATCACTTTAACAATGTCAGGGTGGCAATGCCCGGTCACACAGGTTCCCAGACCGGAAGTGAAATCGAGATATTCAAATTGATCGACATCGGTCACATAGGCTCCCTCCCCGCTTTCCGCAACCAGAGGGTAAGACCGGGTATAAGACTTTGAAATCACTTGTTCATCCCGTTTGACCCACTCTTTGGCCCTGGGACCCGGAAGCTTTTTACTACCATCGATTTTTTTAAATCCCTTTTTCATACCAGCTCCCATTTTTCATGATGTCATGATCTATAGATTTATTTTAACCCCCCTTATGAAACTTGTCAAAAAGACCGTCCTGATTTTATTTGCTTGACTTTTAGTTTAGCATTCACCTAAAATACAACCAAGTTTCAATTGGTAAATTTTTGTATGAAAAAAAGGATCTGAATTTTAAACCGCATGGATTTAACAAGCATCCTGCGGTTTTTTTTTCGTCAAAATTATTTACCAAAAGTTCAAAAATTCGAAGGGAGGTGTTTTACAGTGGCAAAAGGAACAGTAAAGTGGTTCAACGCTAGCAAAGGGTATGGATTTATTTCACAGGAAAACGGAGAGGACGTGTTCGTTCACTTTTCGGCCATCTCGGGCGATGGTTTCAAAACCTTAAAAGAAGGTGATGCAGTGGAATTTGAAGTCTCCAGCGGTGCAAAAGGACCCCAGGCAACCAATGTGACCCTGGTCAGCTAATTTTTCTTATTCCCTCCGGTCTTTGGATCGACCAATCCAAAGGTCGGAAAAACGGAATTTAATAACTTCCTCATCTTAAGAATTTAAGATCTCTTAATTCTTTATAAGAAAATGAGATGGACAGCCCTGTATTCTTACTTGAGAATCAGGGCTTTTTTTTCACTTTTTACTTTTGCTTTTCTCCTTCAGAACCGGTCGCTTCGTCGCCGATCTTTTCTTTACCGGTTTTACCATTCGTTTCAATGAGCGGAGGCGCTTCTCGACGGTTTCGCCTATTTTCGCCGGATTATCGACAACCGTAACCCCCTCTTTTTCCAATGCCCTGACTTTATCAGTCGCCGTCCCTTTGCCGCCTGAAATAATGGCGCCGGCATGTCCCATTCTTCTTCCGGGGGGGGCGGTCATTCCGGCGATAAATCCGATCACCGGCTTGGATACATGTTTCGAAATAAAGGCCGCCGCTTTTTCCTCGGCATCTCCTCCGATTTCACCGATCATCACAATGGCATGCGTCTCAGGATCTTTTTCAAATAAATCGAGGACATCAATAAAGTTTGTTCCGTTGACTGGATCTCCGCCGATACCGACACAGGTGCTCTGTCCGAGACCCCGCTGGGTTAATTGCCAGACCGCTTCATAAGTCAGCGTGCCGCTTCTGGAAACCACGCCGACGTTCCCTTTTTTATGGATAAAGCCGGGCATGATGCCGATCTTGCACTCCCCCGGCGTAATGATTCCCGGACAATTCGGACCGATCAAACGGCTTTTTTTACCGTCTAGGTAGCGCTTCACTTTAACCATATCGTTTACAGGAATTCCTTCGGTAATACAAATAATGAGAGGTATTTCTGAATCTGCGGCTTCAAGTATAGCGTCAGCCGCGAATGAGGGTGGAACAAAGATCATCGACACGTTAGGAGCGACAGCTTCCACCGACTCTCTCACCGAGTTAAAGATCGGAATCCCTTCAAGGTTTGTTCCCCCTTTCCCCGGGGTGACTCCGCCGACCACCTTGGTTCCATATTCCTTGCAGGCCAGGGCATGAAAGGATCCTTCCTTCCCCGTAATTCCCTGAACGATGATTTTCGTATTTTTATTGACCAGAATGCTCATGATTTATCCTTATAAATTTATTAATTTAAACTTGAGGTTTTGGCTAAAGAATATCAAGGAGGTGTTCCTCACGGCGACCTCTTCGAAGTTTTGCCTTCCCCACCAAAATATAAATTTGATATAGGAATGAGGGTAAACTTCGGAGCCGCAAGCAGGGAGAAATACTTCCCCGATATTCGAACGGCTAGCTTATTTCACCATCTTGACGATTTTTTGAGCTCCATCCCAGAGGGTCTCCGCCACCTCCAGTTTCAACCCCGATTTCCTTAACATCTCCCTTGCTTCGGGAGCATTCGTTCCATCTAAACGGACCACCAGAGGGACTTTTAACTCGACTTCTTTCGCCGCTTCGATAATCCCGAGGGCAATCCTTTCACACCGGACGATTCCTCCGAAAATATTGACAAAAATCCCTTTCACATTGCGATCGGCCAAAAGAATCTGAAAAGCGTGATTCACCGTCTCCTTTGAAGCCCCGCCGCCGACATCCAAAAAGTTGGCCGGTTCATCCCCCGCCAGCTTGATCACATCCATCGTCGCCATCGCCAGACCGGCTCCATTGACCATACAGCCGATGCTCCCGTTCAGCTTCACATAATTAAGGCCATATTGCGATGCTCTGATCTCAAGGGGGGCTTCTTCATCAAGGTCTCGCATCGCTTTTAAATCCTCATGCCGGAAAATCCCATTATCATCAATTAAGACTTTTCCATCAAGCGCGACCAGTTTTTTCTCTTTGGTGGTCACCAGAGGATTGATTTCAACCATGCTTAAATCCTTTTCCATAAAAAGGCGGTAAAGGTTCTGCAGGAGAGAGACAAACTGTGACACGATCTCTTTTTCCATCCCCATCTGAAAGGCAACAGACCTCCCGTAAAAAGGAAAACAGCCTACAGCGGGATCAATCACCTGCCGGATAATTTTTTCCGGGTGATTTTCGGCCACCTCTTCGATGTCCATTCCCCCTTCGGTACTCGCCATAATCACCGGCCAGCCGGTTGCCCGGTCGACAAGAATACTCAGGT
>JBGPKT010000021.1:0-26541 GCA_041486115.1 Nitrospiria bacterium | reverse complement strand
GAAGCTTCCTCCGCTCCTTTTGATTCATTACGAACATGTCCTTTCCCGTCATGTATCCCCCTTTTCACAGAAAGGGATATCTTAACGCATGGGGACATTTCTACTTTGCTAGAAGGGGACATTATCATTTGGGTATGACATCATCGGAAACATCCCCAGGAACAAAAATGGGAAGTTGTCATTACGAGCGAAGCGAAGGCATCTCGCCCCATCTTGAACAGAGATCGCCACTCACCCTATGGGTGCTCGCGATGACGGGCGAAACAAGAAGTTACAAATCCTATCTCTGTTTTAGGAAGCGTCATCAGGAAAGAACCGGCATATTGAAGAATGTTTTGACAAAATAAAAAACTATGGTATTGTTTAAACGGTTTAAAACAGACGCACCCTATTAATCACATTTTGTAAGGAGTTTATTGCATGAAAATATCAATACGTTCATTTCTATTTTTCGTTTTCTTATCTCTTCCCGTATTAACCCTTGCGACCTCTGCCATGGCGGCTTCTTCCGGCAAAGGCTCCGGCGATATGACCTCCATGTCGGGACCGACCCGCACCATGACCCAGGAAATGGGTGGTATTGTTCCCGATGGTGAAGTGAATCTCGATATGTCCATTTTCGACGGAACCGGTTTTTATCAGGGGACTTTTCATTATATGCCCGCCGTCCAAATCAATATGGGTATCTGGAAGGGCGAACTCCGCCTGGGGGGTGCTTACGGCACCGAATCCACAATAGGTAGCAGCAGCATCGGGTATAAATTCATCGCAGGCCCCGGAGCCGCCTACGGAAGGCTTAATGTTAACCAGGTCTCTCCATCACCTAAAAGCGGTGGTAATCCACAAACCGGAGACTTTGACTTAACCGTCGGTTATGCTTTTTCACAAAACATGCAAAACATGATTATTAATTTAAACGGCGAAATCACCATCGACTCCGATGCCTATGATAACGGAGCGGTAAGCACCAGCGTGTCGGCCACCGACTTGAAATTAAACGGCGCCATCCTGCTTCCATTAGTGCCCAAACTCCATTTTATCGGAGAGCTGGGTTTTGACAGCAATAGCAACCCCAATAAAACAACGACCTCAAACTCCGCTTCCGCGCTGGTGGTCGGTTTAGGCCTCCGGTTAAACCCGAATAGCAAGGTGACCGTTGACGGCATGGTCTTAAGCTATGCCTCTCTTTCGGGAAATGCAAAACCTTATGACTCTGTCTCGGGAATCGGAACACCCGTGCTTCTCCGGGCCAACTACCAGTTCTAGTTCTCCATCATCAAGACATCATCATCGACAGGGGGTAGTCGTTCACTACCCCCTGTTTTTTTGATTAAAAGATTGCTACACTTAACCTCATGGACAGAGTCATTCATTTTATTCTCGATATTCTGATAGGCTTCCAAAAATGGGACAAAACTAAAACGGTTGCTGAGTTCAAGGTTTTTTCTCAGCTTCTCGTCAAACAGCTTTACAATCAGATTCCGGGAGTCAGCGCTGCCGCGGGACTGGCTGCGGGAGGATGGATCGCCTCCACCTTTACCACTTCTCCGATCAAGGCCCAGCTCGCCTCATGGGGGTTGATTTCGGGGGCCACCCACGCGGTCAGCGGGTTGACGTACCGGCTGATGTCGATCCTCATTCCGCTGTTGGCCGCCGGAGCCACGGCCTATCTGGTACAGAAACTATTAAAGATTTTCAGGGATGGGCAGATGAAACGGAACATGGCCCTTGTCAGCCGCATGGGTCAGGATGTCCGGGACGCGCTTCAGGAAAAATTGTCGATTCTGGAAAAAGCCAGAGAGGCGGGGATTCTTTCTCAGGGGGAGTATTTGACAAAGAAAGCGAATTTAGTCCAGACCTATTCCCGTCTCCTCCCGGAGAAGCTCAAAGAACTTTTGATGAACAAACTCACCGGCTAAACCGGGTCTTTTACCCTTTTTCCTTTTTATTTTTATTTTGATGCAGGGTCTTTTTGACACGGTAGACCAGGCCGAAAGCGATGAGAATCGACAAAGGGAGGAATAAAGCGGTCGCCAGGTAAGGAGAGTGAATATATCCCCACTCGTTCAGTCCTTTAAAAAAATAATTAGCAATCCCGGTAATGTAATAAGATAAGACGATTACCGAAAGGCCTTCGACCGTCTGCTGTAGATGGACCTGATTTTTCGTCGTCTGGTCGACACTTTTTAAAAGAGCCAGGTTCTGTTCTTCCATGGCCATATCGACCCGGGTCCGCAATACCGCGATCGTCCCTTCGAGGGCTTTGTTCAGAGCGTCGATTCTGTCAATCAGGCGTTGATAGCCGTCTGCAATCCCCCTGACTTTACGGGCAATAAAATGGTTCAGCGGCATGCCATATTCCACGGGAACTTCGTTCAGATCGGCCAGCGTTGCTTTTAAAATACTGTCATAAGGAACGGCCGAGGCCAGATTGTACCGGACCCGGTCGCCGATCCGGTTCGCCTCCGCGAGGCTCCGGGTTAAGACGATCAGCCATTCTTTTAACTGCTTCGGGCTCGACGTTTCGATCCCCCCTGAAATCTCCTCCCTTTTGATCACCTGGTCCTTTTCGAGAAGGTAGGTTTCATCCATATTCTGATTAAACTCTTCGAGAGGCATTAAGATTAAATGATAATAATTTTCGAGGAAAGATAGCGATTCCGCAATAAAAAAAACCTTATCGGCAAGATACCCGCCGTCGGAAGCATAAACTAAAAACCGGACCCGCGATTCGGAATCCGGGGTAAAATCGGTGTAAATGGAAACCGTGCCATTTGAAATCCGGCTCCCGTAAATCTCCGCCCCTTTAAAATATTTTTTCAATTCGGAATGGCCAGCAGGCTGGCTCCGCCGTTGAAAAATGAGGTCAAGCCAGGCAATCCGGGTTCCCAGAGGGCAGGCCTGAAAGAGATATCCCGGAAGATCGATCGGTCCGAAATCAGGAAGCCGGCCCGGATCAGCAGGGAGATGCCAGGTTTGATAACTGTAATACTCCGTATGGAGCCTCCAGAAAATCAGAAGACGGTCTCCATTGGGGTATTCTTTGATGCCCGTCCCCATCCTTTTATCTTCAAAAATCTGATCGGAGGCAATTTGAAAAAAAGAGAGAAGCTGACGGAATTCTTCTCTTGCATGCGGGCTGTCATGCGGAGGGTCCTTCATCAGGTATGCGACATGATGAAGATGGATCGGAAGGGAGATATGGATTTTTTCCTTTTCGGCCGCAGGTGGATTCATTTATTCAGCCAGGGAAAGATGATTGATGATATAGGTCACATAGACCAGCGGCGTCACCGGATCTTTCATTTTGAGAAGCTCCTCCGTTTTTCGCCCTTCCCGTTCTATCCGAAACCCTTCTGCAAAGGGGGTAATCCCGAGGATCTTCCTATAATCTGCTGTTAAATCCTTATGGGTCCCGATAAAGACGATCCTCTTGCCGGTAACGACCAGTTGGCCTTCGTCGACTCTGGACATTTCTTTATCGATCACCGGATGGCTTTGAAAGAGATGCGGTTGAAGAGAGACCCCCTTGACCAGTCGGATGCTCAAACCGACGCCGGCGCCCCTCGTCGCCCTTCTGACAGATTTTTCTTCATAAAGCTCCACGCCATTCGCAACGTAATAAGCCTCTTCCCCCTTTTTTAAAAGGAGCGGGACGTCAGCTTTTACCAGGGGGGCCAACCCCTCCTTTTCGACCTTTTGCGTCAAAGCGGCGAGTTGAGTCGTTTCCACCGAGCTCAAAGGAGGCGGGGACGAGGCTTCTTTTGACGACGAATTGCACCCCCCCGAAAGAATGCCAAAAAAGATCAAAACAACAGGAATAAAGCAGGCCGGTCTCATTAAAATTCAATCCCCTTTTGGGCTTTAACCCCTTTCTTATAGGGGTGTTTGATCTCTTTCATCTCCGTGACCATATCGGCCATTTCAATAATCCGGGGATCGGCATCTCTCCCGGTTAAGACGACATGGAGCTTTTTCGGCTTATTTTTTAGAAACGCGACCACCTCTTCGACGGGAAGATAGCCATAGGAGGTCACATAATTGATTTCATCAAAAATCAACATGTCATAATTTCCCTCTTTGATTTTATGGAGGCCGAATTCAAAAGCCTCTCTCGCTTTTCGTATATCCCGCTCCCGGTTCAGGGTGTCCCAGGTAAATCCCTCTCCCATCGGGCAGATTTCCAGGCTCTTTTTGAGCAGTTTTGCGGCTTCCACTTCTCCATAGCGCCATTTCCCTTTTATAAACTGGACCATCAGCACCTTCATTTTCTGTCCGACCGACCGAAAAGCCAGCCCCAGCGCCGCGGTGGTTTTACCCTTACCGTTTCCGGTATGGACGATGATCAAACCCTCTTTTTTATGTTTAGCGGGAGGAGGGGGAACCTGCGGAGACTCTGGCATGGCAAACCTTTATAGCAATCGTTGACTTGATAAAAGAAAGAAGCGGGAGAAAAACTCTCCGGCAATGACCATCATCATGGCAATGTACATCAACCCGGTTGCCGCTTGCGTCGATCGGATCCTGACCGTATGCATGATCATGAAGATTAAAATAAGGGGACCCAAAAATCCGATTAAAAACCGGATCCAGAGAAAAAGCCCTTCGATATTTTCGAGAAAAAACGCCTGTTTCATCAGGACTACATCATTGAGCTGAATAAAGCTCGCCAGAGAAATTCCCGCCTGAAAAACCAAAAATAAGAGGAAGAGTGCCGCCACTTTTCGATAGGGAGAAATCGGGAGATGAATATTGGTTAGATAACAGTGCCCGAGATTCATCCCGACAAGCCCTGTCCCCATGAGAAGAGCCGAAAAACAAAAATTTAACGGAAGAAGATACACAAAAGAGCTCTGGACCATATGATGGCTGTACCCCAATCCGGTCGAGACCAGCCCGAGGAACCCCATTGCCCCGGAGATCCGGAGCATCCATTTTCCGATTGGCTCTCCTCCGAGCCAAAGGGTCAGAAGATGGAAAAATAAAAATAATAAAAAGAGTGAAAAAAAGAGGACAATCCATTTTCCTTCATCCAGAGTGAGATGATGGTTGAAGGAAAAAAAGATTAACGCAAGCATCATCCCGGTTAAGAAAATAATCCCGTTGATACGGAAAAGCGCTTTCCCCGTTATCTGCACTTCAAGCAGGGTCATCAAGATTGCTCCTCCCACGGAAAGCTGGCTAATCATCAAAAAACCGATATCAAAGAGTCGATCCATAAGGCTTGAAACCTAACATGACCGGTCAGATAAAGTCAATCCGCCCGGTAAAATCTGTATTAAAAGAGGAAAACCTGTTGATTTTTTGTTCATGATTTGTTAATAAATAGAACCTATCGGACGTTTCAGGGGGGAGTTTTTGCCGATTGCAGTCCGAGCTGCAGATCGGTGGATCCAATACCGGAAAAAATATTAATTTTTACTTGAATGTTGCCAATGAACTACACCAGAGTCTACCCAAGAGTCGCCTTCCCCGGAATGGTTCATGCGTCCGTTCCCGATCTGGGGGTTAATTTTCTTGGATCTATCAATAATATCAGCAGGAGCGGCATCAGCGTGATTGCTCCGCGACTGATTGAAAAGGGATCGCTGGTGAAGCTTGGAATCCGTTATTTTGGCCAGGCAAAAGAGGTATTGGAAAGCCGAATGGAGGGGGAAGTGGCTTTTCATCTGTCGGGGACTCAGTATACCATCCTCGGAATCGCCTTTCAAAAGATCATTACCCATGCCGAACCTCACCTCTTTCAAATCATCTCCGCCCTCGAACTTCATTAGACTTTTTAGCAAACAGCCGCTTCCAGAAAAGTCACTGAGCCGGTTTCACCATCGAGCCTGATTTTAATTCCTAGCGGAAGGGTGATGTTTTGATTCCCATGTCCGAACGGGAGGCCTGATAATACCGGACATTTTACCTCCTCTAAACAGTTTTGGAGAACCTCTTTGAGGGTATAGTCTGCTCCGGCGGGAGGGGGACATTGGAAAAAAGACCCCAGGAGAATTCCACTGATATTTTTTAGTTTTCCTGCCAGCCTGAGGTGGGTCAACATCCGGTCAATCCGATAAAAAGGCTCGTTGACTTCTTCGATGAAAAGGACCTTCCCTTCTGTGTCAATTTCATAGGCGGTTCCGATCGAAGCGCAGAGGAGCGAAAGGCATCCCCCGGTCAATTTTCCCTCCGATATCCCTTTTTTGAAGACCTCAATGCCGGGATCTGAAAATAACCCCGCGGGTTCAATGGAAGTTAACATCGAGATAAAAAACCGGTCTGACAAGGAATCCTCTTTTTCCGCGAAATGAGAGACCATCGGTCCGTGAAACGCCGGCACCCCAATTTTAGAAAAATAAAGGAGGAGGGTGGTCAGGTCGCTGCAACCAATCAGAATTTTTTTGGAACCTCGGAGTTTTTCAATATCTAAATAAGGGATCAGCCTCGACGATCCATACCCCCCCCTGACCGCAAGTATCGCTTTGACATCCTGGGTAAACATCCACTGGAGGTCTTCGGCCCTTTGCCGGTCGGTCCCCGCAAAATAACGGAAAGAGTCTTTCAAATGCTTCCCCAGGACCGCTTCAAATCCGAGCTGGCGGAGCCTCTCTATTCCCCTTTTTAGAACCAGGGGTTCGATTTTCCCGGCTGGCGCGACCAAGCCGATCGGATCCCCTTTTTTAAGAGCTTCAGGTTTGATCATCTAATGCCTCCCGGTAAACCATATCATGGAGAAGGGGCCTGAACGCTTTTAAAGCATTATTGTCACGGTTCGGGTGGACCCGGTTGGAGAGAAAGATCACGCCGAGGTCGGCCAGAGGATCAAACCAGACCGATGTGCCGGTAAACCCGAGATGGCCGAAAGATTTTCTGGAAAAATATTGTCCGGCGCTTGACGGAATCGAAGGGAACATCCATCCCAGGCCCCAATCTCCGGCAAAGCGGTCTCTTTCGACAAAAGCGCTCACCATGGAAGAAGAGAATAGCTTCCCTCGGTTATAATATCCGTTCCGCCACTCGGAAAAACAATGATAAACGCTTAAAGAAGTTCCGAAAAGTCCGGCATGTCCAGCCGCTCCCCCCATCAGATAGGCATGATCGTCATGAACCTCCCCCTGAATGATTTTATGGCGGAAATCCGATTTCTCCGTCGCGGCAAAACTTCTCCCCGTCCTGAAAAGGGGGGCGTTCTGCTCAGTTTGTTTTTCTATCGGTATAAATCCAAGGTCTTTTAAACCGAGAGGGCGAACCATTTTCTCCTGAAATAATCGGCTCAAAATTTGGGCGGTTTTTTTTTCCAGAATTTCACCCAGCAGGATAAAACCAAGATCGCTGTATACACTCTTTGTTTCCGGCGGATAGACAAAAGGCTCCCGGTGAATCGCCTGATAAATCCAGCTCCGCCTCTCTTCAATCGTCGATTCAGTCGCTGAGAGAGCCTTTTGACCCGGCGAACCGGACGCCATCATTGAAAAATAGGGCCTCCAGTCGGGCAACCCCGACGAATGGTTTAACAGGGCTCTCACCGAAGTCACCGAAAGCTCTTGAGAAAGCGGTTCTTCCGCAAGGAGGGCTCCAACCCGGTCATCGAGGTTCAGGGCCCCTTCCTGAAGAAGTAGAAGGATCAACGATCCGGTCGCCAGCGGTTTAGTCAGCGACGCCAGATCAAAGAAGGTCTCCTTCCCGACAGGCTGAGGCGTTAACCCTCCGTCAGGCCAGGAGGTGAAACCTGCTTCTTCCTGAAAAATGATTTTACCTTTTAAGAAAACGAGCAGAGATGCGCCGGAAAAATAGCGGTTGGAAACAGCCTGTTGGAGAAGGGTGCGCGTTTCATTGAATGACGGTTTCACCAAACTCAGGCCTGTTTTAATGCGGTTAACAGCTTCCCATGGATGTCGTCAAACCCTCCGCTCGACATCACGCAGACCAGATCTCCCCGGCGGAGTTGGGGAGTAATCTTCGAAACGATTTCATCCGCGTTCTGATAAAGAAACGCTTCGGGTCCCTTCCGTCCGATCTCACGGACAAGAAGTTCGGGGTCGAGCCGTTCCTTCTCCGGAACTTTCTCCAGACCCGGGGGGTAAGCGATCACCACTTTTTTCGCCGCGTCGAAACTCCGGCTGAACTCTTTTTGAAACGTGTTTCTCCTGCTGGTGGCGGAACGGGGTTCGAAAATGACCCAGATCGGCCGCTCAGGATATCTCATTTTAATTCCCTGAAGGGTCTCTCTGATGGCCGTCGGGTGATGGGCAAAATCATCGAGAATCAGAACATGATTCACCTCTCCGACGATTTCCTGCCGTCTTTTAACCCCCTGAAAAGACTTGAGCCCCTTCTGAAGGTCCGGTTTCTTGACTTGGAGGCGGTGGCAGAGGCCGATGACCCCCAGGCTGTTTTTTAGATTATGCATCCCGATCAGAGGGGTGACAAAAGATTCAAAGAAAACTCCCTGGTAATAAACATCAAACGCCATTCCGTCGGAAGAAGGACGGATATTCTGTGCGCTCCAGTCATCTTTTTTTTCCAGACCATAGGTTTCAACGTCGCAAACAACCTCCCCGAGAATCTCGCGGATGTTCGGGTCATCGCCTGAAACCATCAAAAAACCTTCCGAAGGGATTAATTGGATGAACTTGCTGAACGCCTGCTGGATATGGCGAAGGTCTTTATAAATATCCCCATGGTCAAATTCAATGCTGGTTAAAATGCCGTAATAGGGTCTGTAGTGAAGGAACTTCGGCCCCTTGTCAAAAAAGGCGGTGTCATACTCGTCCCCTTCGACCACAAAAAAGGGGCCCTTTCCCAATTGATAGTTGCTTTTAAAGTTTTTGAGAAACCCGCCGATCATAAACCCCGGGTTCAGTCCGGAGGACTCCATCATCCAGGCGGCCAGAGAGGAGGTGGTTGTTTTCCCGTGAGTCCCCGCGATGACCACCGATTTTTTATGACAGAGAAAAAACTGGCTCAGGGCCTGAGGAAAAGAGAGATAGGGGAGATTTTTAGAAAGAACGGCCTGCACTTCGGGATTGGTTTTAGAGACCGCATTTCCGATAATCACCAGGTCGGCATCGGCAGGAATGTTTGATTCGTTAAACCCGTTGAAGCACTCGATTCCGAGACTTTCAAGGACAGTGCTCATCGGTGGATAGATATGAAGGTCCGAACCGGTCACATGGTAGCCGGACGCCTTTAACATCCCTGCCAGAGACCCCATGCCGGTCCCGCAAATCGCAATCATGTGGATACGCTTTATTTTTTCAGGTTCTATGGCGGTCAATGAAACATCCCTTAACATCACCCATCAGGGGCTATCTCTTAAAGAAATCGACAAATCCCTCTTTGGCAACGTCTGAGCCCTTGATCCGCCAATGCCCTTTATTGATGACAAGAGCCGCTATCGCCACTTCCGGTTTTTCAAGGGGAGCCATTCCGACAAACCAGCTGTACTTTCCCGGTGGGTCATTCCCGGTCAGAGAACCGGTTTTACCGCCGATGGTGATATCCCGCAAAATCGGCGTCCGGTAATAAGCCCGAAACGCCCTTCGGGAGGTCCCGGCAATCACAGTCTGTCCCATCATTTCCTTAAGAAGGTCAGTCGTATTTTTTGAAACCGCCTGCCCCATGACCTCCCGTTTCTGAGTAAAGATCTCTTGCCCGTCCCGGTCGATCAGTTTTTCGATGAGATGAGGGACCAACAGGTCGCCTCCATTCCCGATGGCGGAGGCAATCAGGGCGCCATGAATGGGGCTCATCTCGGTATCGCCGAAACCAGCGGCGGTATAGGCCACTTCTTTCCTGTTTTCAGGAATAGCGGCATGGCTCGGTTCCAGAGGAATTTCAA
The DNA here is from genome assembly GCA_041486115.1 of Nitrospiria bacterium. Lineage (GTDB taxonomy): Bacteria > Nitrospirota > Nitrospiria > JACQBW01 > JACQBW01 > JACQBY01. The sequence continues at coordinate 16,715 of JBGPKT010000021.1, read as the reverse complement.
ACGGAATCGTTTGATTAAAACCAAAAGCATTGGCATAGAGAAGAAGACTTGCATGATCCAGCCACCGGCTGGCCACCCTGGCAAAAGGAACATTTGCCGATTTGGCAAGCGCATCGGTGAACGAGATGGTACGGAAATCCCGGTTGGGGTCGTCATCCCAGTTTCGCCTTTTTAAATGATAAAGCCCTCCATGGAAAGAGATCAGGGTGCCAGGGCCCGCTTTTTTCTCTTCCAGTGCCGCCGCCGCGGTCACCAGTTTAAAAATCGAAGCAGCCGGATAGGAGGCTTTGACGGAAAGTCCTTTCATCCGGGGACGGAAACTCGAATATTCGACCAGCGCAAGGACTTTGCCTGTGTTGGGATCCATCGCGACAAAGACCCCGTACGGGACGCGATGGTCCTTGAAGTATTTTTTCATCTTTTCCTGCAGGACCGGTTCAATCGTATAAACGGCGGTCATCCCGTTGGAAAAGGTCGTCCGGTAACGGTTGTCGACAGGGTGGGCGAACTCCGGGTAATAGGAGTCCGAAAATGAGAGGCTTCCTCCCGTTTGGCTGAGAGGAGTCCCTTCGAGGTTCAGGACCGGAATTGCCGGGTCCAGAGACTCGAGGGGTTCGGCCTGCAGAAGCCCGGAAACCGTCCAGAAAACAACCCCTGCGGCTAAAACCATAAAAATAACTTTTTTCAAATTCAAGACCCCTTTCTTTCATTCAGTCCATCATAAAATATCTTGCCTGACGCTATTAGGATACCCTAAGAATACTTTCCTGTCTCTTTCTCTTCCTGCTCCTCGAGGGTGAACGAGACTTCAAAAGTCCTGAGCATCGACTTCAGTTTCTCGATAAAGATCAATTTCTGCCTTCTTAAATCAATCACGTCGCTCTTTAATCTGGACTCTTCATCCCGGATATTTTTAATGATTTGCTCGGCCTGGACTTCGGCCTCTTTAATAATTAAAGAGGATTCTTTCAGCGTATTGGTTTTTTGGACATCGGCCAGCTGCTGGGCCGAAATGAGCGTCTGGCTGAGGAGGCCTTCCCGCTTCTTAAACTCTTTCAACTCCTCTTCAAGATGGACCGATTGCTCCTTTAGATTCAGGTTCTCCTTAATCAGGGCCTCATAATCTTCGGCCAGAGTTTCCAGAAAAGTGTCCACCTCTTCCCGGTCATAGCCTTTCCATTTTGCTTTAAATCCCATTTGCTGGATGTCTAGCGGTGTGATCTTCATGATTTCCCTCCATACATAACATTCCGTTTAATTATGAGAATTGCCTTGCTAATTGGGCTAACGTCACGACCAGGAAACTCCGCAAGAAATAAATGATTAAAATCACGATCAAAGGAGAAAGGTCCAATCCCGTGCCATAGCTCCCCATCATTTTCCTGAACGGGTAGAGAACCGGCTCCGTCACCTTAAATAAAAACTGGACAATAGGGTTGTAAGGATCGGGATTCACCCATGACACGAGAGCCCTCGCAATGATGACATAGGTATAAATACTCAGAAGGTAATCCAGAACCATCGCCAGCGAAGAGAGCAAATTCCCCACAACAAACATTTCAGTTTTTCCCCAGTTCAGCCGCGCGCCGGGCTGCCGCTTCTATCGCGGAGACCACGATCTCTTTAAATCCCCCTTTTTCCAGCCTTGCAAGTCCGGCCAGCGTCGTGCCTCCCGGTGAGGTCACTTTCTTGATCTGTTCGGCGGGAGAAAGGTCCATTTTAATCAGCATTTTTACCGCTCCAAAGACGGTTTGAGTGGCCATTTGATAAGCCACTTTCTCCGGAAGGCCCATTTTGACCCCCCCCTCCGCCAAAGCTTCGACAAAAGTAAAAACGTAAGCCGGTCCGCTTCCCGACAGGCCGGTCACGGCGTCCATCTTCTCTTCGCCCACTACAACCGTTTTACCTAGTTTATTAAAAATCCTTCTTACCATCGCCTGTTCTTTTGAAGAGATCCCGGCACCGTAGGCAAGGGCCGTCATTCCTTTTTTGATAAAGGCGGGCGTATTCGGCATCACGCGGACCACTTTTTGCGCCCTTCCCAGACTGGCCTGAATTTTTTCAATCGTGACGCCCGCCGCGACGGAAATCACCATCGCTCCGGGCGGCACCGTATCTTTAATGTCATTTAAAAGAGCTTCCATGTTCTGGGGCTTGACCGCCAGTATGATAACTTCCTTCCCCTCGACCGCCTGTTTCGCCCCTTTTGATATCCTGAGCTTTTTTCTCCCCGCTTTTTTGACCGCATGAGGATCGGGGTCAAAAATGGAAATATGATCGGGAGACGCAAAGGGAAGCGACATCAGGGCCTTCAATAAAATCGAGCCCATGTTCCCCAGCCCTAAAAGGGAAAAACTGACCTGGCTCATTTGCCCCTTTCCCCGAACAGAGCTGTTCCGATCCGGAGATGCGTCGCCCCCTCTTCAACAGCCACTTCAAAATCCGAAGACATCCCCATGGAATAGATCTCTATTTTCAGGCCCGTCCCGGTTTCCATTTCATTCCCCAGCCGGTGAAGTTCCTTGAAAAAGGGTCTTGAATCCTCCGGATTAGATGAAAGAGGGGGAATGGTCATTAACCCTTTTAGTTTAACATATTTTAATCGCCTTATTCTATCCACCGCAGAGAGAGCCTCCTGCACAAGGAACCCTTTTTTAGACGGCTCCCCCGACACATTGACCTCGATCAGGATATTCTGCACGATTTCCGCACTCTCTGCAAACCTGGAAATTTCTTCCGCAAGCGGGAGCGAATCGACGGAATGGATCAGGCTGAAAAGTCCGACCGCATGCTTGACCTTGTTCCTCTGAAGCTTTCCGATAAAATGCCACTCGCAAGGAACCCCTCTTTTCCGGAGCGCTTCGATTTTGGGAAGGGCCTCCTGCACCCTGTTCTCTCCGGCAATTTTCACTCCCGCTTTAATTGCCTCGACTATGCGATCGATCCCGACGGTCTTGGTGGCCGCAACGATCTGAACACCATTCGGAGCCCTTGCGGCTTTCAGACAGGCGCGGATGATTTTCTCCCGGATCGCTTCCAGACAGGTTATAAAGGGCACGGCTCTTTTCTTTCCTCTCCTCTAGGCTTTCCCATGTTTCAGGAGGATTCCGCTGATCAATCTCCCCGCTTGAGCGCCGTCTCTCCGATAAGAGGGGAGGCGGAAAGGATTGCAATAAGTACAGACCGGGCTGATCTGAATATGCGCTTCAGAAACTCCCTGAGCAGCCAACTGTCTCCGGTTTAATCCATGAAGGTCGAGGGTCATTTTCTCTCCCCTCGTCGAAAGGAGATCTTTCCATCCGGGATATTTTTCATAAAACAGCCCGGCAACATCCTGTCGGATTTCAAAACAGCAGGCATGAATTGACGGCCCGCAGACCGTCCGGATTTCGCGGGGATCTGACCGGAACCTTTCGGTCATTTTACGGACCGCAGCTCCGCAAATATCGAGGAAACTCCCCCTCCACCCGGCATGGACTGCGGCGATGGCTTTTTTCCCCGGATCAAAAAAAAGAAAAGGGAGACAGTCGGCGGAGGTGACCGTCAAAAAAAGCCCCGGGAGGTCCGTGAGCAACCCGTCGTTTGGATCCCGCGCATCATCGGTGCCCGAGAGCTCCTGCCGGTCCTTAGGCTCGACCACCCGCAGGCCGCTCCCATGGACTTGCTTCACCCTGCAGAGAGGCTCTCTGATCTTTTCAAGGCCCTTTCCCCCGGGACTGAAAAAATATTCGATTCCTTCGACATCCGAACGGATGCCGCAAAAAAAATTCTCATCATCCAATGGAAGAGGCGGCATTTAACGTTCAATGCTGTTTATTCCGGAGAAAAGCAGGAATGTCCCATTCCTCCTCATCAAGCCGGATTTCAACCGGGGGAATCTGCGGCGTCCGATTCCTCATAAAAGTAGGCGAATCGAACTGTTTAACCGGTTCGGGCTGGGCAGACTCTACCCTGGAATAGGCCTCTTTCGCTTTCGGAGGCTCGATCTCCCCCATCGGCTTCCCTTCAAACCCTGTCGCGATCACCGTCACTACAATCTCTTCTGAAACCGACTCGTTGATCACCGCGCCAAAAATAATATTGGCATCGGGATCGGCCCCTCTCTGAATAATGGAAGTGGCCTCTTCGACTTCATGGAGGGAGAGGTCTGGTCCGCCAGTAATATTGATCAGAATCCCTTTGGCCCCCTCTACCGTGCCTTCGTCCAGAAGCGGACTGGCAATGGCCCCCTGGGCGGCGTCTATGGCGCGATTGGCTCCCGTCCCTCTCCCCATTCCCATCACCGCTCTTCCATTATAGGACATGATTGTCCGGACATCGGCAAAGTCGACATTGATCAGCCCTGGAGTCGTGATCAGATCGGCAATGCCATGAACCGCTTGGCGCAGAACTTCATCGGCAATTTTAAAAGCCGACGTCAACGGCGTGTTCTTATCGACCAGCCCCAAAATCTTCTGATTCGGAATCACAATCAGCGTGTCGCAATTCAGTTTCAGCTCGTGGAGCCCTTCTTCGGCCCTCTGCGCCCGTTTAGACCCTTCAAATGAAAAGGGCCGGGTCACTACCGCCACGGTCAGTGCCCCCAGTTCTTTTGCAATATGGGCAATCACAGGCGCCGCTCCCGTTCCGGTCCCTCCACCCATCCCGGCGGTGACAAAAACCATGTCGGCTCCGGTCAGTAATTCTTTTATTTTTTCAATGTCTTCAAGCGCGGCTTCTCTTCCGATATTCGGGTTGGCTCCCGCTCCCAGACCCTTGGTGATCTGGCTTCCGATCTGAACCTTTTGAGGGGCCAGCGAAAGGCCCAATGCCTGCAAGTCGGTGTTGACCGCGATAAATTCAACTCCTTCAAGATGGCTTGAGATCATCGTATTCACCGCGTTCGATCCCCCTCCGCCAACGCCGATGACTTTGATCTTCGCCGCTTTACTTTCGTAATCCTCTTCAAATAAAAACATAGACTTCCCCCTTTTTTAAAAAATGTCCCTGAACCACTCTCTGATTTTATGAAGCATAAAACCGTTTTGCTGCGACTCGGGCCTCTCCCGGGTCCGGACAGCATGGAGAATCAGCCCGACCCCTGTGGCATACATCGGGTTTCGCACGATATCGGCCACCCCGCCGATATTTCCGGGATAACCCACCCGGACCGGAAGATCGAGCACCCGCTCGGCCACCTCGGTCATCCCTTCCATCAGGGAGCTTCCTCCCGTGATCACCGCTCCGGAGGCCATCATCTCCTGCTGGCCGGTCTTTTGGATCTCCTGCGCCACCATCTGAAAAATCTCGACGGCGCGCGACTCGATAATCTCGGACAAAAACTGGCGGGAAAGCGCCCGGGAAAACCTCCCCCCGACACCGGGGACTTCGATCGATTCTTCCTGGCCGCCGGCTTTTCTAACCGCCACCCCGTACCGGATCTTGATCTTTTCAGCTTCTGCGGGAGGCGTTCTTAACCCGACCGCAATATCGTTGGTAAAATGGCTCCCTCCTATCGGAATCACTGCCGTATGCCAGATGCTCCCGTTTCTGAAAATGGCGATATCCGTCGTCCCCCCTCCGATATCGATCAGGACAACGCCCAGTTCCTTTTCTTCCGGAAAGAGAACCGCTTCGCTTGAGGCCATCGGCTGGAGGACCAATTCAATGACATCGAAACCTGCCCGCTGGATGCTTTTGACGATATTCTGCGAAGAGGTCACCGCGCCGGTAATGATATGGACTTCAGCCTGAAGGCGGACGCCCGACATCCCGAGGGGGTCCCGGATGCCGTCCTGATCGTCCACCGAAAATGTCTGGGGAAGGATATGGAGGATCTCCCGGTCCTGCGGTATGACCACTGTTCTTGCCTTTCCGATCACCCGTTTCACGTCGGCAGTGACAACTTCACTTTCTTTAATGGCAATGACGCCCCGGCTGTTGAATCCTTTGATATGGCTTCCGGCGATGCCCGCATAGACCGAATTGATCTGAACCCCCGACATCAATTCGGCTTCCTCTACCGCCTTGCGGATTGATTCAACCGTGTTTTCGATATTGACGATGACGCCCTTTCGTATGCCGCTTGAAGGATGCGTGCCAATGCCTATAATATTGACCTTCCGGTAGTCCTGCACGTCGGCTACAATCGCACAGGTCTTGGTGGTTCCGATATCGAGCCCGACGACAATTTTTTCATTTTTACCCATAAGACCCCTCTATCCCTGTATTAAATTTTTTCTTTCTGAGGTTTAACGATGACCTTTCCCGAAAAGCGCAAATCAATATCCTCAATGGCACTATTTCTGGAGAGGATGTCATTTTTGACAGAAAGGAACCGGAACCATTGCTGAGAAGAATAGGGATACCGGAATAAAAATGGAACTCCCCCGATGGTGGCAACCAGATCGTTTTCCGATCTCAATTCAATGCTGGAAAGATCCTCTTTAGCTACCAGAAAATTTGGTTGCATGGCCATGCGATAAAACTTCACCCCTTTTCTGACCAAGCTCGCCTCTTTTTCATCTCCTCTGAGCCATTTTTCAACATGAATCCCTTTTATTTCAGGGCTATTTTTAACCGGAGCGGCCGCTTCCGCGATGAAGTGTCCCTCTTCATCGGCCAGACAAAACGACGGGCCTCTCATCAGATAAAATACGGGCTGTTTTTCGGCAATCCGCACGGTGATTCTATCCGGAAAATGTTTTTTCAGGCTGGCGCTTTTAATCCAGGGGTCCGATTCCAGGCGCTCCCTGTATTCATTCAAACTGACGTTAAACATCGACCAGTTTTTGATCTCCTCTAATTCGCGGGCCACATGCTCCTCTTTAAGATAACTCAATCCTTCGATCTTAACATTCCGGATGGCAAAGAGAGGGTATTCCGCCAGCCAGGATTCCGCCAGAGTCGACATCCAGATCAGCCCTCCCGCCGAAAGGAGGACAAGGAAAACCGTGAGGAGAGGGAGATAGAACCTCTTCTTTTTTCTCCGGTTCGGCTGGCCTCTTTTGAACTTTCTCCCGGAGGAATGCCTCTTTTTGAACCATTTAAATCGCACAACTCAAAATCCTTTCCACAAGCTGTTCAAAAGAGATCCCCGCCCCTCTGGCAATCTCCGGAAGGAGGCTGGTCTCGGTCATTCCCGGAAGCGTGTTGACCTCCAGCAGATAAAACTGCTGGGCCTCCCCGAGAATAAAATCAACCCGGCTGTATCCCCGGCAGCCGAGCGCTTGATGCGCCAGAAGGCCGAGTGCCATCGCCCTGCCGTAAAGGGCTTCGGGGAGAGGCGCCGGAAAAATATGGTCCGACATTCCTGAAACATATTTTGCCGTATAATCATAAAACTTCCGTTTTGTTTTAATCTCAATCACCCCCAGCGCCTTGTCCTCCAATATGCCGACCTGGATTTCCCTGCCGGGGATATAGGGCTCGATCAAAATCTCCTCATCATGCCGGAAGGCTTCTTCCATCGCAGGGGATACGGCATCCCCCGTTTCTACGATCGATACGCCGACGCTTGACCCTTCATGGCATGGCTTGACGACCCAGGGGAGGGGGAAAGAGACGGCGCCGGTCCTGAACCGGCTTTTTTGATCCCTTTTTAAGAAATAAAAATCCGGAACCGGAATCTGATGGTAAATAAAAATCTTTCTTGAGGCCGCCTTATCCATTCCGAGGGCGCTCGCCAGAATTCCGGAGCCAGTATAAGGGATCTTCATCGATTCGAGCAGGCCCTGAATCTTTCCATCTTCGCCTCCCTTTCCATGGAGGCCGTTAAAAACAATCTCGATTGATTCTTTCTCCAGGACCCGCCAGATATCCGGAATCATTTTCAGGGGAACCGCATGGTAACGGTTTTTAACCAGCGCATTCAGGATCGCGGTGCCGGTTTTGATAGAAACCTCCGCTTCGGCGGAGTCCCCCCCCATCAGGACTCCTATTTTTTTATCGGTCAGAGCCATTTTCCCCTATGATTTTGGCTTCGAGTTCAAGGACCAGCCCTTTTCTGGCTTCCACTTCCTTGCCGGCTTTTCTGATCAATTGAATGATATCGCCGGCGGTCGCCGAACCTTTGTTAATTATAAAATTCGCATGTTTCTCCGAAATCTGGGCTCCGCCGATCTGAAACCCTTTCAGACCAACCTCCTCTATCAGCTTTCCCGCATAATAACCTGGAGGATTTTTAAATATGGAGCCGACATTCGGAAACGAGAGTGGCTGAGTTTCTCGCCTCTTTTTGAGGAGGACGGCGATCTTCTCCTGAACTTCGTGCCGGGAAGCCTGCTGAAGCTTAAAGACCCCCCCGAGTAAAACTCCTTTTGGAAATTTCGATTTCCGGTAACCGAAACAGGCCTCTTTTTTGGCGATGTCGATGATCTCTCCCTGAAAGGTCAGAAGCCTGACCGACTCCACCACGTTTGAAATCTCTCTCCCCGGAATTCCGGCATTCATTTTAATCGCCCCGCCGACGTTTCCCGGAATCGAACAGAGGAACTCCAGTCCGGTCAAAGAAGCTTCAAGGGTATATTTCAAAAAACGGGGGAGAAAAACGCCGCTTTCGACAAAAAGCGTGGCAGCGTCCATTTTTTCAATTCGGGTGAAATGGCTCAGTTTGATGACGATCCCCCTCATTCCGCCATCCCGGATTATCAGATTCGAACCGGCGCCAATCACAAAAAAGGGAACCTTATGTTTTCGGATCCCCTCCATCAACTGGATCAGGTCTGGTAAGTTGAGAGGGAAAACCACAACGTCGGCAATTCCTCCGACTTTTAAAGAGGTATATTTTCCGAGAAGCTCGTTCTGCAAAGCCTTTCCTTTAAAATCTTTTAATAGCAATTCAATGGCGTGATGCATCGTGTCTCTCATCCGTTTAAAGGGATTGAAGGATTTCCCGGCCCAGCTTCCAGATATCTCCCGCTCCCAGCGTGATTAAAAGGTCGTTCGGTTTTAATGCCGCGGCGATTTTCTCCGCCCATTCCTCCCGGCGGGGCAGATACGCCACTTCCGGATGTCCTGATTTCCGGATCTGTTCGGAGAGAAACCCGGTTGAAATCCCCGGGATCGGCTTTTCCCCCGCACCATAGATATCAGTCAGGAAGAGGAGATCGGCCTGACCAAATGCCGTCGCAAAATCGTCGATCAGGTCCCGGGTACGGGTATACCGGTGCGGCTGGAAAACGACGACCAGCCTCCGATGATCCCACCCTTTTTTTGCCCCGGCGAGCGTCGCCCGGATTTCGGTGGGATGATGCCCGTAATCATCAATCACCATGATTCCTTTTTTTTCTCCCAGGAGATGGAACCTCCGGTCAACCCCCTCAAATTCCAGAAGCGCCTTCTGGATCAGAAGAATTTCCACATCCATTTCCAGACCGACCGCAATCGCAGCTAGCGCGTTTTGAACATTATGAATTCCCGGGACCCTGAGCTGGAAACCGCCAAGGGGCCTGCCGGCATTCATGACTTCGAAGGAGGTTTTCCACTCTTTCATTTCAATATTCAAAGCCCTGATATTGGCCTTTTCCTGCAAACCATATCCGATATAGCGCCTGTGAAGGAGGGGCGCCAATTCCTGCAGGGGCCTGTCATCCATACAAATCACCGAGCAACCATAAAAGGGGACTTTATTCATAAATTCGAGAAAGGCCTTTCTAATCTCTTGAATATCATGATAGAAATCGAGATGTTCACGGTCGACATTCGTCACAACGGTAATAACGGGAGAAAGTTTTAAAAACGACCCGTCGCTTTCGTCGGCTTCGGCCACGAGAATATTCCCCTGGCCCAGCTTGGCATGGCTCCCGAACAGGTTCAGTTTCCCCCCTATAACGGCGGTAGGGTCCAATCCTCCCATCGCCAGGACGGAGGCGACCATCGACGTCGTGGTGGTCTTGCCATGCGATCCGGCAACCGCGATTCCATATTTAAGGCGCATCAATTCCGCAAGCATCTCGGCTCTCGGAATGACAGGGATCTTCAGGTTCCGGGCGGCGTCGACTTCGGGATTTCCTTTATGAATCGCCGAAGAGACGACGACGACATGGACCCCCTCAATGTTGGAAGGGTCATGCCCCCGGAAGATTTTTCCTCCCATTTTTTCAAGCCGGCGGGTCGTTTCGCTCGCCGCAAGGTCGGAGCCCGACACCGAGTACCCCATATTCATCAGGACCTCCGCAATCCCGCTCATTCCCGCGCCGCCGATCCCCACAAAATGAATCCGCTGAATTTTTTTAAACATGGACCAATCTTAACCGGAGACATCGCTCTATAATATTTTCGGCCGCATCTTTCCTGCCGAGGCGTCTTATCTTTTCGGATATTTGAGCCAGCTTTTCTCCCGGGAGGAGGATGTGCGTAATCAGGAATGCCAGCGCCTTCCCGTTCAAATCGGGGGTCTCCAGAACTTCGGCCGCTCCCATGTCTTTTAAGAATCGGGCGTTTTTTTCCTGGTGATGATGGGCCGCAAAAGGGAAGGGAATTAAAATCGCCGGTTTTCCGCACGCCGACAGCTCCGCCAGCGTCGTAGCGCCCGCCCGACAGATCACCAGGTCGGCCGAGTCATACGCCTTTGCCATGTCGTAAATAAACGGTTCGACCATAGCGGGGATTTGTCTCGCTTCGTATTCCGCCTTCACCCGGGCGAAGTCCGGCTGGCCGGTTTGATGAATCCACCGGATCGGCAGGCCCTCTCGTCCGTTCAGAATATCGAGTGCCTCGATGACGGCAAGGTTAATCGAATGGGCCCCCTGGCTTCCGCCAAAAATCAGAACCGTCCTCCCTCCGGAACTTTTTTTCGAGAAAAGAGACGAAATTTCTTTCCGCACCGGATTCCCGGAAAAGAAAAAGTTCCGTTTCGGAAAATGGTCCGATGACTTTTCAAAGGAAGCAAAAACCTGATGGACAAAATGGGCCAATATCGTGTTAGTAAGGCCCGGCGTCACATTCTGTTCTAAAATAATTCTTTTCATTTTCAATAGTACGCTCATCAATAGAACAGGCCCTGACGCATATCCTCCGACGCCGATTACCAGATCGGGCCGGAACGCTTTTAACAAGCGATAACTCTGAATTAAACCTTTTGGAAAACGAAACAGAGCCCTCAAAAGCGCAATCCACCTTTTTCCGACCCACCCTTCGACTTCTATCGTCTTCAGAGCGAATCCTTCTTTCGGAAGGATGCGGGACTCCATCCCTTTTTCCGTTCCAATAAATAAAATCGCGCAATCCGGAAAACGGAGTTGAAAAGCTCTGGCCAGGGCAATTCCGGGATATAAATGCCCCCCCGTTCCCCCTCCGGCAATCACCACCTTCACCGGAAAGGTTCCCTGTTTATGACCATCTTTCGCTCCCTGCCCACTCCGCCTTGACGACAGGGCTCCCTGGACGGCTCCGTTCTCCCCTCTCCTTCTTTCGGGAGAGGTTCATTAAAAGTCCGACGGAAATCAGGTTGACCCAGAGAGAGGAGCCGCCATAACTGATAAAAGGAAGGGGGAGCCCTTTGGTCGGAAAAAGGCCGGTCACCACGCAGATATTCACAAAGACCTGAATAAAAATAAGAAACGTGAGGCCAGAAGCCAGATAAAAAGAGAACAGATTCTCTGTCTTCAAGGCAATCTGGAGTCCCCGGTAGATCACGATTGAAAACAGGAGGAGAACGCCGAGGGTCCCGGCCAGACCAAGCTCTTCGCCGATGACCGAATAAATAAAATCGGTGTAGGGTTCGGGAAGATAAAAGAGTTTCTGCTTGCTGGCTCCCAGCCCCGTTCCGAAAGGCCCTCCTCCGGCAAAAGCAAGATAGGACTGAACGACTTGAAACCCCTCCCTCCCCTGTTCTTTCCAGGGATCCAGAAAAGCGAGCATCCTTTGCTTCCTGAAGCCGATCTGCAAATAATGATAGATGAGCGGCAGCGACAAAAGAAAAAGGACGAAGAGGTGTTTCATCCGCGCTCCCCCCTCATAAATCATAAGAAAAAATACCGCGCCGATAATGACCGCCGATCCAAAATCAGGTTCGGCAAGAATGATTTTTAAAAAAATGGCGACAATGAAGAGGCAAGGAAGGAGGCCTTTTCCGAATTCCCTGATCTTCTCTTTTTTCTTTGCCAGATAATAGGCCATAAAAAAGATAATCGAGAGTTTGGCAAACTCCGACGGTTGAAAAGAGACCATCCCCAGTTTAAGCCAGCGCCGGGCTCCATTGATTTGAACACCGGCCTGAGGGGTCAAAACCGCCAGAAGAGAGAGACAGGAAAGAATCAATATCGGCCAGACCACTCTTTCCAATTTTTTGACTTCCACCCTGGAAAAAAACCAGGCCAATAAAATGCCCGGGATCAGATAAAAAAACTGCCTTTTAACAAAATAAGCGGAGTCCCCGAATTTTGATTCCGAAATGACGGCGCTTGCGCTATAAATCATCACCAATCCCCCGAGAATCAGAAGAAGCGATGCCATTAACATTAATAAGTCAACCCGGTTTTCCATCCTGGAGGAAGCTGTTCTCCTCATTTAACTCAATGCTCCTACAATCTGTTTAAAAACCTCTCCTCTTTCGGCATAATCTTTAAACATGTCATAACTGGAGCAGGCGGGGGATAAAAGGACCGAATCCCCTTTCTGGCTGAGAGCACAGGCCTTTTGAACCGCTTCTTCAAGCGATCCGGCCTCATAAATTTCCGCGGTCCCTTTGAGGTCATTTTTCATCCGGTTCCTCGCTTCTCCGATTAAGATCAGCGCTTTCACTTTTTCACGGACCAGCGGAGCGAGAGACGAAAAACCTCCCCCCTTTTCTTTTCCTCCCGCGATCAGGACGATGGGAGCAGGGACATTTTCCAAAGAGCGGACCGCCGCCCCCACATTGGTCCCTTTCGAATCATTGATATAGGCCACCCCGCGAAGCACCCTGACCGTTTCGAGCCGGTGTTCAAGGCCTTTAAATTCGTCCAGCGTTTCCTGCAGAGTCCGGTGCGGGATTCCGGCCAGAAAGGCGATTCCGCAGGCGACGGCCATATTTTCAATATTATGGCTCCCTTTGAGAAACGCCGAATTCACATCCCCCAGCTTCTGCTCCTCATCCACCTGATCCTGGCGATAAAGAAGGGAATGCCCGGAGAGGATGACTCCGACGGGAAGGGACTCCTTCTGGCTAAACCATACCACCCTGGATTTCATCTGACGCGGAAATTTCCGGATCACCGGATCATCCCAGTTCAAAAAAGCGGTATCCTCCTCCGTCTGATTCTGGAAGAGCTTGAATTTCGCTTTTGCATAATCTTCCGGCCCGGCATAACGCTCTCCATGGTCGGGTGTCATATTTAAAATCGCCCCTATTTTCGGACGAAAGGACTGAATCGTTTCCAGCTGGAAGCTCGAGACCTCAAGCACAACCGCCTCCCAACCTCCCGGAGGAGGATTGAGCACCGCTTCGGTTGCCGGAATTCCGATATTCCCCCCGACAAAGGTTCTTTTTCGTCCTTTTTTAAACATTTCGCCTAACAGGGCCGTCGTCGTGCTTTTTCCATTCGTCCCGGTAATGGCATACATCTTTTTGGAATCGAGAAAAGAAGCGGCCAGTTCCATTTCTCCGATCACCGGAATTCCCATTGCTCTCGGTTTGACAAGCGCCGGATGCTCGGAAGGGATCCCCGGGCTGACAACAATCAGGTCGGCCGCGGCAAATTCCGCGTCATCATGCCCTCCGAGTTTATAGGCCACCGGCCCGGTAAGAGACTCCGTTTTTAACCCGGGATCGGAGTCTGTCCCCACAACGGACGCGCCTTCTCTCAAAAGGAGCCGGATCGCAGAGCGCCCGCTCTTTTTTAAGCCCATGACCAGAACTTTTTTATTTTTCAGAGAAATCATCGTAATTTCAATGTGCTCAGACTTAACAAAGCCAGAATAATGGCGATAATCCAGAACCGGATCACCACTTTGGATTCATGCCAGCCTTTGAGCTCAAAATGATGATGGATCGGGGACATGAGAAAAACCCTTTTTCCCCGGGTCTTGAATGAGATGACCTGAGTAATCACCGACAGCGCCTCGATCACAAAAATACCTCCGACCAGGAGGAGCAGGAGTTCATGTTTGGAAACCACAGCCACGGTTCCGAGCGCCCCGCCGATCGGGAGGGAGCCGACATCCCCCATAAATACAGAGGCCGGATAGGCATTAAACCAGAGGAAACCGAGACCGGCGCCGATGATCGCCCCGCAGAAGACCGAGAGCTCCCCAGATCCTTCAATGTAGGGGATCAATAAATATTCGGCGAGTTTGTGATTGCCCGTAATATAGGCCACGATCAGATAGGCCACCGACGTCACGATGATCGGCCCTATCGCCAGCCCATCGAGCCCGTCAGTCAGGTTGACGGCATTCGAAGCGCCAACGATGATAAAAACCACCAGAGGAAGATAGAACCAGCCGAGATCCGGAGTGAAATGTTTGAAAAAGGGGAAATAAAGCTTCGACGAATAGGCCGGTGAATGGAATAAAAACACCACAATGATTAGGGCGAGGATCAGTTGAAGACCGAATTTGTACCGGGGGAAGAGTCCTTCCGATTTTTTCCGGACGACCTTCAGGTAGTCGTCCCAGAACCCGATCAGTCCAAAACCAAAAGTGGTAAAAATTACCAGCCAGATGTAACGGTTTTTTAAATCGGCCCACAACAGAGTGGATAAAAGAATCGCCATGAGAATCAATATCCCCCCCATGGTCGGAGTGCCCGATTTCACCTGATGCGACTGGGGGCCCGCATCGCGGATCTGCTGTCCGATGCGCCATCCCCGCAGGACCCGGATTAAAAATGGCCCTAGTAAGAAACTGATAATGAGAGCGGTCAACGTGGCATAAATTGCCCGGAACGTAATATAGCGGAACACATTGAGAAATGCGTAATGATCGTGTAAAGGGTAAAGAAGCGAATAAAGCATGTTACTCCTTTTTAAATAATTCGAGAACTTTTTCCATCTTCATTCCCCTCGATCCTTTAACGAGGAACAGCGACCGGGTTGAAAAGAGGGTTCTCGCCTGACGGACGATCTCTTCGTGCGTCGGGCAGATCGAGACCGCCTCCTCGGCCATCCCTTTATCCCTGGCTCCCTTCGACACAGAGCGGGCTTCCGGCCCATATAAAAAAAGCCGCCAGATTTTTAGTTCGCCGATCATCTGTCCCAGACTGAAATGGGCTTTTTCAGATGTTTTTCCGAGTTCCAGCATATCTCCGAGGATAGCGACGGTTTTGCGATGATCCTCCGCTCCCCGCTCGGCCAGCATCCGGACGGCCGCTTCCATGGAAGTAGGATTGGCATTATAAGCATCGGCAATAACTTTGACATTCGGGTTCAGATCAAACAATTCCGATCGTAACGGAACGGGAGAAAAAGCGTTTAACCCCTGAACGATCTCATCGGCTCCGCATCCGAGGGTCGAGGCGGCGGCCGCCGCACCGAGGGCATTATAGACATTATGCGTTCCCGGGACGCCAAGCTGGATGTCGAACTGATCGCCCCGTTGAGTCAGGGTAAACCGCACCCCCTGAGGAATCGATTGGAGATGGCTCCCGCGGAAATCAGCCCCTTCCGAAAGCCCGAAACTGACCCGTTTCCCTTTCTGCCTCGTTTTGAGCGCCGTATAAAACGGCGCATCCTGATTTAACACAGCGGTTCCCTCTTCGAGAAAATCAAGAAGCTCCCCTTTGGCCTGCGCCACCCCTTCGATGCTCCCGAGGCCTTCAAGGTGGGTCTCTCCGATATTGGTAATCACGCCGACCGTCGGCCGGGCTATTTCGCAGAGGCGCCGCAATTCTCCCGGATGGTTGATCCCCATTTCAAGTAAAATGATCCGGTCCGAAGGGGCCAGTCTGAGCAAGGTCACGGGGAGCCCGATGTGGTTATTGAAATTCCCTTCAGATTTCAGGAGTTTGTACTTCTCTGCCAGAATGGCATTTAACATCTCTTTGGTGGTTGTTTTTCCGTTGCTCCCCGTAATCGCCACCACAGGCCCTTTAAAACGATTCCGGACCTCCCCCGCGATTTCCTGCAAAGCGGTTAACGGATCATCGACTTCAATGCATATTCCAGGAGAGACGACAGGGGAACTGCGGGCTTTAAAAGATCCTGAAGCGCCCTTTTGACAGGCCTGATCGATAAATTGATGCCCGTCGAACCGGTCGCCCCTGAGCGGTATAAAGAAAGCTTCCGGCTCGATCTTCCGGCTATCGGTGGAAAACCGTTTGACGATCGTATCGGGGCTCCCCTGAATCAGGCGTCCGTGGGTTATCTTCACGATTTCACCAACCGTCCACTCCATGCTCACAGCCCCTCTAAAACCCGAACTTCTTCCGCAAAATATCTTTTGCCACAAGCCGGTCGTTAAACGGGAAGTTCTTCTCGCCGATCATCTGATAATCTTCATGCCCTTTTCCGGCAATCACCACAAAATCGCCGGGCTCAGCCTCGCCAATGGCGCTCTCGATCGCCTCCCGCCGACTTTCAATCACCCGGTATTTTCCCTTCATCCTTCTGCCGGCAGAATGAATCCCCGCTTCGACCTCTTTTAAAATGTCAAAGGGATTCTCGCTGCGGGGGTTGTCCGATGTCAGGACCAGGCTATCGGCATACTCTCCCGCGACTTTTCCCATTTTAGGGCGCTTCCCTTTATCACGGTCTCCCCCGCACCCGAACACCAGAATGATTCTCCCCTTTTTAATCTCCTGCAGGGTCGTTAAAATT
>JBGPKT010000020.1:0-26705 GCA_041486115.1 Nitrospiria bacterium | reverse complement strand
GCAAGATCTACCTTGAACGATTGAATCAACTGGATAAGGCCATTACGGCAGTCCTTCAGACGATTCCTCCCAAGAACCGCAAATTGGTCACCTATCATGATTCCTGGGCCTATTTTTGCCCCCGATACGGGTGTACCGTTATTGGCGCTATTCAACCCTCCAGTTTTTCGGAACCTTCTCCCCAGGAGATGGTTCGCCTGATCGACCAGCTCAAGGCCGAGAAGGTGCCGGCGATTTTTGGTTCAGAGGTTTTCCCGAGCAAGGCCCTGGACCAGATCGGACGGGAGGCCGGGGTGAAGTATGTCAGCACCCTTCGGGATGACGATCTTCCGGGCGAGCCTAACTCTCCCGAGCATACCTATATCGGCATGATGGTTGAGGATGTGAGTACCATGGCAAAGGTCCTTGGGGGGAACCCGGAGGCTCTCAAAGGGATTGATCCGGCCAATGTGATCGTCCATGATTAAAGCCTTATTTCTCCTCCCTCCGACGGTATGGTTATTAAGCTGGATCAGTTTTTTTAACGATACGGCCGGGGAACTGGTCTATTCCCTTCTCCCTATTTATGTGACCGCGGTTTTAATGGCCGGTCCAAAAGCTCTGGGATTAATCGAAGGGATTGCGGAAAGCGCCGGAAGCCTCTTTAAATTATTTTCAGGCGTTCTTTCGGACCGAACGCGATCGACCAAGCCCTGGGTGGTGGGAGGCTACTCCCTTGCTGCGGTTTCCCGGCCATTGCTTTCACTGGCCGGCTCCTGGCCGGTGGTTCTGCTCCTCCGGTTTGGGGACCGATTGGGAAAAGGGTTGCGGACTTCCCCCAGAGATGCCCTGTTGGCCCTTTCGGTACCACAGGATCGGAGGGGTTTCGCTTTCGGGATCCATCGGGCGTTTGACAGCTTTGGATCGGTGATCGGACCTTTTATGGCGGCATGGCTTCTCTCCCGGAATATGCCGATTCGGGAAATATTCCTCTGGGTTGCCTTGCCCGGGACGGTCACCGTTTTAATGACTTTGTGGATCCGCGAGCCGGCGCGGATTGAGAAAACAATTCCTTCCCCCTTTGAATGGAACCTCCGCGGCTTTCCTCCAAAATTTAAACGGTATCTTGTTGTCCTGGCCCTGTTTACCCTCGGCAACGCCTCCAATACTTTTCTCCTCCTCCGGGCAAAAGATTTGGGCCTTCCCGACGAACAGGTTCCGTTAATCTGGGGCGTCGTCTCCCTGACCGCCGCTCTTTTTTCAACGCCTCTTTCGGCTCTGTCAGACCGGATCGGCCGGACCCGGCTGATTGTAGCCGGGTGGACCATTTACGGCCTCTTTTATCTGTTCCTCGGTTTTAAAGGATTTCAACTCTGGTCGCTCTGGCCACTATTTGCCTTTTATGGGCTCTTTATGGCGGCAACCGAGGGGGTGGAAAAGGCGCTGGTGGCCGATCTGGCCCCCTCCTCTTTACTGGGAACCGCTTTTGGATGGTTTCATTTAACCGCCGGGTTTCTTCTTCTTCCTTCCTCCATTTTGTTTGGATGGCTCTGGGAGGCCTGGAGTCCACAACTGGCTTTCAGCGTCTCAGCCGGGTGCGCCTTTCTGGCCGCTTTTTTGCTTAAATTTTGGGTTATCCGGGAACCTCTTCGTTAAGCATCATTTTGATATTTCTTCCTGAATCGGGTATAAACAGCAGATGATTCAGAAAAACCCGCTCATTGAAGCGCTTAAAAATCCTGCTTTTTATGGCCACCCCGTTGAGAAAATCGAGCTGATCGAGACGCATATTTCTTGGGTGCTATTGACCGGAAGGTTTGCGTACAAAATAAAGAAGCCGGTCAACCTCGGTTTTGTCGATTTTTCAACCCTTGAGAAACGTCGCTTTTATTGCCAGGAAGAGCTTCGTCTGAACCGCCGCCTGGCTCCCGCACTTTACCTCGGACTGATCACCATTACCGGTCCGACATGTGGATCGGTCGATCCAAAGACCGGACGTGAACGCCAGCCGGAGTTCAATGGCATTGGGCCGCCGATTGAATATGCCGTTATGATGAAGCAGTTTGACCGGAGTCAGGAACTCGACCGGGTGCTGGAGCGGGGAGAATTAAAGAGAGAACAGCTCGATCCTCTTGCCATCGAACTGGCGGAGTTTCACCGGCTGACTCAAATCGCGGGTGAAGAGATGCCTGCCGGAGCCCCGGAGCGGATTGCCTGGCCGATGAGGGATAATTTTACGCTGATCGATGGATTCGAAAAAGATCCGGAGATACTGGAAGAGATTAATAAACTCCGCTTCTGGACAGAGGAGACGTTGCTCGCAAGCCGGAAAATGTTTCTGAAACGGAAGGAAGCCGGCTTTGTCCGGGAATGCCACGGCGACCTTCACCTGGCGAACATGGTGTTGATCGAAGGCCGGGTGGTTGTTTTTGACTGTCTTGAATTTAACGAAGCGCTCCGTTTTATTGATGTGATCAGCGATCTCGCTTTTCTTTTAATGGACCTGGATGACCGGGGGCACTCCCCCTTTTCGAACCGGTTCTTGAATCTCTATCTTGAGGCGAGCGGCGATTATGCCGGTCTGCAGGTTTTACGACTCTATAAAGTCTACAGGGCTATGGTCAGAGCCAAGGTGGCCTCCATTCGGTTAAGCCAGATGAGTCTTGATCCAAATGAACAAAAACTCCTTCGGCAGGAATATCAAGCGTATATTCATCTTGCCGGAGAATATATCAGAACCTCCCCGGGGTTTCTCCTGGTGACGTATGGCCTCTCGGGAGCCGGCAAAAGTGTTTTGACTCAACAAATTGCCGAACAGACGGGCGCGATCCGGATCAGAACGGATGTTGAGCGAAAACGGCTGGCAGGGGTGCCCGGCTCGAAGCGGACTTCGTTGGATATAGAAAAGGGTCTTTATGCCCCCGATACGACCCGCCGGACTTACGAGAGGCTGAAGATAATGGCCGGAGAACTCCTTAAAGCGGACTTTTCGGTGATTCTCGATGGAACCTTTTTACGGCAAGAACAGAGAAGAATCATGGAGGAGACGGCCAGGGAAGGAGGCGTCCCTTTTATCATCCTCGAAGTCACCGGTTCCGAGCCGGTTTTGCGCCAGCGGATATCGGATCGAATCCGAAAAGGAGAGGATGCGTCGGAAGCCGGCATCGATGTCCTCAACTGGCAGATCAGGAACGCAAAACCTCCCGGAGAGGAAGAGCGCCCGTTTGTCTTGAGCGTGAACAGCGACGGTCCGGTGGATGTTCAACAAATCATCAAGGACCTCATGCGGTTAAGAGGAGTGTAAAAACAATTTGAACAACGACTCCGGGGTTGTTATGCTCAATAATCAAATCATGTAAGAATGAAAATCCGGAGGACTCTTGACATACCAAACGCTGAAGTTAAGTTTCATGATAATAGGGATTTCTCTCTGGATAACGGGTTTGGCCGGTTGCGGTAAAGGCCCCGGTTCCGTTGCGCCCCCTCCGCCTATTCCAGAAGTTGTGGCTGTCACAGTGGCGCCGCGCGATCTGCCGGCCGTTTTCGAATACGTCGGCCAGATCGCCGGAATTCGGGAAGTTGAAATCCGCCCGCGCGTCTCCGGCATTCTTGAACGCTGGAATTACAGCGAAGGTTCAAGAGTCCAGGCCGGTCAGAGCCTGTTTACGATCGATCCGGCTCCGTTTCGCGCAGCGGCCGCGAAAGCGGAAGCTGATTTTGCAAGCGCGGAGGCTAGCCTGGGCATGGCCTCCCGCAATGCGATGCGCCTGAAGCCTCTCTGGGAAGCCAAAGCGGTGAGCCAGAAAGACTTTGACGACGCGGTTTCTTCCGAGCAGGTCGCGAAAGCTAACCTTAAATCGGCGCAGGCGGCAGTCACCGAGGCGGAGCTGAACCTGGCCTACACGCGGGTCGAAGCGCCGATTTCCGGCATTACCAGCCGGGCGCTTAAATCCGAAGGAAGCCTGGTACAGGCAGGGCAGACGCTCCTGACCACGATCTCTCAAATCGATCCGATTTACGTCATTTTCAGCTTTACTGAAGCGGAGCACCTGAAGTTCACCCGTGCCGTGGCCGAAGGGCGCCTCAGGCTCCCGAAGGGGGGGAAGTTTAATGTGGCATTGAAGCTTGCCGACGGGAGTGAGTATGCCGGTACCGGAAAGGTGGACTTCACTGACGTCCGGGTGGATCCGAAAACAGGGACGATAGAGGCCCGGGCGGTCATGGCGAATCCCCGGCACTTGCTGAGTCCAGGCCAATTTGCGCGGGTACAGCTCTCGGGGGCTGTTCGTCCAGATGCGATTGCCATCCCTCAGCGGGCGATTTTGGAAGGCCCCGGCAGTAAAATCGTGATGACGGTCAACGTCCAGGGGGTGGTCGAGCCCCGCCCCGTCCAGGTGGGCGACTGGTCGGGCGACGACTGGGTGATTACCGGCGGGCTTAAACCGGGCGACAAAGTCATCATCGACGGCATCTTTAAGGCTCCTCCAGGCACTCCGGTAAAAATCGCGCAGGCCAATCCATTGAACCCCGCAAAATCTGATACGCCTGCCGGTTCCGGCATCGCGGTCAAAAAATAAGAGAGGAGAAGCGAATGTTTTCCCGATTTTTTATTGACCGCCCTACCTTTGCCTCGGTCCTTTCGATTTTCATCGTGCTGGCCGGTCTGGCCGCGATGCGTGTTCTGCCGATTGCGCAATACCCTGAAATCGCTCCGCCCGTTGTGTCGGTTCGGGCGGTCTATCCGGGAGCTTCCGCGGAAGTCCTTGAGCAGACCGTCGCCTCTCTGCTTGAAAACCAGATCAACGGGGTAGAGAAAATGCTCTACATGAGTTCCACCTCTACGGCCGACGGCGTGGTCGACATCAACGTGACGTTTGATATCGGCGCCAATATCGATCAGGCCGCTATCAATGTCAATAACCGGGTCAAACAGGTGGAAAGCCGACTGCCTCTCGAAGTCCGACGCCAGGGAGTCACCGTCGAAAAAACCTCGTCATCGTTTCTTCAGGTGCTCGCGTTTTACTCTCCTGACGGGACCTTCAACGACCTTTACACGAGCAATTATGTCACGCTCAACGTTCTTGACAGCATTAAGCGGATTCCGGGAACCACGAACGTCCAGATTTTCGGCGCAAAAGACTACGCGATGCGGATTTGGCTCAGGCCGGACCGGATGGCGCAGCTCAAGCTCACGACGAACGACCTGCTCCAAGCGATCAACGAACAAAATGCCCAATTTGCGGCCGGAAAAATCGGACAGACGCCAACGGAAGAAACCCAGGAACTGGTGTACACCATTACCGCCAGAGGAAGACTCGCCGACCCGAAAGAGTTTGAAAATATTATCCTCCGTTCGAATCCGGATGGTTCGGCACTTCATCTGAAGGATGTGGCCCGGGTCGAACTGGCTTCCAAAAACTATAACTTCATCGGCCGGGTCAATGGAAAGGAGTCGGCGCTGGTCGGTATTTTCTTACAGCCTGGCGCGAATGCCCTGAACGTCGCCCGGGAGGTCAAGAAGACCATGGACGGCATTTCGGCCCGTTTTCCGCCCGGTATGGCTTATGCCACTGTTTACGACACCACGCGGTTTATCGAGGTTTCGATGCGTGAAGTGGTCAAAACGCTGGTGGAAGCGATGATCCTGGTGTTTTTGGTAGTCTTTCTTTTTTTACAGAATTGGCGCGCGACCCTGATTCCCTTCGCGGCGGTTCCCGTGTCTTTAATCGGAACTTTTGCCGGCCTCTATCTGCTGGGCTACTCTATTAACACCCTGACGCTCTTCGGCATGGTACTGGCGATCGGCATTGTCGTGGACGACGCCATCGTGGTTCTTGAAAACGTAGAACGCATCATGCGCGAAGAACACTTGAACGCCCGCGAGGCCGCGATTAAGGCGATGCATGAAGTCTCCGGCCCGGTTGTGGCCATTGTTCTGACCCTTTGCGCGGTGTTTATCCCGATCGCATTTTTAGGAGGTCTTACGGGGGAATTGTACCGGCAATTCGCGGTGACGATTTCCATCGCGGTGGTGCTTTCCGGGATTGTCGCACTGACGCTGACTCCTTCATTGAGCGCCTTGCTCCTGAAAAGCGGGCAGAGGAAAGTCGCCGGCCGGTTTTTCACCGGTTTTAATGGCTTGTTTCACCGCATCAGAGACCGATATGGCAACGGCGTGGCATGGATGATTCGCCATGGGGGTATCGCTCTGGCGATGTTTGCGGGCATGGTGGCGATTACCATCGGGCTATGGAAGATGACGCCCGGGAGTCTGGTGCCGGATGAAGATCAGGGTTTCTACATTGGCGTCGTCTTCCTGCCGGACGGGGCGACGTTGCAGCGCACCGACAGAGTGGTTGGCGAAGTGGTCACGGCGATCAAGTCCAATCCGGACAATAAATACGCCATCGCCTTTACCGGACTTGATCTTCTCGGCGGAGGGTTCCGGAATAACGCCGCCACGATTTTTGTTCCGCAAAAACATTGGGATCAGCGCCATTCGAACACCCGGCAACTGGTGGGAGAGTATTTCATGAAAACGGCCCATATTAAAGAGGCGGTTGTGCTTGCTTTTGGTCCGCCCCCGATCTTCGGCCTGGGCACCGCAGGAGGATTCGAGTTCTATCTCCAAAACCGCGGAGAGGGGGGGGCCGCGCGCCTCGCCCAGGTTCTGGGGCAGTTCCTCGCGGCGGCCAACAAGGACCCGAAGCTCGGAGGAGTACAGACCCTCTGGCGGGCCAATGTGCCTCAACTTTATGTCGATGTGGATCGCGAAAAGGCCAGTGCGCTTGGCGTGCCGATCAACGAACTATTCGATACCCTGTCCGCCACTCTCGGGTCCTATTACGTGAACGACTTTAACCGATACGGCCGCACCTGGGAGGTCATTATATCGGCGGAGTCGTCCTACCGAAAAAGTCCGGAATCCATCGGCGAGCTTTACGTCCGGTCCGATAAAGGGGGGATGGTGCCGGTGAAATCTCTGGCCAATGTGGCCTACGCCTCCGGACCGGATTCGCTCAACCGGTTCAATAATCTGCCGGCGGTTAAAATTTTCGGACAGGGAGCGCACGGGGTTTCTTCCGGCCAGGCGATTCAGGAGATCGAAAAGATCGCCGATCAGGTGTTGCCTTCGGATTTTAGTTACGATTGGGGCGGCGCCTCCTTCCAGGAAAAGAAATCCGGCGGAACTTCTATTTTCGCGCTCGGCATGGCCGTGATGATGGTTTTCCTTATTCTTGCCGCGCAGTACGAGCGGTGGTCTCTCCCGTTTTCCGTGCTGATGGCCTTGCCGTTTGGAACCTTTGGCGCGCTTTCAGCGATCTGGCTCAGGGGTTTGACCAACGACGTCTATTTCCAGATCGGACTGATTACGCTGTTAGGACTTGCCGCTAAAAACGCGATCCTGATCGTCGAGTATGCTGTACTGAAACATCAGGAAGGAATGTCCCCTTCGGCTTCGGCGCTGGAAGCGTCGCGGCTCCGCTTCCGCCCTATCTTGATGACATCCCTCGCATTCATTCTCGGGGTGAGTCCGCTGGCATTTTCTTCCGGCGCCGGAGCGGCAGCGCGAATCTCGGTTGGGACCGGTGTGATGGGAGGCATGCTGGCGGCAACCTTTCTTGCCATTTTCTTTGTGCCGATGTTTTTCAAAGTGATGACGGACCGGCGCCTGGCGGAAAAGCGCTCCACTTTGGAAATCAAAAAGGAAATCGAACAGACCCGGGCGATCCGAGTTTCGGCTGAAAAAACGGCGCATTCCGATCCGGTTCCGGGGAAAGGAGAAGCGACATGAAGCGTCCTATGGTTTGCATCTCCCTATGGATCGGAGCCCTCCTTTCCGGGTGTATGACGTCTGGCCCGGATTACCGTCGGCCTGTCATCGAAACTTCAAACGTCTGGCCCGGAGAATATGCGGCAGCTTTAATTCCGGTCCAATGGTGGCGCGGATATAACGATCCGGAGCTGGACGCCATGATCGAAGAGGCGCTCGCTCATAACGAAGACCTGAAACTGGCTATCGCGCGCGTGGATGAAGCGCGGGCCGCTCTCGGAATCGCCCGAGCGGACCAGTTTCCGGGCATTTCCGCAAACGCCGCCGGATCGCAAAACCGGATCAGCCAAAAAACCGAGCTGGGTCCGCCTCCGGGAGTCGATCCGATTTACGGTAACGTGCGAGCCACCTTAAACGCATCGTATGAAATCGATTTCTGGGGCAAATACCGGCGTGCCGCCGAAGCGGCCCGGGCGAGCCTCCTTTCGATGCAATTCAATCGCGAGGCGGTTCGTCTGGCGCTGATCTGCGACGTATCGAGGGGTTATTTCAATATGCGCGCTCTGGATGCGCAAATCGCGATAGCTCGCCGAACTGTTTCCACCCGGCTTGAATCCCTCGGCCTCCAGCAAAAGCGATTCGATGCCGGAGCGGCTTCGGAACTCGAACTTCTGGAGGTTGAAGCGGAAGCCGCCGCGGCCCAGGCCCTGGTGCCTTCCCTTGAAAATCGTCTGGCCCGGCAGGAAACTGCGCTTCTGGTGCTGCTGGGCCGGAGTCCGAGAGCTATTTTAAGCACCGTACCCGGACGAGGCGCTTCTATCGATGGGCTCACCGTTCCGCCTGCGGTACCAGCCGGACTCCCTTCCGATCTGCTGGAGCGACGCCCGGATCTTCGTCAGGCGGAAGAAGAATTGATTGCCGCGAACGCCCGTATCGGCCAGGCCAGGGCGGCGTTCTTTCCTTCTATTTCGCTCACCGGATTCCTGGGGGGAGAGAGTACGGTGCTGGCAGACCTGTTTACCGCTCCTGCCGGCATCTGGATGGCTTCGGCATCAGCGGCACAGGGAATTTTCGAGGCTGGCCGGACGATGTCTCAGGTGTCCGCGGCGCAGGCGCGCGAGCAACAGGCGCTGGCGCGTTACCAGGCGGGAATACGGAACGCTTTTCGAGATACGCTTGACGCGCTGGTGGCCCAGCGCAAGGCGAAAGAGACTCTCGACGCCCACCAGACGAGGGTCAACGCTCTTCAAAGAGCGCTTAGGCTTGCCCGGATGCGGTATGACAGCGGCGTATCGAGTCTACTGGATGTGTTGGACGTCGAACGCGGATTGCTGGACGCGGAGCTTAACCGAATCGAAGCGCAACGGGATCAACTGGCCGCGACCGCGGATTTATACAAGGCGCTCGGAGGCGGGTGGAAAAGCGATCTGCAATAAGATATTGGAAGGCTCAACTCATGCGATTTACAGGGCTGGCAGCAATGCCCGGAGATCCTGGCATTGCTTTTCTAAAGAAAAGAGAACTACAATTTCCTGACAGGGGAGATGATAGACTGAATGGAAAGACAGCGATTAACTTTTTCGGATCTGAACCGGTTGCGGAAAGTTCTGACCATTGTCTCCCTCTCGGGGGGGAGCCTCCTGGTTGAACGGCTCCGGCTGAAATATCTGGTTCCTTTTTGGACCCGGATTAAATGTTTTTTAAAGAGAGAGTCTTCCAAAGAGGATCTTGTCAGGCTGGTTGGCGCCAGGCCGATCCTCACTCTTTCTGTTTTAAGGGAGGTAATGGAAGAACTGGGGCCGACCTTTATCAAACTTGGCCAGGTTCTGAGCCTGAGAGGCGACTTAATCGGCGAAGAGATATCCGGAGAACTCGCCAAACTTCAAAGCGATGCGCCCCCCTTCCCCTTTGAAGAGGTTAGACAAATCGTCAAAGAAGAGACAGGCTCCTTCCCGGAAGGATTGTTTAAGTCGTTTGAGGAGGCGCCGGTCGCCGCGGCCTCGCTGGCACAAGTTCATCGTGCCTTTTTAAAAGACGGGACCGAGGTGGCGGTAAAGATTCAAAGGCCGGGCATCCGGAAAATCATCGAACAGGATATTCATATTTTATCCTATATCGCGGGCCTGGCCGAACGGTTCATGCCGGAGTTAAGCGTCTATCAGCCGGTCAGAGTGGTCAGGGAATTTGCCGATTGGACCTTAAGGGAGCTTGATTTCAGGATTGAAGGGCATAACGCGGAACGGTTCCGCTATATTTTCAAGGACAATCCCTTCATTTACATTCCGAAAATATTCTGGGATTTCACCACTTCAAAAATTTTGACCATGGAATTTTCACATGGAATAAAGGTGACCGATATTGCCAGGATCAGAAAGATGGGGGTGGATACGAAAAAACTGGCATCTATCGGTGTGGACGCCTTTTTCAAACAATTCTTTATTTCCGGCGTTTTCCATGCCGACCCCCATCCGGGCAACTTTTTTGCGATGCCCGACGGGAGGCTTTGTCTCCATGATTTTGGGATGATCGGTTATCTCGACGAAACCTCGCGCCGGGAACTTTTAACCTGCCTGATCTCTTTTGTCAACAGGGATATCGAGGCCTATACCCGGCATCTTCTCCACCTGGCGATTACGAATGAAAAAAGTAATATCGGGAGTTTTCAAAAAGATGTGTCGAATATCTTAGGCGAATTTTTTTATTCTGACCTCCACCCCAGCATGGCCTGGGCATTCTTCCGCGTGATCAATAAGGGCGCCGAAAATGGCGTGAAATTTTCGGCCGATCTCGCTCTCTTTGGAAAAGCGCTGGTTACGACCGAATCGATGGGTTTAAGACTCTATCCGGAGTTTGATTTTAACAAAGAGCTGGAGCCTTTTGTCCAAAAGGCTCTAATCCAGCATTTTAGTCCGAGGCGATTACTGAATACCCTTGAAACAGAGCTGCTGGACACCCTCGGTTTTTTAAAATATCTTCCTGAACGGGTACAGAACTTTCTGACTAAAATGGAAAAAGGGGAGGTCGGGATCAAACTGGATACAGAAGATTTGCAGGGGATTAAAAAAGAATTTGACCGACAAAATGACCTGAGGATTCTGGGAGTGGTCGTGACCGCCGTTTTTTTTGCAACGTTTGGGCTCTTCTATCTGGAAGGAAAGAAGACGTTATTTGGTTTTCCATTGAGCCAGCTCGGTTTAACGTTGTTTGTATTTCTGCTGGTCTGGTTTTTGCTTAAACTCGGGCAGGGGCCTCTTAAGTAAGAAAGGATAAAATCTCTCATGGAAATTAATTTTCTGGGAGCCACGGGAACCGTCACAGGGTCCAGGTACCTCATCACCGAAGGGTCTGAAAAAATCCTTGTCGACTGCGGTCTTTTTCAGGGGTTTAAGCAGTTAAGGCTGAGGAACCGAGCTCCTTTTCCAGTGGATCCAGGGAGAATTCATGCTGTCGTCCTGACCCATGCGCATATTGACCATAGCGGGTACCTTCCCTTATTGATTAAAAATGGCTTTTCGGGAAAGGTCTATTGTACCCGGGGGACCCGGGACCTCTGTTCGATCCTTCTTCCCGACAGCGGATATCTGCAGGAAGAAGAGGCGAGGTTTGCCAACGAACACCGTTATTCGAGGCATCCTTCCGCACTTCCTCTTTACACCCGGCTCGATGCCGACCGGGCGCTCGAACAGTTCGCTCCGGTCGAATTTGACCGGGAGATCCTTCTGGAAGGGGGCCTCCATCTCCGCTTTTTACCTGCCGGGCATATTGTCGGTTCGTCATTGGTCTCTTTGAAAAACGATCAAGTTTCCGTTCTTTTTTCAGGGGACCTGGGAAGGCCGCATGACCTGATCATGAAACCTCCGACCGTTGTTCAGCAGGCGGATTATCTCGTGCTGGAGTCGACCTACGGAGACTCCCTTCACGACCCCTCGGATCCCGGTCCGGTTCTGGCGGAAATCATCAACCGGACGGTCAAACGCGGAGGGATGATTTTAATCCCTTCGTTTGCCGTCGGCCGCGCCCAGACGCTTCTTTATTACATCCACCTTCTCAAATCGACAAAGGTGATTCCCGATATCCCGGTTTATCTCAACAGCCCGATGGCGGTTGAAGCGACGGGGATTTACCGCGCCCATCAAAATGAACACCGGTTGACCGCCGCGCAATGCAGGGAAATGTGTACGGCGGCTCATTTTGTCAATAGCGTCGAAGAATCCAAACGTCTGAATACGATACGAGAGCCGATGATTTTGATATCGGCCAGCGGAATGGCGAGCGGAGGGAGGGTGCTTCATCACCTGAAGGCTTTTGCCCCCGGGGAACAGAATACCATTCTGTTTGTCGGATTTCAGGTGGGAGGTACCCGGGGAGAGGCCCTGGTCAATGGGGCTAAAGAAGTGAAAGTCCATGGACATTATGTTCCGGTACGGGCAGAGGTGGTTGCCATGAGCCATTTTTCTGCTCATGCCGACTCGGCCGAGATCCTCGAATGGCTCAAGCATTTTAAGACTCCTCCCCGCGAGACCTTTATAACCCATGGAGAGCCCGGCCCGGCCGATGGGTTGAGACACCGGATTGAAGAGAAGCTGGGGTGGCGATGCCGCGTGCCCGATTTTATGGAACATCTGACCCTTAAATGAAAGAAAAAAGGAAAATAAAATGATCCGGTCAGAAAGAGGCGGAACCTCGCATACGCTCCGGCTGCGCCGTTTTGGGATAGACACCTATCAGGAGCCGGTGGTATATATGCGCCGGGACTGTCATGTCTGCCGGTCGGAGGGTTTTGAAGCCCTGTCGCGCCTCCGGCTGGAAAGCGGAAACAGGTCTGCCATTGCCACCCTCAATATTGTCACATCCGATATTCTGGCTCCCGGTGAAGCGGGACTATCCGAAGCGGCATGGCGGCTTCTGGGGGCGAAAGAAGGAGACTGGGTGAGTCTTTATCACGCTCCCGATCTCCAATCCCTGAGTGATCTCCGGGCAAAGGTTTATGGCGAACGGCTGAGCGAAGTGGCCATGAACGGCATTGTCAAAGATATCGCGGCGGGACGGTATTCCGATGTCCATCTGGCCGCTTTTATTACCGCCTGCGCAGGCGGCCGGATTGACGTCAAAGAGATGGTGGCCCTGACCCGTGCGATGATCGGAGCGGGGGAACGGCTGGCGTGGGATCATGCTCCCGTGATGGATAAACATTGTGTCGGCGGATTGCCGGGCAACCGGACGACGCTGATCGTTGTTCCCATTATCGCGGCATTTGGACTCACGATGCCCAAAACGTCTTCACGGGCGATTACCTCCCCAGCCGGGACGGTGGATACCATGGAGACCCTCGCTCCCGTCAACCTCGATATCGGGGCGATGCGGCGCGTCGTCGAGCGCGAAGGGGGATGCATCGTCTGGGGAGGCGCCGTCGGGTTGAGCCCCGCCGACGATATCCTGATCCGGGTGGAGCGCCCTCTTGATTTTGACAGTCCGGAACAGGTGGTTCCTTCCATTATTTCGAAAAAAGCCGCGGCGGGATCCACCCATGTTCTGATTGATATTCCGGTCGGTCCGACGGCAAAAGTACGGGGCTCCAACGCCGCAGAAACCCTCCGGTTCCACCTGAGCGAGGTCGGAAAGGCGGTAGGATTAAACATCCGGGTATTGATGACCGACGGAACTCAGCCGGTAGGCCGGGGAATCGGTCCTGCGCTTGAAGCGGAAGATGTTCTATCGGTGCTGCGGGGGGAACCTGGGGCGCCGCGCGATCTTGCCGATCGATCGGTTCTCGTGGCGGGGGAGATTCTGGAACTCTCGGGCCGTGCCAGCTTAGGAGAAGGTAAAACAATCGCGAAAACGATTCTCGAAGATGGGCGGGCCTGGAAGAAATTTCAGGCTATCTGCGAGGCCCAGGGAGGAATGCGGGTACCGCCGAAAGCGGCATACCGTTACGAGGTGCCGGCCCCTTATAAAGGGATCGTCTCCAGGATTGAAAACCGCCGCCTTGCCAGGGTAGCCAAGCTGTCGGGAGCTCCCCGAAACCGATCGGCCGGGGTCTATCTCCGGGCCTCCCCCGGCAGCAGAGTTGAAAAAGGGGATTCGTTGTTTACGGTTTATGCCGAGGCCCCGGGCGAGCTTGATTACGCGCTCGATTATGTCAACGGACAGACCGAAATTGTGTCGATTCAGGAAGAGTAAAAATAGAAAATAGGAAAATAGGGACAGACACTATTTAAGTCGCTTATATTGACTTTAAAATGGAATTTTAGTAACATTCTGCGCTATGAAAGCCTGTTTTTTTAAAAAGAGGGGCCCGGCCTCCTGTTTTATTGCCGGAATGATCTCTTTTTATTTATTTCTCTCCTTTTCTTCCGTTTTCTGCTCTTTCCATCAACATGGCGGGGCGGGAGGTGTTCCGGAAAGTCATCAGGCCTCCCAAGGGCATCCCCATGGCGATCAATCCGCAAAAAATAAAGAGGGTGTCTGTAAATACGCGCAATGCTTTTCCTCTGATTTTTCAATAACTTCGGTACAACCTGTTGTTTCTTTAACCCTTTCTGAAAAAACCGTTCTTTTCGTTTCTTCCTCATTAGTCAAAGAGGATGCCAGAACAACTTTTCTCAGAGGGCCTCCTTCCTTCGTAAGTCTCTAATTATCAAACCGCTTATTTAAAAAAAACTTTACCATTCAACAGGTTTGTTTAAAAAAAGGAGTTTTTCGTGGAAAAGTCTATTTCCTTAGCCTTTTTATTTTTTATCTTTTGTTTAGCAGGTTTTTTTATTTTTCCAATTTCGTCCCGGGCGCACGGTGTGGCGGGACAGCGTTTTTTCCCTGCAACCATTGCGTTAGAGGATCCATTTGCCGCTGATGAAATGAATCTGCTTGGTTATTCCAACAGGAGGCAGCGAGATGGGAGTTTAACGCAGGCTTTCGAGATGGACATTCAAAAAAGATTGAGCCGGGACATCGGATTGTCCCTGGCGGCGGAGTACGATCAAATAAGCCAGGATCCTGATCCAGTTTATGGGTTAAAAAATCTGGAGACGACCTTGAAAGGTGTGATGTTCGAAAGCCCCTCTAATGAAGTGATTCTGTCAGCAGGTCTTTCTCTGGAGTTGGGAGGGACTGGAACCAAAGGCGTTCGCGGCGCCGATACCACATCCACGGTAACTCCGACTTTTTATTTTGGAAAGGGGTTTGGGGATTTGCCAGAATTCTTGAAATATGCCCGTCCGTTCGCGATTACCGGCATGGCAGGAATTGGGACCCCACTGGTCAATAGCGTTGATCCCGTCGAGGTTCATTCCACATTGACTTATGGAATGACGGTGATGTACAGCACGATCTACCTTCAATCTTTCGTAAAAGATATTGGAATACCGAAGC
This sequence comes from Nitrospiria bacterium, assembly GCA_041486115.1. GTDB lineage: Bacteria > Nitrospirota > Nitrospiria > JACQBW01 > JACQBW01 > JACQBY01. The sequence continues at coordinate 11,584 of JBGPKT010000020.1, read as the reverse complement.
CCTTTTCACGGGTCATACCGATTGTGGAATTCAGTTTTGCCACCAATCTTAATGGCCCAACACAGGGGAAGACGACGACAGCCTATGCGAATCCCGGTTTTTTATGGGTGGGAAGATATGTGGAATTTGGTCTGGAGGCCATGATTCCGATGAACAGCGATACTGAAAGCCTGTCGGGCATCGTGGCGATATTTCATCTTTTTCTAGACGATATCTTTCCAGAAACATTTACGAGAACCCTTTCATGAGAGATTTTAAGTCCGTCCCAACCATGAAACTAAAGGCGTTTAGAAGACAAGGAGCCCTTACCGGGCTCCTTGTCATTTTGTTCTCTTTGACAGCTTTCGGCCATGTCTTTCCGGATCACTCTGATCCCAGGGTGGGTTCAGAAGTCAAAGATTCTCCTTCAATGGTTAAGATCTGGTTTGACGGAGCTCTGGAACCGGTATTTTCTACCCTGCAGGTTCTGGATCCATCCGGAAAAGAGGTGAGTCATGAGGATTCGAGAGTTGAAGAAAAGGATTCTACTCTGCTGGAGGTGTCGGTTCCTTCTCTTCCCCCCGGAAAATATCAAGTGATCTGGAAAGCCCTCGCCAGAGACGGCCATCTTTCCGAGGGCAAGTATCATTTTACGGTCAAGTAAAAGTGGAGAGAATCGGATATGGTCCACGAAATACATAGTATGGGTTCCAGTTTGGACTATCATTTCCTCTCAATGGTCGTTGTCCGGGGACTTTGGCTCCTTCCGTTAATTTTCATAACGGGGGTCATCGGTTTTCGCCTATTTGTTTTTAATCCCCTGTCGGATTTATTAGGAGAAAATAGCCGGGAAAAAAAGATGAAATTACAGGTGGGTTTATGGACCCGGCGATGGATCAGTGTTCTTCTGATCTTTTTTAGTGTCATGACTTTGGCGGCTTTATTCCATGAAACGATGATGATTACCGGCAAGCCTCTTTCGGACATTTTTCCTAATCTTCTGACGGTTCTTGAAAAAACGCACTGGGGGCGGGTTTGGGTCGACCGGTTTCTCATTTTAATTACTCTGGGAATGTTCTGGGGATCGTGCCTTAAACGGAACAATGTTCCTTTTCGCTGGTTCTTCATTTTGTCGGTTCTTCTTTTAGGCACTTTCACTCTGATCGGCCATCCTGCCGATAAAGGAGATTTGACATGGCGGGTGCTCATGGATTCCATTCATCTTGTTGCCATTTCGCTTTGGATCGGAGGATTGTTTCCCCTCTTCCGCCTCCTTCTCATGATGAAATCATGGGATTTTTCGGAGACGACTCCATTTCTAGTCAAAACGGTTGAGCGGTTTTCTCTTTTGGCCGTTTGTTCTGTTCTTTTGATGGTTTCAACTGGAATTTTTGCTGTTTGGAATAGCTGGGGCCAAATTCCCACGAAGGCTCTCCTGCTGGATTCAAATTACGGCTATTTCCTGTCAACGAAACTGGTTTTTGTTCTAGGGGTCCTGGCTTTCGGCGGACTAAGCCGGTTTTATATTCTGCCGGGACTGCGGAAAAGCCAGACTGGAAGTCCGGCTCGTTTGAGGCGCCTTTTTAAAATTTTTCTAATCATTGAGCTTATTCTGGCGGCCGGGGTTTTAGTTTTCGCATTTTTGTTGACTCAAACCGCTCCCCCCGCCAGTCCCCTCTGACCCCGGGTAATATTCTTTGGAGAGAAAACAAATTTTTGATATACTCATCTTTGTTATACTGAAACGATGGCGTCTTTATTTTAGCGAAATGGAAAATTAAATGAAAAAACTGTTCGGTACGGACGGCATCAGAGGGGTGGCCAATGTTGAACCGATGACCTGTGAAACGGTCATGAAGCTGGGCCGCGCTGCGGCCTATATCTTCAAAAAGAAGAAAGGCCGCCACCGGATTGTCATCGGCAAGGATACCCGGGTTTCCGGGTATATGCTGGAAAGCGCTTTAACAGCCGGAATCTGTTCAATGGGGGTCGATGTTTTGCTGGTCGGACCGATGCCGACGCCGGCGATAGCCCTGATTACAAGAAGTCTGCGGGCCGACGCCGGGGTGGTGATCTCGGCCTCTCATAATCCGTTCGAAGATAATGGCATCAAGTTTTTTTCACCCGAAGGCCTGAAGCTTCCTGATGAGGTGGAACATAAGATAGAAGCCCTCATCGAGTCGGGAGAAATCGACTCGATCCGGCCCACCGCGAAAGAAATCGGAAAGGCGTTTAGAATTGACGATGCCCGGGGAAGATATATAGAATTTGTCAAAAATACTGTTCCGAAGGGAATGGATTTCCAGGGATTAAAAATCGTCATCGACTGCGCTCATGGGGCCGCGTATAAGGTGACCCCGTTGGTTTTCAGGGAACTGGGGGCCGAAGTCATCGTCATCGGGGATAGCCCCGACGGGATGAATATCAATAAAGAGTGCGGAGCTCTTTATCCCGGCCACTTAAAACAGCTGGTCAAAGAGAACGGGGCGGATATCGGAATCGCCCATGACGGAGATGCCGACCGGGTGGTCTTTGTAGATCATCGCGGAGACCTGGTCGACGGGGATCAGGTGATGGCGGCCTGTGCGCTTGATTTAAAGAAAAACAGCCTTCTCAAGAAAAATACCGTGGTGGCAACGGTGATGAGCAACCTGGGGCTTGAAGTAGCCCTGAAAAAAGCCGATATCCATCTCGTCCGCACTCCGGTCGGGGACAGGTATGTTCTTGAGAAAATGATTAAAGAAGGTTATAACTTCGGAGGGGAACAGTCCGGGCATATTATTTTTCTGGATTACAATACGACCGGGGATGGCCTGATTACGGCGCTTCAAATGATTTCTCTGATTAAAAAAACAGGGAAGTCTCTGGCGGAACTGGCCTCCTGCATGACAGTTTATCCGCAGGTTCTGGTAAACGTCTCTGTCAATGAAAGGCGGGAACTGGATGAAATCTCCGGTTTTTCAACGCATCTTGCTACTCTTGAAAAAAAATTGGGGGTGACAGGTCGTATTCTGGTCCGCTACTCCGGAACGGAGCCGCTGATCCGGATCATGATAGAAGGAGAAGAGCAAGGAGTCATTAATGAAATGGCCCGGGAATTGGCAGGAACGATCAAAAAAGGAATGACATAGGACATAAAATTATGGAAACGATGAAGCGCGGCATCCGCAAACAAATCCCGGTAGAGATCATGGCTTTGAACATGGCGGAAGGTTTAATGGATGAGTTGGAAAAAGAGGGGAAAAATAAAAAAAAGGAGAAAGAGATGTCTCAGGATCGTTTATTGTCTGCAGGCTTTCAATTTTACGCGGGAATTATATTATCTTTGGCGGGATCGGTCATGGCCACCGGACGGGGGACATGGTTTGTTATTGTTCTGACGGTCATTCTTTTTTTAATGGATTCGCTCGAACTTTCTTTTATGCCCGAGAGAAAGAGATTCCCCGCTCAAATCATTTTAGGCGGAGCCATATTATTGATTGCCATTTTACAGGTTTCTGAAACCATAGGAAAAAACTTCAGTTTGAATGTTTTTTATCTTATTCTGACCCTTCTGGGCGGTTTATTTATTTTAATTGATGTCATCAAGACCGGAAGCGCGAAGCAGGCAAAAAGCTGAGACGGCCAGGATTTGTTGAGCGCGGGGGATGGTGGGTGGCCGGGCAGTTTTGCCTGATCCTCCTGGTGTTATTTTTCCCCGGGCAGAACTTTTCCTTTCATCTGTTTCTACCCCCGGGCGATCAGTTGGCCGGCGGAACATTGATTTTGATTGCCCTGTGGATCGCCGGATCAGGGATCAGGAGCCTGCGGGAAGCGTTTACTCCTTATCCCTATCCGGTTGAAGGGGGACCACTCGTCCGGGAAGGGCTTTACCGTTGGATCCGCCACCCTTTATACCTGGGCGTGCTTCTCGGATTATTCGGAGTTTCCCTCTGGAGAGCAAACAGCCTCTCTCTGCTCCTCTCCGTCGGAAGCCTCTTTTTTTTCAACGCCAAAGCCAACCATGAAGAGGAATGGCTTTTAAAAAAGTTCCCCGAATATCAGTCCTATCGCCAAAAAACCAAAAAAATCATTCCATTTATTTTTTAAATTTCAAGAGGGTTCTTCGCCAAAATAAAGCTTTGAGATTTCTTTTTCCATTCTGGGAATCCATTCGGCCAGGGATTCTTCCGATTCGATGATAATTTCAAATTTGCCATTGGGAAGCTTGCGTACCCTGCCCGGGTGTTCCGGGCTTAGCGGGATTTCAATCATTTCCCTCGATATACCGAGATTATCGGTGACGTCAAATACCTGAAGAATCTCCTTCATCCCGATGATTTTCAGGGCCATGGTTCTCCTTAAAAAGGGTTTGTTAAAAACCTCAATTTATCACATCCGTGGGTCCGGGATCAAAAGAGTCTTTTGTCCTCGTAAAACCGCTGGCATTTCAGATAAAATACGAAAGGATGGTTGGAGGAATGCAATAGGAGGAAGTATGTGCCTTAATAAATTTAATAATAATGAGCCTGCTTTTGATAAATGAAATGGGACCAACAAAGCCTCCTAAAGGACGTTTCACTTCAAACTCCCCAATTATCTGGCTCTTTTTCATTACCTTCACTTTAAATCTCACTGTTTCTCTGATTGCCCTTGAAACGAATACGGTGTTGCGATTTTTAATACTTATGGAAAGCCATTATAAGGGATTTTATTTAAGCTCTGTCTTCTCCCTGAAGCAATATCTGGATAGTCATTTAGAGAAAGATTACCAAGAATTCAGGGCCAATCTTGAGCCTTTACTGACTTATAAAAAGATAAATGATGAGGCGAATCGGCCGACGTTTGATTATAAGAAAGTATCTCGGTTAATGGATACATTGGATTATGACTCGGGAGACGCATTTCGTTTCGTGCTGTTTTTCGGATCCGTGCGCAACCTAGAGGTTTTTAAGAGGAATAAACAAATCATGGATCAGGTTTCAGACCTTACAACACCCCTTTCTTCACTTGGAGATGAATTGCATCGAAATTTGATCAAGAATGCGGAGGATAAGGTTCAGAAGAAAGAGAAGGAAGCTCAAATAAAAGAAATTAACGACCGGATGGCGCAATTATTAACAGAATTTTCCGATAAGATTAGTTATCTTTCCCGCCGGATCACCAAAATTACGGAAATAACGATCATTGGAGTTGGATTTTTCCTTCTCACGTTTGGAATCTATGCTTCCCGAAAGATTATGGAGGGATCTGAAACCTATCGGAATGCCCTTGAAAAGAGCGAAGCCCGTCTTCGCCTGTCTTTGGAGCAGATGCCGGCATCGATTTGGACAACGAACACGGAGTTAAAGATTACTTCTACGTCCGGCGCCGCCATGGCTGAAATTCCCGTCGACCAGGGTACCTTATTGGGCATGCCCGTTAAAACCTTCCTGAAAAAGTGGGATTTGCGAAACATTGGCTTGGAGGCGCATCAAAAAGCCCTTCAGGGGGAATCCATGAACTATGATTTAGAAATTTTCAATCGAATCTGGACGACTCACGTCGAACCCTTTCGCGATGAAAAAGGGTCTATTACGGGAGTTTTAGGGATAGCTTATGATACGACGGAGAGAAAAAATCAGGAAATTTCCCTGATGATTGAAAAAGAAAGGCTTTTGGTCACTCTGCGATCTATAGGTGATGCTGTCATTACTACGAACCAAGCGGGAAAAGTCACTTTGTTGAATCCCGTAGCCGAAAAACTTACGGGATGGAGTCAAATAGAGGCCGAGGCGAATTCTCTGACAGAAGTGTTCCCGGTATTTAATAATATCACCAGAATGGCTATTGAAAATCCCGTTTCCAAAGTGATCTCAACCGGCCAGGCGGTAGAACTCGCCGATCAGACAATATTAAAGTCAAAAGACGGTATCACCCGGTCCATAGCCGCCAGCGGGGCTCCGATTAGGAGCAAGGATGGAAAGATTTTAGGGGTGGTTCTGGTTTTCAGGGATATTACGCAGGAGCAGAAAATACAGAATGAGCTCTTAAAAAAGATGAAGCTTGAATCGCTAGGCATGCTTGCTGGAGGGATCGCTCATGATTTTAATAATATCCTAACGGCTATTTTAGGGAATGTTTCTCTCGCCAAGACGGAGTTGGATGCCGAATCTCCGGTTAACCGATATTTGGAGGAGACGGAAATAGCCACTCTAAAGGCCAGAGACCTCTCCTCCCAGCTCCTTGCCTTTACAAAAGGGGGAGCGCCTAGAAGAACGATCACTTCGATCACCCGCCTCGTAGAGGACTCGACAAGGTTTGTTCTCAGGGGATCAAACATTCAATCCACTTTCTATATGCCAGATAATCTCTGGCAGGGAGTGATTGATCCAGGTCAAATCTCCCAGGTTGTTCATAACCTGGTTATTAATGCCCAACAGGCCAATCCGGGTGGTGGCGAAATTGTGATTAGAGCGGGAAATGTCATGATCAATGAACAGCATGCCAAAGCCCTTATTTTGCATCCGGGTCCCTATGTCTCCATTTCCTTTAAGGATAATGGTAATGGGATCCCCTTGGACCTGATGAGTAAAGTATTTGATCCGTTTTTCACCACGAAAGAAAAGGGATCCGGTCTCGGACTTTTTATGGCCTATTCGATCGTCAAAAATCATGACGGAGCCATCACAATAGAGTCCAAGGTCGGGCTCGGGACGACGGTCACCATTTACCTCCCTGCCGTTACCGGCAATATTCCCGTAGAAGAAGACCAAAAGGACGAAATCATTTTGGGTTCAGGAAGAATTCTATTGATGGATGATGATGAGTTGGTAACGACGATGGCTTCAAAAATGTTGCAGAAGCTGGGATATGAAGTTGAGATTGCTTTTCGAGGGGAAGAGGCCCTTGAAAAGTATAGACAGGCAAAAGGAAATTATCTCCCTTTCAAGGCGGTCATCATGGATTTAACGATTCCACGAGGCAAAGGGGGTAAACAGACAATCCAGGAAATGCTGGCCTACGATCCCGATACCAGGGCCATTGTTTCAAGCGGATATTCGAATGATCCGATCATGTCAGAATTTAAGAAATTCGGGTTCAAAGGGTGTGTCGCGAAGCCTTATCGGATTCAGGATTTGAGTAAAGTCTTAAATCAAGTTCTTCAATCATAAGTTTCAAGACCACAGGCATGTCCGGGGGGTCTTGAGTTCTGCACTATCCAACTGGAAAGGGTTGATCAAGGCCCGGGATTGAAGAGGTTACCCTGCCTCATACCGGTTTTGCTCTTGAAATTCATGGCCGTTTCCCCTAATGTTAGATTTCTTCCTCCCCTTCATGAACCCGACGGACTTTGATGATGGTCATTTTGTATAGATTTATTCCGGGCGCCCTTTTTCTTGTGTTTCTGATTTCGATTCAGGGATGCGCCACCCATCCCCCTGTTCCGGAAGGGGTGCAGGCGGTTCCAAAAATCGCTCTCGTCCTGGGAGGAGGCGCGGCGAGGGGTTTTGCCCACGTCGGCGTTATCAGAGTATTAGAGCAGGAAAAAATCCCGATTGACCTGGTAGTGGGGACCAGCGTGGGGAGCCTGATCGGAGCGATTTATGCCGATACCCGAAGCAGCTTCGATCTTGAGGTTCTCGCCCTGAAACTTGAAAAAGAGGATATTTTTGATTTTTCCATCTTTTCCTCTACGACGGGTCCGGTGAAGGGGGACCGGCTAGAGCAGTTCGTTCAGACCAAGGTCAAAAAGACTAAAATTGAGGAGCTGTCGATACCCTATGCGGCAGTGGCCACCAATCTTCTGACCGGGGAGCGGGTTGTCCTTGATCATGGCCCGGTGGCCCGCGCCGTGAGAGCCAGCAGTTCGATACCGGGGATCTTTACTCCGGTGGCCTACCAGAATATGATTCTGGTAGACGGCGGAGTGATTGATAATGTTCCGGTCGATGTGGCGAGGGAGAAAGGGGCCGATATTGTGATTGCGGTCAATATCGGAAAAAATGTGGCCGAAAAGAATGTTGGGAATATTATCGATATTACCCTTCAGGCCGTCAATATCATGTCGTATGAAATCTCAAAATACAAGGTCCAGGGGGCCGATATTCTGATCGAGCCGAACGTGGGAGAAGTTGGAATGACCGATTTTAACTTTAAAGAATACTGTATGCGGGCAGGGATAGAATCGGCACAAAAAATAATGCCTGAATTGAGGAAAAAAATCGAGGCGTGGATTGCTCAAAAGCAGCGGGTACAGAAGAATCCTTGAACCTTTTTCTCCCGCCTGGTTTCTCCGGTCTTCCGGTCTTTGGATCGACCGGTCCACAGGTCGGAACCGGTCTTTGGTTCGACCGATCCTGTGAGCGCGGTCAGAATCCCTTGAAAAACTTGACCCTTCTTTTCTTTTCGGCTATATTTTAAACGCTATTTTCAATGACCTTATTTCGGGAGAAAACGTGCAGGCAATCGATCAAAATAAAAAAAGCATTCATGCGAAGGTGAATCATCCATTTACCGTTAGATTATGGGAAGACCGGACGACTGCCCATCGATGGCATCTGGAATTCGACCCTTCGGCATTCAGCCTGATCGACGACGATTTTCAGCGGACGACTATGGCGACTACCGTGGATGCCGGCAACCGTGTCTTTGAATTTAAAGCGTTGAAAGCGGGAACCTATCCGTTGAATTTTATGAAACGGATGGGGGTGGTAGTTAGCGAAGTGCACCGGGTTTTTCAGATTATCGTCGAATAAAGGACATCCATTACCATGAAAGTCAATGAGATATTTTTCAGTCTCCAGGGGGAGTCTACGTTTTCCGGTCTTCCATGCGTCTTTATCCGGGCTGCCGGATGCCATTTAAGATGCCAGTGGTGCGATACGGCCTATGCCTTTCATGATGGAAAAGAACTGTCATTAGAGGAGATCGTCCGGCAGGCGGAATCTTATGGCTGCCGTCTTGTCGAGATCACGGGCGGGGAGCCTCTCCTTCAGGAAGAAGCATTCGGACTGATGACGGCCCTCCTGGATAAAGGGTTCCGGGTTCTTCTTGAAACCAGCGGAGCGATCGATATCAGCCGGGTCGATTCCCGGGTAACGATTGTGATGGATATCAAATGCCCAGGAAGCGGCATGTCGGATAAAATGATCTGGAATAACCTCCAATTGCTTAAACCGCTGGATGAAATTAAATTTGTAATTGCCGGCCGTGAAGATTATGTATGGGCGAAGGAGATCCTCCGGGAATGGAAGCCTCCGCAGGAGATCCTTTTTTCACCGGTGTTCGGCCAGCAGAATCCTCAGGGAATGGCGGAATGGATATTAAAAGACCGTTTGCCAGTCCGGTTTCAACTTCAATTGCATAAACAAATTTGGGAACCTCAAACTCGCGGCGTTTAAAGAAAGGGAATTACAGGTCGATGGATATTAAGGTCAAAAAAGGGAGATGGATACAGGAACCGGCGGATCTTCTTTTGGTCCCCGTTTTTGAAGAAAAACCGTTTGATGCCCCTTTAAAAGCGATCGATAGGCTTTTAAAGGGTAAAATCAGCGAAATTTTTGATTCCGGCGAATTTAAGGGAAAAGCAAAAGAAGTTTTTATCTTCCATTCTCCAGCGGGACTAAAAGCCAAACGCCTTCTCCTGGCAGGACTCGGAGAGAGAAAAAAAATTACGTTAGATATCCTGAGAGAATCTTTTGGAAAAAGTGCGACGGTAATCCGGAAGCTCGGCGTAAAACGGTTTTCTTCCCCTCTGATCGAAGGGCTTTCAAAGAGAGACAAGTTCCGCGACTGCGTCCAGTCGATGGTCGAAGGGGCCATGCTCGGCCTCTACGAATTCAATTTATATAAAACGGAATCGGAGGAAGAGGTAAAAGAGATTGAGGCATGGACGCTGATTGCTGACGACGAAAAAAAAGTTTCGGAGGCGAAAAAAGGGGTAGAAATAGGCAGGATTATTTCAGAGGGGGTTTCTCTCGCAAGGGATTTGGGAAATGAGCCTTCGAATGCGGCCACCCCTTCACGATTGGCCGAAGAGGCAAAATCCATTGGAAATGAGTTTCCCGTCAAGGTGACCATCCTGGAACGGCAGGATATGGAAGAGCTGAAAATGGGTTCTTTTCTCGGGGTGGCTAGAGGGAGCGAAGAGCCGCCGAAATTTATAATTCTGGAATATACACCGGTCAAAAATTCAAAACCGATTGCGCTGGTGGGAAAATCAATTACGTTTGACTCCGGGGGGATCTCCCTCAAGCCTGCTGAAAAAATGGAACAGATGAAAGGGGATATGTCGGGAGGGGCCGCTGTCCTTTCAACGATTAAAGTAGCGGCTCAACTGAAACTTCCGATCAATCTTGTCGGGATACTTCCCGCCACCGAAAATCTCCCCAGCGGGACAGCCATCAAGCCCGGGGACATCTTAACTTCCCTTTCGGGCAAGACGATAGAGGTGATCAATACCGACGCGGAGGGCCGGCTTATTCTGGCCGATGCGCTCACGTATGTCCACCGGTATAAGCCGGAAGCGATTATCGACATGGCGACGCTGACAGGCGCCGTCGTCATTGCCCTGGGAGGCGAAGCGATCGGGATGCTCGGAACGTCAGACGATTTGAAAGAGAGGTTGAAGAAAGCAGGGGAGAAGACGGGGGAAAGAGTCTGGGAACTCCCGCTCTGGGAAAGTTTCTATCCACTGATTAAAAGCGACGTGGCCGATATGAAAAACACCGGGGGGCGGAGCGCCGGGACGATTACCGCTGCCGCGTTTTTAAGCAAGTTTATCGACGATATCCCGTGGGTTCACCTCGATATCGCCGGTACAGCATGGTTTGAAACGGACCGTCCCTATATTCCGAAAGGAAACGCCGGTACCGGGGTGAGGCTGTTAGTTCAGTTCCTGATCGATTCGCTCCGCCGGTAAAGATCAGGTAAGGAATGAAGCATAAAGTGGAACGGGTTTATTAAATGGATATTAAAGAGAGGATCGGACAGTTTCTGATGGTGGGGTTTGATGGAACAACCCCTTCGCGTGCAGTGACCGAGATGATTACGAAATATAAAGTCGGCGGTGTTATTTTATTTAAACGAAACATTCAATCTCTCCCTCAGCTTGTTAAACTTACCCGTAATCTCCAAAAACTCTCACCTCAGTCCCCGCTTTTTATAGGGATCGACCAGGAGGGGGGAAGGGTCTCGCGGCTTTCGAAAGAGTTTACCATCTTTCCCGCCATGGCGACGGTCGGAAAGCATGATTCGGCCCCTCTCGGGTATAGCGTCGGGGAGGTCACCGCCAGAGAATTAAAGGCGGTCGGGATCAATGTGAACTTTGCCCCGGTCCTTGATATCCATAGCAATCCAAAAAATCCCATTATCGGCGACCGGGCCTTCGGCGATACTCCCGGTATCGTGAGCAAACTGGGCCTTGCCCTAATGATGGGCCAGGAAGACAACGGCGTAATGGCCTGCGCCAAGCATTTTCCCGGGCATGGGGATACTTCGACGGACTCCCATAAAGTCCTTCCCCAGGTCAAGCATACCCTTGAGAGGCTTCTTGATTTCGAACTCCGTCCTTTTCAACATGCAATCGCCAACCGTCTCGATGCCCTGATGACGGCCCATGTCCTTTATTCAAAGATTGATCCTG
>JBGPKT010000019.1:0-27050 GCA_041486115.1 Nitrospiria bacterium | reverse complement strand
GGATGGATCGATTATTTAAAAGTCCACACCGAGGTCAGAGACATTATTATGTCGGGGGGAGACCCTCTCTTATTGACTGACGAATATCTTGAAAAAATTATTCAGAACTTAAGAGAGATCCCACATATTGAAATTATCCGGATCGGAACCAGGGTCCCGGGGACTCTCCCTTCCCGAATTACCGATAAACTCTGCCAGATGTTGAAGAAATACCACCCTTTTTACATGAATCTCCATTTTAACCATCCCGACGAAATTACCCCCGAAGTGAAGGAAGCGTGCGCTAAACTGGCCGATGCGGGTATTCCCCTGGGAGGGCACACCGTCCTCCTCAAGGGAATAAACGACGATCCGGAAGTCATGAAATCGCTGATGCTGAAACTTCTTGCCATCCGGGTCAAACCGTATTATCTCTATCAGGCCGACCTCGTCGCCGGAACCGATCATTTCAGGACATCTGTTGATGCCGGCCTTGAAATGATCAAGGCCCTCAGAGGCCATACTTCGGGAATGGCCGTCCCCCATTACGTGATCGACGCTCCCGGCGGAGGCGGAAAAATTGCCGTCCTTCCCGAAGATGTTCTGATCCATAAAGACGCTAAAGAGGTCATTGTCAAAAACTATGAAAACAAAATCTTTATATACCCTCAACCGGAAGAACAGCCGGTTTCCTCGCCCGACGTGAAACCTTAATGACCCCGGAAGCTTCTTTTTTAATCCGGCCCAAAAAAGGAATTGCCGCCCTCGCGCTTCTCTTTCTTGTGGGGGGATGCACCGCTCAAAAAATGTCCCCCCCGGAGGGGATGGTTGCCGTACCCGCCGGAGAGTTCATCATGGGAAGCGATAAAATCGATACCGAGGGGCTTTCGGCTGAATTCGGAATGCGAAGGCCTCTGTTCGTCGATGAACATCCCCGGCATAAAGTCAATCTCCCCCTTTATTTTATCGATCAGATTGAAGTCACCAATGCTCAGTACAAACTCTTTATTGATGCCACGCAGTCACTCCCTCCCCGGATCTGGCAGAACAGCATTTTCCCTGCCCGACGGGCGAGTTATCCCGTCACCACGGTCAGCTGGTTTGATGCCGACCGCTATTGCAAATGGCAAAAGAAACGGCTCCCATCCGAAGCGGAATGGGAAAAAGCGGCGAGAGGAACCGATGGCCGCGATTTCCCATGGGGGAACGACTATCATAAAGAGTTTGCCAATATGGGAGATTCGGGGATCGGAGACCTGGCACCGGTGGGAAGTTTTGAAAATGGGAAAAGCCCATACGGCGCCTATGAAATGACCGGGAATGCCTGGGAATGGACCGCGGATTGGTATAAGCCTTATCCGGGAGCCGAATACAAAAGCGAGGATTTCGGTGAAAAGAACAAAGTCCTCCGCGGCGGAAGCTATGGAGGGGTCGGACACTATACGCTAAAATATTTTTACCGGGTATCTTACCGTTTTTTCTCCGAGCCTGAATCGTCCTTTCAGGATGTCGGATTCCGGTGCGCCAGAAGTCCGGGACTGTAGAAGGTCAGCCTAATTTTGCCCAAGCCGCTAATTTTTTTTCCTCCCGTATCAAAAAATCGTAAAGAATCGGCTGTTCATTCGAACTGATGGGCTGATCAAATTGAATCCCCAGTACTCCAAATTCTTTCTGCCTGTCGGCGTTTCGGACAACCCCTGTCAGGTTGTAATTGGACGTATTCGAACCGGCAAAACTGACTATCTGCAATAGAACGGGGACTCCCTGGCCCACTTTTTCCCTTGTATAAATCCCGATTCCCCCAAGAGCGATCAATTCAATCATTCCTGAAAATTGAAGATTCAGGCTCGGAATTTTCACGACCACCAAGCCTGACATTGGGAAACGGGGATTCTTTCTGACATTAGACATTCCATCTCCTTGATAAAAAAACATCTTTTTTCATAGAATTTATAGAGAAACTTCCCGTTTGTCAATCATAGAAGGAGGCGATATGTTTGACCTCCACCCCCTTTCCCTTTAAACCATTCTGAAGCTGGATCATACAGGCCGGGCATGAAGTCGCCACGATTTCGGCCCCGCTATCGAGAATCCCTCTTTCTTTCCGCTTAAAAATTTCGGCAGATTGTTTGGGATTCTTGATGCAAAACGTCCCCGCTCCTCCCGCACACCGGTCGGCATCCGCCATCTCGACAAAATCGATGTTGGGGTTCTGGCGGAGAAGTTCCCCCGGTTCTTTCGAAACCCCCGCTGCCCGGAGATGGCAGGAGGAATGGTATGTCACCTTTTTTTTTACCCGGCCGGTTTCGGGAACCTGAAGGCGAAGGTCTCTTAAAATAAATTCTGAAATATGAACAATCTTTGAAGCCAGTCGCACCGCCCGGCCATGATTTTCTCCTTCAGGAAAAAGAGAGGAATACTCCTTTAACATCAAAGTGCAGGAAGCGCATCCCGTGATGACCTTTTCAAACCGGCTTAAAGATTCGATATTAAACAGGGCATTTTCCTTAACCTGATCGATCAATCCATAGGTTTGAATAGGGGTCCCGCTGCACCGCTGGGGAGGAAGGGCCGGTTCGATTCCGTTTCTTCTTAAGAGGCGGATGATGGAGTCTCCTACCCCGTCATTAAAGTAGTTCGCCGCGCATCCATGGAAGTAGGCCACCGGACTATTCGATCCGGTTAATTCGGCATATCGTTCACGCAGATGTTTTTTCGAAAACCGGGGCAAGGTCATCTCTGCCGGAATCCGGGCCGTAGGGGCCAACTTTCCAAGGAGGGGTATCGAAATGAATTCAATCAGCATCCGGCCAATCCGGTTATCCCAAAAGGGCTGCGTCCAGGCCACTCCCTTTAAAAAAACCTTAAACAAGCGCTCTCTCGCCTGGAATGAAAATATTGCTTTTGCAACCGGGTTGGGGTGTTCCGCCCTCTTTTTTAAAATCAATTCCGAAACGTCAATACCTGCAGGACAGGCGCTCCGGCACGATTTGCAATTCAGGCAGGCTTCAACCACGCGACCCGCCTTTTCATAAGAATAGTCTTGAGCGGTCAGTATATGAAACCAGCCCCTGGCCCCGTTCGACTCTTCTCCCGCCGCGTCGTAAACCGGGCAGACGGCATTGCACTTTCCGCAGGTCGCGCATGATTTGGCATACCGTTCATAATCGATCATTTCGGTAAACGGGGTATCCGAAAGTTTAACGCCGGGATTTAAAATATTGTCAGGATCAAGGAGCCGTTTCACATCCTGAAACAGGGCATATAATTCGGGCCCATAGAGCGCTTTGAGAAACTCCGCCCGAACCCGCCCGTCGCCATGCTCCCCGCAAAGAGAGCCGTTAAACCGGCTCAGGACCGCGTTATGAATCTCTTGATAAAGGAAAACCATTTTCGAAAAATCTTCCGGATCGTTCAGATCAAGCAGAGGATTAATATGGGCGTTCCCGTCGCCGATATGGCCATAAATCGCCACCGCCACATTTTTTTCCTCAAACATCTTTTCAAGGTAAGGGATCAGTTCAGGAATTCGGTCAACGGGAACCACGACATCGTCGACAAAATGGATCGGTTTTTTCCGGGCATCATACTGATAAAGGGCGGGGTTAATTGCCTTTCTGGCTTTCCAGAGTCCGGCCTGTTTTTCGGGGTCATACGCCTCTGCCATTGGAGCAGAGAGCGGATAGTTTGCCATGACCAACCGGACTTTTTCCATTTTTCTATTCACCGATTCATCAAACTCAACCAGGAGGAGGGCTTCGGCATCGGCCGGGATGCCGAACCGGTGCCGGCCTACCAGGTTGAGCGTATTCCGGTCCATCATTTCAAGAGCCGAGGGGGCGAGCTTCAACAGCTCTTGGACGGCCTGGCTCATTTCAAAAAGGCTTTTAAAATAGATCAGGGCTGTCCCGGTCTGAACAGGACACGAAACCAGCTTGATTTTGGCTTCTATCGTTAAGGCAAGCGTTCCTTCGCTCCCGATAAAAAGCTGATGCAGCGGAAAAAGCCCGTTTTGCAACCCCTCTGCCAGGGCAAACAGGTTATACCCGCTGGAGTTTTTGGAAACCTTTTTCTTCTTTTCTAATATTAGCGGAATGTTTTCCTGAATCAGTTTCAGAACGCCTGCCAAAGGAGGGTTATCTTTCAGGAGGATTTTAAAGGCCGGATCATCCAGAGTATATTCCCGGGCGCTGATTCGGTTCCCGCTGGCGAGGAGGAGTTCCATTTCAAGAACATTATCCTTAACAGTGCCATATTTTAAGGCGTGGGCTCCGGCTGAATTATTTCCAAGCATTCCTCCGATCTTGCACACCTCTCCGCTCGACGGATCAGGGGCAAACATCCAGCGGTTCCGGGCCAATCGGCTGTTTAATTCAGCATAAACGACCCCCGGCTCGACCCGCGCCCATTTCTCATTATAACGGGTTTCAAGTATCCGGTTATATCTTGAAAATTCGAGAATAATCCCTTCGCCGATGGCGTTGCCGGTCAGGTTGGTCCCGCCGCTCCGGGCCGTCAGGGGAACCTTATGCTTCCTCGCGTAGGCCAATACTTTTTCCATATCATTCTCCGACTCAATGAGGACAATCGCCTGAGGAGGGATTTTATAGATGCCGGCATCAATGGAATAAGCGGTAATCGCAGAAAAGTCTGACAAGACTCGGGCAGGGGCAACCGCCTGCTGAAGCAATTCTAGATTCAAAGGCATAGGGCGATTATAACAATTCCGTGCCCGGTGGAACAATGAGTAAAAAAACACCCGATGGAACTTCTTGACAGACGGGATGCAAATCAAGGATGATTCCCGGTGTGGAATATCCATTTACGCCTATCGGCCTGCTTCATACCCCCTATAAAACCACAGAATCGATCCCCAAAACTTTCGGGGTCGCACCTGTTGCGGAAGGTACCGTTGAAATCTTCCCTGATTTTGCCGAAGGGCTTCTCGAGATCGAATCCTTTTCTCATCTGATGATCTTTTTTGTTTTTCATCAGAGCAGTCAGAAGCCTCTTAAAGTCATTCCACCGACTCAGGAAAAAGAACGGGGGGTCTTTTCCAGCCGGTCTCCCCACCGGCCAAACGCTATCGGAATTTTAACGGTTGAATTGCTTCGGCGGGAGGGAAACAGCCTTTATATCAAAGGGGTTGATGTGCTCGACGGCACGCCCGTGCTGGACATCAAACCCTATCTCTTGCATTTTGATTGCAGGCCCAATGCCAGAGCCGGCATATAGCGATTGAATGCCGCGAGATCAAGGCCGATGAAAAATATCCATCCATTGAGTCATTGAACAATGAAAAGCAAGAAGCCCCTGCCTAATTAGAAAGACTTGATCCAGGCCAAAGTGGGAAGATAACCTTAAGTATCATATGATCATAAGGTAGGTGTATTAGATAGGTAAATAAAAAATGCAAATGAAAGATCTCACCACCGAAAATGTTTTGGTGAAAGTTCTTTTTCAAACCTCTTGAGGAGTTTAAATGCCTGATCTTCTATTTTCATCGTATAAACTTGGAAAAATTAACCTCAAAAATCGGGTAGTCATGTCCCCGATGACCCGAAACCGGTCGACAGGAAATCTGCCGGGAGAACTGGCGGTCCTCTATTATTCACAACGGAGTGAAGCCGGACTGATCATTACCGAAGGGACATCTCCTTCGCCGAATGGATTGGGGTACCCCAGAATTCCCGGTCTTTATTCTGAAGAACAAAAAGATGCCTGGAATAAGGTGACTGACAAGGTGCATCAGGCCGGATCAAAAATATTTGTTCAGCTGATGCATACCGGAAGGGTTACTCATCCCCTGAATTTGCCCGCTGGAGCGAGAGTCTTGGCCCCTTCTCCAGTTGCTTCTCCCGAAAAAATGTGGACGGATCAGCATGGCGAACAGCCTCTTCCGGTTCCTGCCGAGATGACCGAGATGGATATCGAACAAACGATCGAAGAGTATGTCAAAGCAAGCCGGCTGGCCATGGCTGCCGGTTTTGACGGGGTAGAGCTTCATGGGGCAAACGGATACCTGATCGATCAATTTTTAAATACCGCGTCCAACCGGAGAAAAGATAAATGGGGCGGAAATATAGAAAACCGCATTCGGTTTGCCTCCACCGTCGCCTCCCGCGTCGCTTCAGCCATTGGCGCAGATCGTTTGGGAATACGATTGTCTCCATACGGCGTTTTTAACGCAATGGCCACTGATCCTGATCTGGAAGATATTTTTGAAAGATTGGCAGGGAAGCTTCAGGAAACGGGACTGGCCTATCTTCATCTGGTTGACCATAGCTCGATGGGAGCTCCGGAAGTCAACCCGAGCATCAAACAGAAAATTCGGAAAACATTTAAAAACAGCCTCATTCTGTCAGGAGGTTATGATCTCAAACGGGCAGAGTCCGATCTCAACGAAGGACGGGGCGATCTGATAGCCTTTGGACGGCCTTTTATTTCCAATCCGAATCTCGTAACGGCTTTGAAAAAAGGAATTGTACTAAAGGTTCCCGATTTCAAAACATTCTATACTCCGGGTGAAAAAGGATATACCGACTACCCGGCCATGTCGTCTGGTATTGTGAATGGCGTCAAAGGGCAATAAATTGGGCAAGTCTTCCCGATTGACCCATAAATTAAACCATGGGTTCTTGTATCACCCAGAAACTCACCTTTCAAGTGGCTTAAATTTTTGGGGTGAGGTCAAAATGAACTCGAGGCCGCTTAGAGAAAAACCTTCTGATTGATCTGACCACCGGACCCGGGTTTTCTCTTGTATCCTCTTTTGGGGGATGTTGACGGAGATAAGATCGCCTGTTTTTAGTACCGGCAAACCGGAGTATTTAATTTGCATCCCCTGACTGGAAATATTCTGTATTTCTGCAATCAGCAAGGGAAAATCGGCCGCGAGGGCTATTTGACAATCCGCAATCCACGGGGAACGATTCTCTTTTCTCCTCTGAATGGGAACGGCGGCGAGATCTCTGATCCTATCTAAAAGCTCCTCCGGATGAAACGGTTTATTAAGAATTCTGCCATTGATTTGTAATAGAATCGCCTCAGCCTTTTCTCCGGCCGGAAGATTCCCGGTCATTAAAAGGAATCTTTCTGTCAGATAAGGAAAATCCCTTTTTATACAAAGATAGAGCTGATACCCATCCAGCCGGGGCATATTAAAGTCTGACAGGATAAGATCATAAGGATAACTTTTTATTTTAATTAACGCATCCAGACCATCAGGGGCTGTTTCCACGACATAGCCCGCGGAGGCCAGGATTTTCTGACAGATGACTCTGATCAGATCGTCGTCCTCGACCACCAGAATCCTTTTAGCGGGCCTCGTAGCCATGCCTCTTCCCCTTCCTTGTGAAGCCTCTTACTTGTTTGTGACATCGTCTCCAGACAATCTGCTGCCAATGGGCCTTCTTGCGGATGGATACACGCGTTAATGTTTTACCGCTCATCAATTTTTTTTCCTTAGTTATGAAGAGTGCAAAACCGTCTCAACCATCGGTCTGAAATACTTAACATATCGTTCGGAATTCAGACTTTGGATATCATGACGGCATTGATCGACCGACAAAATCACCGGTGTCGTGGGCGATCCGAGATATTCGCTATTCGTGTTACCGATAGGAGAAAAATGAAAGCCCCTGCTTCTCAACAATGTGAGGACATCCACATCAATGGAGGCCACCCATACATTTCCACTTTCCTGGCTGCATGTGTAGACCACTTGAGCAATCAGTTCATCGATAACCGCCAGTCTCCGGCATCCACTAATCCCAGAATTTCTTATCCTGACTGGATGTTTTGCAAGTCTTCCGATTTCAAAAATGCGGTTCGGGTAGATGTTCTTCTCTCTGCAGATGTCAAAGACATTCAGATTAAAATCCTTTTCGATGGGAAGTAACTGATCCGATTTCTCAATGATTCGGATCGTGGCGAGGAGATCATTTTCGCGAGAAATAGCCCCATAAATCGTTGAATGGGCCATTGTATCCTGGTCATCAAGAACCATTTTTTCAAATTCCCCTTCCCACTCATATTTTCTTGAAAAGAGATCAAAATAGACGCCGAAAACAAACCGGGTTGTTTCAATCGCCCGTTCTTTTCCTATTTTCCAGACAGAAAAATCTTCAAAAAAATCGATCGGTATGGATTGAGTAATCATCGTTGACGGCTCCTTTGGGTTAATTTTTGCTATTTTAGGTGTGACCGGAAAAAAAATGAATAGGAAATAGTCTGAATTATCTCTAGGAAAATTCTGATTTTTTTCGGAAATAATTTAGCCTGGCCCAGGATGTTCTGGCGCAAGGTTTTTAGGAGGATTAAGCCATGAGACACGGAGACTTTTAATTTTTTCCAAAAACCAAGATTAAAAAATTAAAAGAAGAATAGGATTTTTTACGGGGTGGTTAATGTTTGATTAGACCGGCCTTGACCGCGTATAAGGCAATATCGACAACGGATGAGAGTTTCATTTTATCCAGAATATTCGCCCGGTGGGAACTGACTGTTTTTGCGCTCACATGGATTGATTCGGCAATTTCAGAAGTACTCTTTCCTTCCGCGATCATCATAAAAACTTCAAACTCTCGATCCGACAATAGCTCATGTGGTTCTTTTTGAGGTTTTCCTCCTTCCAGAAGGAAAGAGAAGTGTGCGCCCATTGCCTCGCTGACATACCTTTCTCCTCCGTGGATTTTTCGAATGGCCTGGGCCAGCTTTTCAGGAACACACTCCTTGGTCAGATATCCAGAGGCGCCTGCTTTCAGGACGCGCAAGGCATATTGTTCTTCGGAATGGACACTTAATATTAAAATCGGCAATTTTGGAGAAAATGTCCTTATTTCTTTCAGAACATTGAGTCCGGATCTTCCCGGAAGAGAGAGATCCAGCACCAGCACATCCCATTTCTCCTGGCGAGCTTTCTTAAGAACGTCGATTCCATTATCTGCCTCCCCCGCCAGTACGATATCATTCGATTTCGATAGAATCGTTTTTAGCCCCTCTCTGACCACCGGGTGATCATCTGCGAGAAATACCCGAATCATGAGAATCTCCCGTGGGGTGGCAGCTTGAAGGGAAGCGCAATTCTTAGAGTTGTCCCCCCTCCAGGCTCACCGCTGAGCGTGAAGCTCCCTTCAAAGCGGCGGACTCTCTCTTTCATTCCCAATATGCCGAGCCCTCCTGACCTTCGCTGATTTTCAGAGTTCCGGGGCAATCCAATTCCATTGTCGCGAACTTCCAGGACTACGTCTCCTTCAGTCTGGCGGAGCAGGATCTCAATGCGGGTGGCACGGGAATGCCGGGCCGCGTTGTTCAGCGCCTCCTGAAGGATCCTGTAAATGGCAATGGACCTGTCAGGATCAAGGTGAATCTCGTCGGGCTCAATCGTATAATCAAATAGATTTCCTCTCCTTTCCCTCATGGTATTGACATACCATTCCACCGCGGCGGCAAGGCCGAGGTCATCGATGACTACGGGCCGCAGTTCGGCCGCGATCCGGCGCACCCCCTCTATCATTTCTGTGACAGAGTCCGACATGTTTTTTAGTTTTCCTTTTGTAAATTCATCCATTTCTACACTGTAGTCTTTCAAGCAGGAAATAGTTATTTTAAGGCCCGTCAATGTCTGACCCAGTTCATCATGAATTTCGCGGGATATTCTTTTCCATTCCTCCTCCCGAAGGATGTCCATATAAGTGGACAATTCCTGTAATTCCGCTGTTCGTTCCGAAACTCTAATTTCCAGTTCTTCGTGGGATTTTCGTAAAGAGGCTTCGGCAAGTTTCCGAGCCGTAATATCATGAAAATAAACCGACATTCCCTCCGTGCTGGGATAAGCGTGTACTTCCATGTGAGCGTTTATCAAGGGATAGTACTCTTCAAATGTAACCGGGATATTTTTCTCTTTAGACTGCAAGAATTGGATCCGCATGGTTGAATCTAACAGTCCAGGAAATTCTTCCCAGAGGGTATTCCCTACCAAATCCTCTTTGGACCGCTTCATTCGAAACAGAAGACATTCTGCCGCCCGATTAAAATAAGTAAACCGCCAGGAATTATCCAGGGCGAGAAAAGCATCTGTAATCCTGGTAAGAATGATCGAAATCTCCGTCCGAGATTTCTGAAGTTCATGGTGCTTCAGGAAATTCCTGACCTTGAATGCAAGAATAGTATGTTGAGCATATATCGCTAGAAACGCAAATATAAGGAGAGAAACGGAAATATCGGTAAAGTGGCTAACTTCGGTCGAGTTTTTAAAAACGGAGTGAAGCGCAATGTAAAAGAGGTTTATGGCGACAACCCCTGCAATAAAATTCTTCTTAGGAATCGTAAAAAAGGTTGCGGCAGCAAATTCAACTTCAATGATACCCATAAAGTACAAAATAGCCTTCTCGGCTCCCAAAACACTCATCAACGCCACCGGGATTCCGACTACATAAAGGATCAGTGTCATGAGTGCCTGGTAATGTTGCCGGGTAAAAACCGGATATCGATAGGCAAAAACAAGATTGAAAAGGAAATAAAAAAACATCACAGCACGTAATATGAATACGAGGTGAAGATTAGGTCCTTGAAAGGTTTGAATATCTGCAGGAAGACTCATAGCGACGGCGATCATACCAATGAGGGAGGCCATCAACCAGGTCTTTGGAGCAGATTGTTCGACTTCTTCCCAAAATCCCTTCAGGTTTTCTTGACTGATATTTAACCAGGAGAGGTATTTCATCAGAAGGCCCCCTTTCAAAATATTAAAGCACTCTGAAACCCGTGTTCATTAACCCATATTAATGAATGTCGAGATAAAGATACTTGGGAGCCAGGGGAACATGTTCTCCCGATACCATTTTAATTAAACAGGTTGTAACGAGGGACGCGGCAATTTCCGCACCTATCCGTATTTGGGGAGAATAGCCCTTTTTCTCCAAACAGGAATAAATTATTGAAGCCTTTGCGGATAAATATTCCGGAAAATGTTTTATCTTTAGCTCTTCAATAAGCTTGGTGTAAAAATGAACCTCATTAGAAATGAAGTCCTTTTGCAGTATTCCAGACAAAGACTCTGATTTCTGATTGAAGATCAAAACCAGGGATCCAAAACCCATATTAAACGGTAATAACACTTCCTTGTTTTCTTGCTGACCTACTTCTACCAGATTAAAGTAAACTTTGTTGACATCGACTGTATTTATAATAAAATCGCAGTTGTTGATCAGGTCAGGAACATCGACCAGGTTAATAAACTTTTTAAATACCTGAATGTCGGCCTGCGGGTTTATTTTTCTTAACACGGAGGCCGTTGCAACTGCTTTATTAAGCCCAAGGTGTGTCGTATTAAAACTTTGTCGGTTTAAGTTCGATAGTTCAACCTGATCTCCGTCAGCTAATAGGAATCGAGAAAATCCCAAGCGGATAGCTGTTTCAGCGATCAGACTCCCTAGACCACACCCAGCGAAAAGAAGACGCACCGATTGGACTTTCTTCTGAACTGTCCGATCGATAAAGATCTTGTTTCGACTTGTAAAATCCATATAATCAAATTTAGTTTTTCTCTGCATCGGACTTATTGCCTAATACTATAGTATGAATAACAGTTATTCGACCCCATTGAGCCTCTCCTCCATGAAGTGAAGAGAGAAGAAATGTCTATTATAGACTTTTTCGACAAAATAGTGAATGAGTGTTATTACATGGTATTATTACACTTGACCTTTTTGTCTTGGGATATTTTATACGACCTATCTGATCTAGAAATAGAAAAGACATTCTATTTTTTTAAGGGGATCTAAAGAGCGTCCGGTCTATTTTATCGTCATTTTCGAAAATGCCGTAATCAAACTGATCACTTAATGTATTAGATCAATCGTGTCAACTAAATAGACCGGTCATTTATCCCCCTGGGGAGAATAAAATAGTGGATATTTGGATTTCGAAATGAAGACCGACAGGAGCCTAGGCGGCCTTTGACTTTTCTTTTTGACTTATTGGATGAAAATGGAGCGGGAAACGAGATTTGAACTCGCGACCCTCGCCTTGGCAAGGCGATGCTCTACCGCTGAGCTATTCCCGCTTATAGGTTGGTCTTTATTCTTACCATTTTTTAATGGAAAAAGTCAATCGAGATTCAGGTGCCAGGTTGTTACTCATCTCATTTTTTTTATTCCTTTAAAAACAATCGTTTTTGCACCATAAGAATGCGCAACTTCACGTGTATCGGCTTCTGCGCTTTTTGAAAAATAATCGAGCTGGTTAATCGTTTTCAGATCGTTCAAACCGGCTTTTCGAAACATTTCCAGATATTCTTCCTCCAGAACTGCTCCGACGATACACTCTGCCCAGAGCTGGGGATTTTCACGAGAAGTTTCCTTGATCGGTTTTCCCAAAACGATATCTGATATTTGAATTTTTCCTCCCGGCCGGAGAACCCGGCAGATCTCAGAAAACGCCCTCGGTTTATCGGGTACAAGATTTAATACGCCATTGCTGGTGACGACATCCACCGATTCATCAGGGAGAGGAATCTGCTCCGCATTCCCTTTGAGAAATTCCACATTTTCAGCCTTCATTTTTGCCGCATTTGACCTTGCTTTTTTCAGCATTGCATCTGTCATGTCAAGACCAAAAACTCTCCCCTTTGAACCGACCAAAAAAGATGCAATCAGAACATCCGTTCCAGATCCTGATCCAATATCCAAAACACGGTCTCCTTTTTGAATTATATGAGCTGCAAAAGGGTAACCGACTCCCGCAAACGATTCTGAAGCGGTGTCAGGAATCTGATCCAGTTGTTCTTCGGGATAACCCACAAATGAGCAGGCAGGCCTCCCGGTTGGAAAATGAAAAATCTTACGAGGACAACTGGCAACCTCGGTATACATTTGAGAAACTGCTTGAAAGATGGATCCTTTTTTGTTTTCAAGAAAAGCAACCATTTTACGACCCCCCTCAGGCTTGCTCAAAACAGCTCACGGCAAGCTATTTTATAGTTTATTTTTTTTAATTACCGGCCTATCCTTTGACGAAATGGACTTAACGGACTTCTACGATATCACTTCGAAGCGGCGCGAGAATTGCCAACAATTCGCTTTTCTCCTTTTGAGGGACTTTATACTGATCCAGGGTTTGAACCAGATCGTCCACCACATGGTCAAATTCTGCGTTGGTGATTCTTAAGCCGGCATGAGATGTTTTCATATCCCGGCCATGATATTGACAGGGACCTCCGGTGGCCTGGCACATCATTTCCACCAGGTAATTTTTTAAAACGGTCTGGTCGACTTTCGCAAGAGATTCCTTGACTTTTTCATTGGTAATGCGTGTGTCAGAACCCACTTTTTGGAGAAAATCAGATACCACTTCCTCGAGGGCCGGTTTTTCGCCCAACCGCTGATACAAACTGGCGGATGGTTTAACTTGAGGAATGCTACAAGCGAAAAAAGCGAACAGCAATATCCCTACGGATAATACCTTGACAAAATAAATTCTCATGTTCTTTTCCCCCTTTTTTCATCATTGTTTAACAGAATGTTTCCATCGTTTACCTGGTGTCATTACCTTAAAATTGTCTAATCAACTCTTTTACCCGCCTTTCAAATGACGAAGAAACGCTGGTTCCTCCGACTCGGATGAGATATTCTTTGAGATGTTTTTCAAATTCATATTTTGAAAAACAGGTCCTGCAACTCGCAAAATGTTTTTCCATCTCTTCCTGTTTATCCGGTCTGATCTCCTGATCAAGGTAAGCATAAAGATGCTTGAGAGCCTCTTCACATTTGATGTTTTTTATTTTTTTCATAAGTTTCCCTATCTGATACATTAACCTGAACTGAACCCTCAGTTTCAGGCACCCTGGCGCCAGTTGATATGGCCTGGCCTTCAGGCTTAACCAAACCTGCCATCAAAGCATGATCCCACAGGATCTTTTGTAACAGGCCCCTCCCTCTTGCCAATCGTGAACGGATGGTTCCTATCGGCAGTTTAAGAATGCCGGCAATCTCTTTGTAGGAAAACCCTTCCATATCTGAAAGCACTACCACGATCCGAAAATTATCCGGAAGTGAGTCGACAGCCTTTTCAAGATCCTCCCGAAGGATTTTGTTCAAAAATTCCTTTTCAGGATTGCTCCACCAGAGAAGAAATGGCTGGTGTAGTTTTTCGAAAATGGAGAAATTTTCACTCTCTTCGGAATAAGAATCCGTGAAGGGCTCAGTTTTCGGGCGAGTCGATTTTTTCCTACAGTCGCTGATAAAGGTATTACTCAAAATTCGGAATATCCATGACCGGAACTTTTGCGGGTCCTTGATATCCGATCGGTTCAGCCAGGCTTTCGTGATGGTCTCCGCGACAAGGTCTTCCGCATCATCCCGGTTTTTTGCCAACCGAAGAGCAACCCCAAAAAGCTCATTTAAAAGGCCAAGTACCTTTTCTTCAAATTGTGAGCGCTTCTCCATATCCGGGCTATTTCCTCATTCTGATGAAAATGACTTTTCACTTACTAAGACGCTTTGGATTAAAAAAAGTTCCCGGAAGTGGTCAGATTTATTTTTTTCTTCTTAAGGAAGAATAATTTCAGGTGGACCGCCCGGAACTTCGCGAACCGATTGAATGGATGAAAACCAGATAAACGTATGCATCTGATCTTCGTTTCTTAATACCAGATGGTCTTCTTCTACGCTTTCGAGCGTAAAGATTTGATCTTTCAGGGTAATCAACCTTCCGGCATAGGGCTTTAATTTGTGATTGGCTTCAGCAATTTCCACGACATTGATTTTATTGTTTTAAAATCAAATTTACAATGTTCTATAAAATACGATATATTTAAAGCCTTATAGAAGGCGCAAATGCACATTCAGACGATTAAAGGGTTTAAAGATATTCTTCCGGACGAAATCCCGAAGTGGGATTATGTCGACCGTCTCCTTCGGAGACTGTTTAAGAATTTCAATTTCAAAGAAATTAAACTCCCGATTCTGGAAGAGACGGCTCTGTTTGCCCGGAGTATCGGAACCGGGACTGATATCGTTGAAAAAGAGATGTACACCTTCGAAGACCGCGATGGAAAGAAGATCTCCCTCCGGCCGGAAGGGACCGCTTCGGTCGTTCGGGCTTATATCGAACATAACCTCCAGGCCACCTTACCGCTCGTTAAATTATTCTATATCGGACCGATGTTCCGGCATGAACGTCCGCAAAAGGGACGGTTCCGGCAGTTTTATCAGGCCGGGGTCGAGGCGCTCGGACCGTCGGGGCCGCTTCAGGATGTGGAGATGATCTCTCTTCTTTCTGAACTTTTTCGGGAACTGGGGTTTACAACAGGGGTTCAGCAAATGGTTTCACTTGAAATCAACTCTGTGGGGTGTCCTCAATGCCGGCCAGGTTATAAACGGGTACTTCAGGAATATTTGAAAACAAAATCGTCGGAGCTTTGCGAAAATTGCCAGCGCCGGACTTTAAGCAATCCGATGAGAGTTCTTGACTGTAAGAACGAAGCCTGCCAAAAAACTATTCATGATGCGCCTGAAATAATAAAATTTCTTTGCCAGGAGTGCGACGACCATTTTAAGGAGGTTAAAAACGGACTAGATATTTTAAAAATCGACTTTCGACTTAACCCGCGGCTCGTCAGAGGACTCGATTACTATACGAAAACCGCTTTTGAATGGAAATCCGAGGGCCTGGGAGCCCAAAACACCCTTGCGGCCGGGGGGAGATACGACGGCCTGGTCGAGGAGCTGGGTGGCGGAAGTACCCTGGGAATCGGGTTCGCCATCGGACTGGAGAGAGTAATTGCCTTAATGGACCCTTCGCTGACTCCTGATATCGAGCTCCCCCTCTTTATCGCCGCTCTGGGAAAGAAAGCCCAGGGGACGGCCCTTTTGATTCTGGCGGAATTGCGCAAGAATCATATCGGCGCCGAAATGGATTTTCAAAACGCCAGCTTAAAGAGCCAGATGAAAAAAGCCGATAAATATCATGCCCGTTATGTGCTGATGATCGGCGAAGATGAACTGAATTCGGGCAAAGCGACGCTCCGCCAGATGAAAACAAAAGAGCAGGAGGAGATTCCTCTTCAGGCCATCGAAGAAACCCTTCGTAAAAAACTGACCCCCCCTATTTGAGTTGAATCAGACTATATTGCGGACCGAGCAGGTCCGAGGGGGGCGGAGGGGGCAGAGGCTGTCCGGTCAGCCAGGCGTGCGTAATTTTCAGACCCTCTCTGAGCGATCGGGACTGATAGCCCAGATCTCTTTTTGCTTTTTCTGACGAATAAGCCCAGCTATGGCCATAGATATTCGCGAAACTTCGGGGGTATTCAGGCTGAGTCCCTTTTAACCTCGCTTTTATTTCATTCAAAACACCAATGCCCCATAGGAGAGAGAGAGGGATTTTCCGAATCTTCCGCTTTAATTTAAACTCCACGCTCATTAAGGCAATAAACTGGTCGAGGGTCAGATTTTCACCTCCCAGAATATATTTTTCCCCGACTTTTCCTTTATCCATCGCCAGAAAATGGCCCGTGACGACATCTTCGATATAGACCCCGTTCCCTTTTTTCTCTCCTGCCGCGGGAACCGCCTTGAGCTTCCCTTCGATAAACTGTTTAATGAACCGGTTTGTAAGTGATCCGGGATAGTTTAAAGAAGGCCCATAGACCAGCGACGGAGAGACGATGACTCCGGGGAGGCCTTTGGCAACCATTTTGTGGAATTCAAGTTCGGCCAGGTATTTGGTCCGTTCGTAATCGGAGGCGAATGAGTTAGAGCGCTGATGGGTTTCATCGAGAGTGGCTTGACCGGACGGTCCGATGGCCATGACCGACGACGTGTAGACCAGTTTTTCAATTCCGAGTTCCAGAGCGGTTTCGAAAACATTCCGGCTTCCGCCGACATTGGTCATATCAAATTGCCTGATGTCGGGACGCCATCTCGCCACCAGAGCACCGATATGGTAAACCCTCTGACAATCTTTCATTGCCTCGCGGAGGCTATATTTATCCTGCAGATCTCCGTAAAAAAGATGGATGTTCTTGTGGGAAAGGCCTTTCAGTCCGCTGGTCTTCCGGACGAGAAGATGGACCCGTCCTCCGGCATTGGCAAGCCGCCGGACGACCTGTTTTCCAATATAACCGCTTCCCCCTGTTACAAATGTGGGCAAAGGACTCCTGATCATTTAAGAAAAAAAAGGCAGAGAAAAAATCTCTGCCCGGAACTTGATTTGACTGACACTGGATTCCCGATAAAACCCACGAGAATGACAATAGATGACTTATTAAAAAGCCTGCAGCCTAGCTATCGACTAATTCTTTGAGCTCTTTGCCCGCTTTGAAAAACGGGAAATTCTTGGCGCTCACGGTCACCAGATCTCCGGTTTTGGGATTTCTCCCCTCGCGGTTTTTTCTTTTTCTGATCCTGAAGCTTCCAAATCCTCTGATTTCGATCTTGTCGCCCGCCGCGAGAGAGCTCTTGATACTGTCAAAAATCGCGTTAACGATGATTTCAGTCTGCCGCCTCGTATAACCGTTGAGCTGTAGTGCCACTTCTTCGATTAATTGCGCTTTGGTCATAATTGACTCCCGTACTTATTCCACCGTCCACAAATAATTGAGTCCGGGTATGTTGTTTTGATTAAAACCGAATAATTTTGCATTCCCCAAAAATTCACTTTTCAGCAAATCGAATATGGAGAACTTTTTTTTGGCCTCGATGACCCGGGGTTCTCCCTTGATACCGGCCATTTTCCCCGCCACATGAACCGCATCGTCAAGATCGCCCAGTTCATCAACCAGTTTATACTTGATCGCCTGCCTGCCGGTAAAGACTCTTCCGTCCGCCAGGGCGATGACCGCTTCTTTTTTTAAACCCCGCCCTTTTGCCACCGCTTCGATAAACTGCGAATGGACGTCGTCCATGACCTCCTGGAGATAGGCCTTCTCTGCTTTAGTCATCGCTCTAAAAGGGGAACCGACATCTTTTCGCGCACCGCTTTTAATCACGACGCTTTCGAGCCCCGCTTTTTTCAGAAGCCCTCCGACATTCATCAGCTCCATGATGACGCCGATGCTGCCGGTCAAGGTCCCCGGGTTGGCCACAATCCGGTCAGAGGCGCTGGCAATATAATACCCTCCGGACGCGGCCACGGTCCCCATGGAGACGATGATTTTCTTTCCCGTTTTTTCTTTGATCTTTTTGATCGCTTCGTAGACCTCCTGAGAAGGGACGACTGCCCCGCCCGGACTGTTAATCCGGATCAGAATCGCCTTAACCGAAGCATTGTCTTCGTATCGCTTCAGCTCTTCGAGCGTATCGGTCACATCGAGGATGACCCCTTCGATCCGGACTATCGCGATTTTCTCGCCGGTCTGAGGGCCGCCCCCTTCCCTGAACCGGGAGAACCAGTAAATTCCCGTAAAAAAGAGGAACCCTAGCACGATTATAATCATGATCCCTCTTAAAAACGGACGCTCAGCCATACCTTCTCACTTTCAGAACATGCGGATCGTTGATTCTGAACGATCGGCGGATTTAATGCCTAGTTGCGATCTTTCTTTTTGTTCAACTCGCTTCCCAGGGTCCTCGGCTCTTCGCTCTGTCCCTTCATGTAACTCGAGTACTCGGCATTTTCGGCATCGCGCTTATGCTCTTTAAGGCTTAATCCGATTTTCCGTTCAGCGGTATCGACCTTGACAATTTTCACCGTGAGTTCGGTTCCCGGCTTGAAAGTGTCTTCGGCTTTTTGTCCCACTGGCAGACCGAGTTCGCTGATATGAATAAGCCCTTCGATATCTTCCGCCAGTTCGACGAAAACGCCGAATTCGGTTATTTTGGTAATTTTTCCGGGTGCGGAGGATCCGGCTTTGAACCTTTCCGGGACCGTGGTTTCCCATGGGTCGGGAGTCAACTGCTTGAATCCCAGTGAGAGACGCTCTTTTTCCCGGTCGATTTTTAATACAACCGCATCGATTTTTTGTCCTTTTTTGAATATCTCCGACGGATGCTTGATATGCTTGGTCCAGGATAAATCGGAGATATGGATCAACCCGTCGATCCCGTCGCTGATTCCCACAAACACGCCGAAATCGGTGATGCTTCGGACTTTACCTTCAACTTTGGTACCTACGGGGAACTTCTTTTCAATCACTTCCCAGGGATTATGGTCGACCTGTTTCATGCCGAGAGAAATTTTTCTCCCTTTTTTATCAAGGCTTAAAACCACCGCTTCAATCAGATCTCCCACCGCCACCAGCTTGGAAGGGTGTCTGATTTCATGCGACCAGGTCATTTCGGATATGTGGACCAGTCCTTCGATTCCCGGCTGAAGCTCGACAAAGGCGCCATAATCGGTCAGACTGGCCACCTTTCCCTTAATCCGGGTGCCGATGGCATATTTGGTTTCCACCTCTGCCCAGGGGTCTGGACTCTTCTGTTTGTATCCAAGCGATACTCGTCCGCTTTCTCTGTCATATTTTAAGACCACCACATCGACTTTATCCCCGACCATGAAAAGTTCCGAAGGATGGTTGACCCTCCCCCACGACATATCGGTAATATGAAGGAGCCCGTCGATTCCGCCCAGGTCGATGAAGGCACCATATTCCGTAATGTTTTTGACCGTTCCGGAGACGACCTGGCCTTCGGTCAGGTTCGACAGAGTGCTCTGCCGCTTTTTGTCGCGGGTTTCCTCAAGAAGGACCCGGCGGGAGACCACGATGTTCCCCCGTTTCTGGTTCATTTTAATAATTTTCATCGGGAAGCTTTTTCCGACCAGCTGGTCGAGATCCCGCACAGGGCGGAGGTCGATCTGAGAACCGGGAAGAAAGGCCTTGATTCCGATATCGACAATCATTCCCCCTTTAATCCTGGAAAGGACCTTGCCCTCGACAATCTCACCCCGGTCATGGACCAGTTCCAGGTCTTTCCAGACCTTCATTTTATCGGCTTTTTCTTTGGACAGGAGGATGTTCCCTTCGGAATCTTCTCTCTGTTCCAGATAAATCATGATCGTATCGCCGACTTTTATTTTTTCAAACTCTTCTTTGGTAAATTCGGCGGCCGCGATGCTCCCCTCCGATTTATAACCGATATCGACTAAAATCCCTTGCCGTTCGATTGAAAGAACGGTTCCCTGGACAATGCTCCCTTCTTCCAGGTTTTTAAATGATTCTGCGTAAAGCGCGTCCATTTCAGCCATCCGGGGATCATCGGCTATAAAATCCCCGTCGAGATGAATTTTTTTTGAAATTCCCGATTGTGTGATTATCTGTTCGTTAGACATAAAAAAGTTTTTCCTCCCTGTTATTTAAACGATACTTTGTCTGAGTCCCTGTCGGCCGGAACATTCTGACCCTGACATTTTATTCTCAGGTCATCGATCCTGGCCATAATTTCTACACTGATTTTCTGATAAAGCTCTTTGCCTTCAAACTTCTTGATGATCTCGCTGAAATCTATCGGCTCGCCATAAGACACGCTGACCGGACAAATGGTGATTTTCTTCGAGCCCCGACGCAATAGCCTGTCGCTTCCCGATATATAGGTGGGGATGACTTTTGCGCCGGAAAGCGCCACAAGCATACCAATACCGGGCCTGGCATCGTTTAACCGGCCATCCACCGATCTTGTTCCTTCCGGAAAAATCACGACGAGGTTCCCTTTTTCGACTTGATCGATGATTTTTTTAAAGGAGTCCCGGTTCATCCCTCCCCGGGTCACCGGAATTCCTCCCATAGATGTCCAGAAAAACCGAAAAAAAAATCCTCTGAACATTTCTGCTTTTGCTACGTACTGAAGCCGCCTCCAGATGCCGCATCCGATCAGGAGAATATCGGAATAACTGGCATGGTTGGAAGCAAGGATAGCACCCCCTTTTTTTGGTATATTGGTTCTACCATTAATTTTTAAATTAAAAAAAAGCTTAAAAACAATGTATGAGACCAGCTGAAGCAAAGAATAAAGAAAAGAATAAAGCATAGTCTAAAAAGCCCCAGATCGTCAAGATCCTAAGTTCCCGAAGGATCTCTTCAGGAGCTGACCGTCCGGGCCCCCGCATTCTTTTTATTTTGAGTGTTTCTTACTTCAGCCGTCATTTTTTCGACCACTTCGTCGAGCGACAGCCCTGTGGTGTCCAGATAGATCGCATCCGGAGCCTTCTGCATCGGGGCAATCGCCCTTTCGCTGTCCTGCCGGTCTCTCTGGCTCATTTCACGGATCGTCTGGTCGAGATCGACTTTAAACCCTTTTTTGATCAGCTCTTCGTGCCGCCTCTCTCCTCTGACTTCAATAGAAGCGTCCATATAAAACTTCACCGGAGCCTTCGGCAGGACCTGAGTGCCGATATCCCGTCCCACAAGGATCACTCCCGGTTCTTTTCCCACCTCCCGCTGGAGGTTCATTAAACTTTCTCTGACCGCCCTGTATTTGGAAACGGCGGAAGAAATCGTGCTTAACTCCGGCGTTTTCAACTCGCTGGTAATGTCCCGGTTTTCAACCTGAATCCGGAACGTATGATCCTTTTTTTTAACCGTGACTGCCTGGCTCTTGCAGGCCCGGCTGACCGCCGCTTCGTCTGCGGGATTGATTTTTTCCTTTAAAACCTTCCAGGCCACCGCGCGGTAAAGAAGTCCGGTATCGAGATAACTGTACTCCAGCTTAAGGGCCAGCAAACGTGCCGCCGTAGTTTTTCCGGAAGCTGAAGGCCCGTCAACCGCTATAGTGATTTTCGGCTCCGGCATTTTTCGCTTAAAACCCCGACACTTTCTTTAATAAGATTTCGAACCCGGGGAAAGAGGTACTGATGCATTCGGTCTGCTCGATGGCGCTCTCCCCGCCGGCCACCAGGCCTGCAATCGCCATCGACATCGCCACCCGATGGTCTCCGTCGCTGGTAAAAGTCCCCCCTTTGGTTTTATCGCTCCCCTGGATCCGTAACCCATCGGGGTATTCTTCGACCTCTATCCCCATTTTTCTCATTTCCCTCGCCATGATGGCGATCCGGTCGCTCTCTTTTATCCGGAGTTCCCGGGCGCCGGTGATCTTCGTTTCCCCTTCGGCAAAGGCGGCCGCGATAAACAGGATCGGAAGTTCGTCGATCATCGCCGGAATAGCTTCCTCGCCGATTTCAATTCCATATAATCTCTCGGCCGCTTGAATGTGGAGGTCGCCGACCGGTTCTCCTTCGGTCTCCCGCTCGTTTTCAACCGTGATCCGTCCCCCCATTTTTTTCAGGGCTTTCAACAGGCCAGTGCGGGTCGGATTCAATCCGACATTCCGGATCATCAAAGAACTTCCCCGAATCAGGGTCGCCGCCACGATAAAAAAAGCGGCGGAAGAAAAATCGCCCGGGACATCGATTTCAATCCCTTTTAAATCTGACTTCAGGATGGAGGTCCCCTCCGATGAAGCGTTTATCCGGGCGCCGAAGGTTTTTAACATTCTTTCAGTATGGTCGCGGGATAGAAAAGGCTCCCGCACCCGGGTCGTCCCTTCTGCTGTAAGTCCCGCAAGCAGGATCGCCGATTTGACCTGAGCGCTTGCCACGGAAAGCCGGATCTCCGTTCCCCGGAGATTCTGTTTTCCGGAAATAGCAATCGGCGCCAGCCGATTTTTTTTTCTCCCCCGAATTTCGGCCCCCATCAACGTTAAGGGTTCGATTACTCGCGCCATCGGCCTTTTTCTGAGGGAATCATCTCCGTCGAGGA
Organism: Nitrospiria bacterium; assembly: GCA_041486115.1. Taxonomy (GTDB): domain Bacteria; phylum Nitrospirota; class Nitrospiria; order JACQBW01; family JACQBW01; genus JACQBY01. The sequence continues at coordinate 4,381 of JBGPKT010000019.1, read as the reverse complement.
CGGAAAAAAATGGAAGGCCTGAAAGTAAACCGGTTAACAGCCTGAGGCTCGTTCCGGAATTCCCCATATTCAAGATTCTGTCCGGTTCGGCCAGGCCTTCGACCCCTTCGCCCCGGAGGGTAAGGACATCCCCTTTGATTCCGCTTTTGACGCCCATGGTTTCCATAGCCGTCAGGGTGCAAAGGCAATCTTCGGAAGGGAGGTAGCCTCTGATCACAGTGGGGCCTTTTGCCATTCCGCCAAACAGAATCGCCCGATGGGTCACCGATTTGTCTCCCGGAACCATGATCTCCCCTTTCAACGGAGGACTCTTTCTGACAGCCAGACTCGACATGTTAATTTTTCGACCTCTGAATCGGTCGATCCTCGGACCGCATGGACTCCCTGATCTTTTTAGATTTTTCAATTTCCCTCAGCAGACCGGCCTCGTCCCGATCCACGATACATTTTTTTAAACGGCCGAGGACCGCTTCATACTTTTCGATGTGACTCAGCATGTTCTCGCGGTTGGACAGAAAAATATCTTTCCACATTTCTGGCGAACTGGCTCCTATCCGGGTAAAGTCACGGAATCCCCCTCCGGAATACGAAATCAGATTGTCCTTCTTTTCGGACATTCCGAGGACCGTATTCACCAGCGCAAAGGCGATCAAATGAGGAAGGTGGCTTACCATTCCAAGTACATCGTCATGCTCCGCGGGGCTTAAACAGGAAACGACCGCTCCGAGCTCTTTCCAGAGGTTTTTGATCTTATCCAGAGACGCCGGATCAGTGTGATCGGTCGGCGTGAGAATGCACCGGGCTCCTTTAAAAAGGTCCGGAAGCGCCGCTTCGACTCCTGACTTTTCCCTCCCTGCAATCGGATGGGCCGGGACGAATTTTCTTCCGCCAAGAAGATGCTCCAGCTCTTTTACCACCGTTCCCTTGACACTCCCCACATCGGTCACGATAGCATCGGAAGAAAGACGGGGAAGAAACGCTTTAACCGTTCTGACATAGACTCCTACCGGAACCGCCAGAACAACCAGGTCGGCGCCATCCACCACCTTTTCAACCTTTAAATCATAGGCGTCAATGACCCCGAGAGTGACCGCTTTTTTGAGGTTTTCCTCCTTTCGCCCAAAACCGGCGATGCTCCCCGCCAGCTTTTTCTTTCTGCAATCGATGGCGAGCGATCCTCCGATCAGGCCGACGCCAAGGATGGCGATCTTATTAAAATAAGGCTTCATTTCTATTTTTACCTAGATCGTCCTTCCAACCGCAGGGGCGATTTTTCTCAGTTCATCCATCATCGCTTTAAATTTAGGAGGTTTGAGTGATTCTTCTCCGTCTGAAAGCGCCTTTTCAGGATCGAGATGGACTTCGATCATTAAGCCGTCAGCTCCAGCCGCAATGGCCGCTTTGGCCATGGGGGCCACGTATTCCCACTTTCCGGTGCCATGCGAAGGATCGACGATGATCGGAAGATGGCTGAGCTGTTTGATCACCGGGATCGCGCATAAATCGAGCGTGTTCCGCGTTGAAGGTTCAAACGTTCGGATCCCCCGCTCGCAGAGAATCACCTCATGGTTCCCCCGCGACATGATATATTCTGCCGCCATTAAAAACTCTTTGATCGTCGCAGAAAGACCCCGCTTGAGGAGGACCGGTTTGCGGTATTTTCCAACCTCCTGTAAAAGCCTGAAATTTTGCATGTTCCGGGTGCCGATCTGAAGGATATCGGAATATTTTGCCACCAGTTCGACTTCTGTGGTATCCATTACTTCCGTCACGATTAAAAGTCCTGTCTTTTTTCTTGTCTCCGCCAAATAGGCCAGACCCTCTTCTCCCAGCCCTTGAAACGTGTAGGGAGAGGTGCGGGGTTTAAAGGCTCCTCCTCTTAAAATCCGGGCTCCCGCGGATTTAACCGCTTCGGCGATCTCTAATAAATTTTCGGCGTTTTCAACCGCGCAGGGGCCGGCCATGACCTCGACCCGCTTAGCTCCGATGGTAACTCCGTTTTCAAACTCAATGACGGTGTTCTCTTTTTTAAATTCACGGCTGACCAGCTTATAGGGAGATAGAATCGGCATCACCTGCTCCACGCCGGGGAATATCGCCAGAGGGAGCGTCTCGATCACCCTGTCGTCTCCGATGGCGCCGATAATGGTCCGTTCCTTTCCTTTCGAAACATGGGCGGTTAATCCATGCTCTTTCAGCCTCTCGGTTATATGGTCGATCTCTTTTTGCGTCACATTTGGTTTTAATACAATAATCATTGAATTCATCCCCTTTTCGTTTCTAAATAGTCCTGAAAACGGACTTTCAATCATCTTTTATGAATAAATTGCTTTAACTTTTTTTTAAAAGCCTGATTTTCGCGAGGCTTTCCGATCGTTACCCTTAAAAAATTTTCCCCGATATGCCGGAGGATAATCCCCTCTTTTAACATCCTGTCAAAAAGTTCTTTTGCCCGGTCGACCTCAAAAAAGATAAAATTGGCCTCCGTCGGAACATAGGTGATCTTCAACTCATCAAAACATTGATAAAGATAAGATTTCCCTGCTATATTGTTGGCTCGGCTCGCCTTGATATGTTTCTGGTCGCCGAGAGCCGCGATCGCCGCTTTTTGCGAAAGAAAGCTGGTATTAAACGGCTGGCGGACTCTGTTTAAAGTCTCGATCATGCCCTCGGAGCCGATCCCGTAGCCGATCCTCATCCCCGCAAGCCCGTAGAGCTTTGAAAAGGTCCTCAGAATAATGAGATTTTCATGCCGGTCGAGCTCTTCAATCAGTGAAGTGTAGGTAGAATCGGTGACAAACTCTTCGTAGGCATGATCAAGCACCACGACGATATCGGCCGATATACTGCTGAGAAACTCCTTGATTTCATGCCGGGGGAGAAGCGTCCCGGTCGGATTGTTCGGGTTGCAAATAAAGACCATCCGGGTTTGATCGGTTATTTTTGCCGCCATCGCGTCAAGATCATGCCGGAACCCCTTTAACGGGACGGCAACAACTGTCGCGTGGGCTATTTCAGCCATGTTGCGATAAAGGGAAAAGGTGAAATCGGCCATGATCGCTTCATCGCCCGGGAGCAAGAAGGCCCGGGTCAAGAGTTCGATCAGTTCATTCGACCCGTTTCCCAGCGCGATCCGCCCGGGGGGGACCTTAAGCCGTTTCGCAAGCGCCTGAATCAGTTCATAACCATTTCCATCGGGATAACGGAAAATATTTTTTTTAAATTTCGTCACCGCATCCAGGGCTTTGGGCGAAGGGCCAAGCGGGTTTTCATTGGAGGCCATTTTGATTATCCCTTTAAGGCCCATTTCCCGTTCAAGCTCTTCGATCGGTTTTCCCGGTTTGTAAGGAGAAAGCTTTTTGATGTCGGACGGTATTTTCATTTTAATTTCCTATAGGGTATGAACCGAGTATTTTAAAAAAAATGCAATTGTCCTGAAGCGCCGAAAGCGCTTTGCGGACCTTTTCATCTTCCTGATGCCCTTCGATGTCGAGATAAAAGAAATATTCCCATGGCTTTCTTTTTGAAGGGCGGGACTCGATTTTTGTTAAATTGATCTTCTTTTCCGCAAAGGGCTGAAGAATCCGGTAAAGCGCTCCGGTTTTATCTTTAATGGAAAACAAGATCGATGTTTTGTCCTTGCCGGTTTTTGAAATCGGTTTGCGGGCAATAATTAAAAAGCGGGTGGTATTATGCGCATTGTCTTCGATTCTGGAAGCGAGGAGTTTAAGCCCGTATAATTTGGCCGCCAGATCGCTGGCGATGGCTCCCGCCGCCGGATCGTTCAAACAGATTTCCGCGGCACGGGCCGTGCTTTCAACTTCGATGACCTGCGCATGAGAGAGATGCTTTTCGATCCATCTCTGGCATTGCATAATCGGCTGGGGATGGGAATAGACCTTTTCAAGGTGCTCTATCTTTGAAGCCGCCGAAATCAGATGATTATGGATTTCAAGAAAGATCTCCCCGGTAATTTTAAGACCGGAATCGACAAACATATCGAGCGTATTGGTGATGGTCCCGTCGGTTGAATTCTCTATCGGTACCACGCCATATTCCGCCCTCCCCTGCTCAACCTCCAGAAAAACATCTTTAATATGGCCGACCGGAACCATCTGGGCAGCCCCTCCATATTTCTGAAGGCAGGCCAGATGCGAAAAAGTGGCCCTGGGGCCGAGAAAGGCAACCTTTAACTGGCCTTCTAACGAAAGAGACGCGGAGATGATTTCACGGAAGATGGCCCGGATGATTTCATTGGAGAACGGGCCTTTGTTCTTTTGCTCCAGCCGATGAAGAATTTCCCGTTCACGGAGGGGATAGTGAAGGTCGAGATTCTCTTTTTTCTTGAGTTGACCGACTTTTAGAACAACCTGGGCTCTCT
>JBGPKT010000018.1:0-28624 GCA_041486115.1 Nitrospiria bacterium | reverse complement strand
TGGGGTATAAAGAATCAAATCACCTATGCCCTGGAGGGATCGGTATTTATGGGAGGGGCCATTGTCCAATGGCTTAGAGACGAACTTCAAATCATCAGAGAGGCAGAAGAAACCGAGCCCTTGGCGCTCTCCATTCCGGGAAATGAGGGGGTTTATCTGATTCCGGCATTTACCGGTTTGGGAGCGCCTTATTGGAGAATGGAAATGAGGGGAAGTTTGACCGGCCTGACACGGGGGGCAGGACGGGCCCATGTGGCAAGAGCCGCACTCGAAGCGATTGCCTATCAGGTCACCGATCTGATCTATCTGATGGAAGAAGCTTCAGGAATCCACCTGAAGGAACTCCATGTCGACGGAGGGGCCGTGCGGAACAATTTCCTGATGCAATTTCAGGCAGACCTCCTCGATCTTCCGGTCGTCCGATCCAAAATCATTGAAACGACAGCTCTGGGAGCCGCGTATCTCGCGGGATTATCCGTTGGGTTCTGGAACGACTTTAGCGACTTGAAACATTTATGGGAGGGGGAGACAGAGTTTCTTCCGGCCATGAGCCCGGACAAACGGGAGACGCTTTATAAGGGATGGAAGGGGGCGATCCATCAGATGTTGAAATAGCCAGGAATCCATCTTTTACTATTTATGATATCTGTCATCCCTAAAATACTTCTTCCCAGTGAGAGAATAGACCTGTTACAATTTCGCCATGCCTTATTTGTATGCCGATGTCGTTGTCCCCAAGCCGGTTCATCAGACCTTTCAATACCGGATTCCTGCCGATTTATTAAATCAGGTTGCTGTCGGTAAAAGGGTAAAAGTCCCTTTTGGCCGGCAGGTGATTCATGGGGTTGTGGTCGGCCTCTCCTCCAGGACCGAAGTTGAAAAAATAAAGTTGATTATTGAAGTGTTAGACGACCATCCGGTGATCAATCCGGACCTCATGGCCCTTTCAGAATGGATCTCGTCCTACTATTTTTCTCCTCCCGGAATCACGTTAAAAATGATCGTGCCCCTGAATCTGGCAGAACCGAAAACAAAGCGATCGTATCTCTTGAATATTCCCCTGTCGCAGATAGAAGCCGAAATGGGCGGACTGAAAAGATCCCCGCGGCAGGCTGAAATCCTTCAGCTCTTTTTGACGCATCAGACCGATAAGTGGGATGAGCGCTGGGGCGATCCCTCGGCCTGTAAAGCGCTGGTCTCCAAGAACCTCCTTCTGGCAATCGAAGCGGAAGTTTTGAGAAACCCGTATTCCAAAGACATTCAGGAAGCGGAAGTTCCCGTTTTAAATGATGAACAGCGTGTTGCTTTGCAAAAGATCAAGCCGGCGATCGAAAAGGGAGAGTTTTGCCCTTTTCTCCTCTATGGCATCACCGGGAGCGGAAAGACTGAAGTCTATTTAAAAGCCCTTGAGCATAACCTCTCTCTGGGAAAGGAAGGGATTCTGGTGGTCCCTGAAATCTCCCTGACCCCGCAGATGATCGACCGGGTGGAGGGAAGATTTGCCGGAAAAGTAGCGGTCATTCATAGCGGGCTCTCCGCCGGAGAAAGAGCCGACGCCTGGCGGCGGATTCAAAACGGAGACGTGTCTATTGTGGTGGGAGTCCGGTCGTCGATTTTTGCCCCGTTCCATCGCCTGGGGCTGATCATCATTGATGAGGAGCATGACGGGGCCTATAAACAGGAAAATGATGTAAAATATCATGCCCGGGATACCGCCCTGGTCCGGGCTAAAAAAGCGGGCGCGGTGGTTCTCCTCGGTTCGGCCACGCCCGCGCTTGAGACCTATTACAACAGCCAGATTGGAAAATCAGAGCGGATCCTTTTAACCCGGAGAGTCGCGGGAAGAGGCCTTCCCGCAGTAACCCTCGTGAATCTAAAAGAGTCCGAAATGGCCCTCAAGGGGGGAGGCATTTCCCGCCCCCTTCATGAAGCGATTCTAAAGCGCCTTGATCGAAAAGAGCAGACTCTTCTTTTTCTCAACCGCCGGGGTTTTTCTCCTTTTCTGCTCTGTTACGACTGCGGGTTCAGCTTAAAATGCAGGCATTGCTCGGTATCGCTGACCTTCCATAAAAAGACCGGATCTTTTCATTGCCATTACTGTGATTTTACCGCCATCCCTCCGGTTGCCTGCCCTCAATGCCATGGATCAAACCTCGCCTATCTCGGGCAGGGAACTGAAAAAATCGAGGAGGAGCTGATCACCTTGTATCCCGGCGCGCGGATCGCCCGGATGGACCGCGACAGCATGGCAAAAAAATTCGCTCATGACCATATTCTGGGAGAGATGAGAGATCTCAACATTGATATTCTCGTCGGGACTCAAATGGTAACGAAAGGGCACGATCTCCCTTCCATTACCCTCGTCGGCGTTCTTTGCGCCGATACGATCTTGAACCTCCCCGATTTCAGATCGGCTGAAAAGACCTTTCAGACCCTGACCCAGGTTGCCGGAAGGGCCGGGAGAGGCGATACGCCGGGCGAGGTCATTGTGCAAACCTTCAATCCCGATCATTACAGCATTGTTTATGCGAAGGATCAGGATTATCACGGGTTTTGCGAAAAGGAGCTTCTTTTCCGAAAAGAGTTGAATTACCCCCCTTTTACCCGGATCATCTCTTTTTTATTGTCCGGAAAGAATGAAAAACAGGTTGAAGAAAAGTGCCGTCAGTTTGCCAACCTGCTGGCGCGGCATAGAAGTTCGTCCATTGAAATGTTAGGGCCTGCTCAAGCCCCCTTGTATAAACTCAATGGAAATTACCGCTGGAGATGCCTGATCAAAGGGAAAGAGATCGGAAAAGTGCAGGGCATTTCCAGAGACATTGTCAGAGAGTGGAGCCAAATGAAAAAAAGCGGCGTGCGGCTCGAAATAGACGTCGACCCTCAAAATCTGATGTAGGACCGTGATGATCCGTCAAGCCGCTGGCAGGCTTTTAGAACTCTTCTTTCCCGCTCAATGCCACTCCTGCGAAGCCCCTCTTAACGCGGGTCCTGTTCCTTTTTTTTGCGGCCCCTGCTGGTCAGGCGTTCAGCCTCTGCAGGGGCCATTTTGTCCCCGGTGCGGCAAACCCTTTTCTTCTCCCTGGGCCCTTTCATTTAGTCCCGGCCATCTTTGCGGCGACTGCCGCGCAACTCCCCCTTTTTATGACCGGATGATTACCCCCTATCCATTTACGGGGGTTCTGGCAGAGGCGATCTTTCTTTTTAAATACCGGAAAAAGACAGCGCTCTCCCGGCCTTTCTTTACACTTGCGAGTTCACATTTAGAATCTCTTCAAGGAATCGATCTCGTCCTTCCTGTCCCGCTGCATCGCTTCCGATTAAAAGAAAGAGAGTTCAATCAATCACTTCTCCTGGCAGAAACCATCGGAGCGAATTTAAAAAAGCCGGTGCCGGCCGATCTATTGAAGAAAGATAAAATAACCGAATCTCAGATGAAATTAAGCCGTTCTGCCCGTCAAAAGAATTTAAAAAATACCTTTTCCCTGACCGGCTTATCGGAGGTTCTGGACAAGACCATTTTACTGGTGGATGATGTCTTTACCACAGGGGCGACCTTGAATGAATGTGCCAGGGTGTTAAAAAGGGGAGGGTGTAAAAAAGTGATTGGATTCGCGCTGGCCAGGACTCTTTTAAGGCCGGCAGAACAGGGATCAATCAAGAAGGCCCGGAACCATTCGATGGAAGGACCTTAAACCCTGAGGTAATACGGGTTAACGCTTGAGATTCCTGTAAGAGGATATCGGCAAAACCTTCGCGGTTTTTAACGATGGTCATATTTTCTGAAGCAACTTTTTCAATATTCCTGGCTGCGCCCAGGACATTTGAAGAGCCGTTGCTGAGTTCGGCCACGGCGCTCTTAATGGCGTTGATCATTTTCCGGCTGGCTTCTGTGTTTTCAATGACATGCCGGGTCTCTTTCAGGTTTTCGCCGGTAAAGTGTTTGACCTGCAGGCTCACTTCTTTCATCAACTCCGAAGTTTTATAGGCCTGTTCCGTTTCCTTTTCCTGTTTTTGGGTAATTCCGAGAATTCTTACCGCTTCTTCGGCGATTTTTTTGGTTTCATTGGAAATCCGGTTGGAAGTTGAAGATTGGTTAAGGATCGCGGCGCTGATGTTATTCACCATTTTGAATGATTCCTGGGCGCTTTTGATAATGTTGTTTAAAGCCTCCGATGCCTGCCCTGCCCGAACGACTCCTTCGTCGATGACTTGATTTCCTCTTTTAACCAGGGTGCCGGCCTGGGTCGATTCTTCCTGCAGTACCCGGATCAATTCTTTGATCTCCCGGGTAGAGACAACCGTCCGGTCGGCAAGGTCTTTTATTTCACTCGCCACCACGCCGAACCCTTTGCCATGTTCTCCGGCCTGCGAAGAGATAATGGCGGCATTGAGGGCCAAAAGGTTGGTTTCCTGGGCGATATTGTTGATGACTGTTAAAATCACTCCGATTTTCTTTGCTTTTTCCCCGAGGTTTTGCATGACCTGGTTGGTTTCAAGGCCGAATTCCTTGATTTTTTCTATTCCCTCTTTTGTTGATTGCACGTCTTCAACCCCTTTTTGAGCATAGGAGAGGGAGTGATTGGAGAGGCTCCGGGACGTTTCAATATTCCTGCTTAATTCCTGAATGATTTTATCGAGAAGCTGCGTTTCTTCCGCGGTATTGAGGGCCGCCTTCGAAAGTATATCGGTGTTATTATTGATTTCTTTAACGCCTGCGGAAATATGGGCGATGGAATCGATCGTCTCAGTAATCGACATCGAAAGGGAATCGATATTTTCTGACACGATATTTGTGGTCTGCCCCACTTCGATGACGGACGTCACATTTTTTTCAATTTCAACGGTTAACTGGTTAATCTCCTTTTCCACCTCTTTCACGGAAGTGTTCAGTCTGTCAAGGAAACGGTTGGTTTCAGAGGCGCCGGTTAAGGTGGTCTCCGCCCCTTTTTCAATGAGTTTGGATCCGTCGCTGATTTCCTTTGAAATCGACTGAAAGTTTACGGAGGTTTTCTGAAGTTTTTGAAATACAGGGCTCATCTGATCGACAAGCGTATTATAGGAGAGCGAGACCTTTCCCAGTTCATCTTCGGATTCCAGATCGATTTTCTGGCTGAAATCTCCTTCGGACATTTTCTTGAAATAATCGACCAGAGTATTTAATCCCGAGATGATTTTCTGGCTGAAAATAAAGGTCAGGCCCGTTCCGGCAAGAATAAATAAAAAGGCCAGAAGAATCAGCTTCACCGTCATCGACCTGATCTTTTCCTCCGTTTCTTTGAGAGAGAGATCAAGCCGGAGCCAGCCATGGATTTTCCCCTCCAGGAGCATCGGTTCAAGAATTGCCAGCATATGCTCTCCCTTCGGGTTCCGGAAGTATTCCAGGAGGCCTTTTCTTCCATTGAGTGCGCTCCTGAAAACGGGATCGGCGTTGAGCGATTCGCCGATCCGGGCGGTGTCTTTCGATGCGGTGACCATGCCGCTTTCATCGACAAACAGAATGGACGAGACATCCGGGACCCTTGAAAAATTTGAAAGAGACTCCTGAATCAGAAAGAGATTTTCAACCACCACTTTTGCTCCGGAAAGGGAGAGGCTCATGGCAATGGCTTGTCCCTTTGATTCTATTCCTTGCTGGATTATTTTTCTTTCCTGATGGATAACGTAAAAGGTATTGACGGCATTGAGGACAATCAGAAGGACCGCCACAATGAGGGAAAACTTGACTCGAATCGATGAAAATATATATTTACTAAACATTACCCATCATTCCTTATTTTAAGTTTAAGTCAGCTGAAAGATAGGTTTTCCCGCCGGGCGCTATGGTGACCTCTTTTTCCTTGATGGAAACTCCCTCATGCCAGATTTTAACCTTATAGGTTCCGGGAGGAATATCGGATATTTGAAATTCTCCATTTTTATCCGTAACGGCAAAATAAGGGTGATCAAAGACCCAGAGGGCTCCGTTCATAAACGGATGGGCATCGCATTTTGCAGCGATCATTCCGGGTTGGGTTAAAGGTTTTTTAATATTTTTTCCATGTTCCGGCATGGCCACATTTAAAATAGTCGTCCCTTCAAACCGCAGATGAGTGTTGTGCAGAACCGGGTCTCCGTTTCTGATCTCATAGGAATCGCCGGCCATCCCCGCAAGGACGTGAGGAACAAAACGGCATTTAAAGTTTTCAAGAACCAGAGTCGCCGGTTCATGTTTTTTCCCTCTTGTAATCCCTTCCAGACTGATGACTGCATTTTGAAGGCCGTTATTTTCGGGGTTCACCAGATAAGTGTCTTCTGAAATGGAAGCGCCGCAGTACTCCGGATTATGGATGACCTTGTGGATGTCGTTTTCCGGAGCCGCTCCTTTGGTCTTGATGCTTCCGGCAAGCTCTCCTCCTTTTAACACAACAATTCCTTCATAAGCCTGTGCCACGGCGGCAGGAGTAAATAAAAAAGTCATCAGGACAAATGCGATTCCAGAATTAAAATTCTTTACATTGACACGAGATATTTTCATAAGCCTCTCCTAATCCCGGAGTGATTGAATAAAATAAACGAGTTCCCAGATTTCCACCGGTTTGAGTTGATCGGAAAAAGAGGGCATTGGCGTCCCTCCCAAACCATTGGCTATCGAGCGATAGATTTTCCACTCCTCTTTGCCGGTTTTAAAAACCCCCTTCGAAAAATTGGCCGGGAGAATCGCATCTCCCCAGTCATCCGTCAGAGTGCCGGCGCTCAGGCCATCGGCTCTCCCTTTTGGACCATGACAGGCCATACATCCGATTTTTTCATAAACGGCTTTCCCTTTATCAATTTCGTCCGGCGTTCCTCCAGGGGGAGGGTAGATGAAGGTTTCTCTCGGCGGCGTTTCCTTTTTAAACCGGGGAGAGAAGGCTTTGATGTATTCCACGACAGATCGCCTGTCCGACTCTCTGATCGACCTCCAGGCGGGCATCGAAGCACCATGGACCCCCTCGGAAATGGTCATCATCAGGTCGAAGTCAGAGGGAATCGATCCTGACGGCCCACTGGTCCATTTATAAACTCCTTTTGTGAAATCTCTCGGTTTTGGATTAAGTCCTTCGGCATAAATTCCCCTGCCGTCCCCTTTGACGCCATGACAGCCGACGCAATAGCGCTCATAGACGCCCTTCCCTTTAATGACATTTAAAGAGGCGCCTTCATCGGATGCCAGAGTCCTGTTTGCCGGTATAATCAAAAAGAACCATCCTAAAAACAATAATCCCCTAAAACCCGATAAAAATATATTTTTAAAAGGCATAATCGACTCCAACAAAAAAAGTATTGGTTATTTGATCTTCACCGGTCACCAGATTGGTTTTCTTGGTTGCAAAATGGCCCCATTCTCCATGAAGCGCCACCATAGCATATTGGCTTTGAATGAGGTAGTACCGGGATCCCAATGTAAAACTGGCCTGGTCATTGTAATCTTTAGGAAGGGTGATATCTGCCTGCTGTTTATTTAAAATCCAGTCGTAATGGCTGAACAAAACCATTTTTAAATTGGGCATCCATTGCAATTCAACTGTTCCTCCATGAAAAATACCGTCCTGACTCCCCCCCGCGCTTCCATTAAACGGAGTTCCGCAGGGCGCCGGAAGACCAGGACAGGTTAACGCCGTATCAGGAATGACTGTTTGTCCGACGAGACTTCCATCGTCGATTCCATACATATATTGAAAGGAAAGAGAGCCCAGAGGCGTCCCGGAAGAGCCAAAGTTAAAAATCAGATCGCTTCCCATCCGCGAAAAGAGCTTGTTACTCGTCCCCGTGCCGGGGAGAGGGGCCCCCCCCTGAGATTTATAGGAAGTGGGCCAATAGCCGTAATCGCCAAACAATCCGACTCGTTCACTGCTGTTCTCCTGGTCAAAACCAAAAGAGAGATTTGCATAGAGATTCGGTATTTTTCCCTGGGCCTGATTGCCGGCTGTCTGGGATCCATTATTCAAATCAACGATATATCGAATCCTGCTGTCTTTAGAATGCCCCATGAATTCCAACCCGTATTGGTTGGAACCTAAATTAAAATTATTGATATTGGCCAGACCGCCAGGGTGATAACTGTAAACGAGATAATTATTTCCTGAGTTCGTTAAACTAAAAGCTCTTTTTTGAGAAAAAGGAATGTCTAATTCATGTTTGCCAAATTTAATATTTAGCCATGAACTATCATAAAGGTTTGAAAACCGGATCCAGACTGATTCAAGATCAACAGTGTTATCTAAAAATGGGGTGATGACGAGCAGGTACGAAATGTCCTTCGTCAAAACACCTCCTGATAAGATATCAAGACCGGTCAGGTTGAAGGTTCCGGTAGAAATATTATCGCTGTTGCTCTGGTCTGTCGGAACCGCCGTCTGGATCTGAACATTGACATTGGGGGTGGTGCGAAGAGCAAAAGGAGAGACGACCAGGTTTTCGAGAGGGGTATCCCGCTCAGTTCCCATCTGGTAGCCATTGTCTTTAAAAGCAATTCCCACATCATTGAGTTTTGGAAAAGCTTCATGGCAGGCGGTGCAGGGAAGATGATATTTTTTTGCAAAGACGGGAAGCGCCGAAGCCGGCGCTAAATGAAAAAAGAACGAATAAAAAAGAATGAAGAAAGTGAAAATAAAACGCTTGGCCATGACGGTTTCCTTTTTCAAGAGATATTTCATTAATGGCGCTCCGTAAAAAAGTATAACAGACGTTTTTAAAACCGCAAGTTTTCTCATGATCTATTCTCCGATAATTTTAATCAAGATCCTTTTTTTCCTTCTTCCGTCAAATTCGGCGTAAAAAATCTGCTCCCACGGGCCGAAATCAATCTGGCCGTTTGTAATGGCCACAACCACTTCACGTCCCATGAGCTGTCGTTTGATATGGGCATCTCCATTTTCTTCACCTGTCCGGTTATGAAGATATTGCGAGACCGGTTCGCGGGGAGCCATTTTTTCCAAAAACCGGTCAAAGTCTTCGATGAGTCCCGCCTCGTCATCGTTGATGTAAACACTGGCGGTAATATGCATCGGATTCACCAGGCATAGTCCTTCGCGAATGCCGCTTTTACGGACTGCTTCTTTAACCTGATGGGTGATATTGATATATTCCCTGAGCTCTGAAGTTTTAAAGAATAGTTCCTCCCGGTAGGATTTCATCTTGTACTCCGTTTACGAGATAATAAGAGATAATAATTTTTGACTTCGATTATTGAATAAGGTTTAATAATGCAAAACTATTTGATAAGACGCAAGATATTTAAACAAGAGGAAAAATGACTGAACGATTTTCTTCCGGAGCCGAAGGGATCCGGTGGGATCTGACCGATCTTTATGAGGGAACCGAAGATCCGCAGATTAAAACAGATTTAGAAACACTATTTCAAAAAGCGCAGGAATTTGAAAAAGAATACCGGGGAAAAGTCTCTTCAAGCCATTTAAATGATGAAATCCTGACAGAAATCCTTAAAACGCTCGAAGCGCTCCTCGACCAACTTGAAAAGATCGCTGCGCATGCCTATTTGATTTTTGCAGGTGATTCGACAAACGAAAAACATGGGAAGCACCTCCAGCAGGTTAACGAAAAGAGGACAGAGATCAGAAACCACCTTCTCTTTTTTGAGTTGGAATGGATGGAACTCCCCGATGCAGAAGCCGAACGGCTCCTGAAAAAGCCGTCCATCGCTCCTTATGCCCATTATCTGGAAAAAGAACGGACTTTCCGCTCCCACAGGCTGGCCGAAGGGGAAGAAAAAGTCTTTGCATTAAAAAACAATACCGGCGGCGGGGCTTTTTCAAGGTTATTCGACGAAACGCTCAACCGGATGGAATTTGAGTTTGTTTTTAAAGGGAAAACCGCCCTCCTTTCAGAGCAGAAAATTCTCGCCCTGCTGCACGATCCCGACCGGGAAAAAAGAAAAGCCGCGGCGGAAGGAATGACAGATGGACTTAGAAAGCAGTCTCATCTCCTAACCTATATTTTTAATACCATGGCGGCAGACCATGCAACAGATGACCGGCTCCGGGCCTTTTCCAGTCCGATGGCTTCCAGGCATCTGACTAACGAAATTGAGCCGGAAGCGGTCTCGACGATGATGGAAACCGCTGAAAAAGCTGTTTCCATGGTCCACCGTTATTATCGGTTGAAGCGACAGGCGATGAAACTCGAAGTTCTATATGACTACGACCGGTATGCCCCTCTTTATCAAAGCTCAAGGGGGGTTAAATGGCCCGACGCTAAAGATATCGTTCTTTCTTCCTTTCATGCCTTTTCTCCGGTAATGGGAAAAACCGCCGAAATGTTTTTTGACAAAAAGTGGATCGATGCCGAAATCAGGCCGGGAAAACAGGGGGGCGCCTTCAGCCATGGGATGGTTCCGACCCACCACCCTTATATCCTCATGAATTATTCCGGAACGCTAAGAGATGTGATGACGCTGGCCCATGAGCTGGGACACGGGGTTCATCAATACTTATCCCGCTCCCGGGGATTTTTCCAGATGGATACCCCGTTGACGATGGCTGAAACCGCCAGTGTCTTTGCCGAAATGCTGATTTTTCACGAGTTAAAGGAAAAAGAATCCGATCCGCTGGAAAAACTATATCTGATCAGCTCAAAATGCGAAGAAGCTTTTTCGACCCTCTTCCGGCAGATTGTTTTAACCCGGTTTGAAGAGAGGCTCCACCATGAACGGAGAGCGGGGGGAGAGCTTCCGGCTTCGGAGCTCAACCGGATCTGGCTTGAAGTCAACCGACCGATGTTTGGCGACTCCCTCCATTTAACCGACGATTATGGCTGGTGGTGGATGTATATCTCTCATTTCATACATAGCCCCTTTTACTGTTATGCCTATGCGTTTGGAGAACTTCTGGTCCTCTCCCTATACGGGGCCTATTTAAAGGATAAGGAGTCTTTTGTTTCAAAATATCTAACATTGATCGAATCAGGCGGTTCCAAAAGTCCTCAGGTGCTTTTATCCGATTTCCATTTCGATCTTTCCCGACAATCTTTCTGGGAGGGAGGGTTGGAGCTGTTAAACGGAATGGTCATAGAGGCCGAATCGCTCGCCCGGGAGCATTTTTCATGATCATCTCGCGAAGAGGCTTTTTGAAAAAAGTATTCCTGGCGGGTGGTGCGCTTCTGGTGTCGCCGGCCATCCGATCGCTCGGGAATGGCTCGTCTTTGCAGGCGGCAGGCTCCGAAGCCTTTCGCTTTGCCGTCATCGGCGACAGCCATCTGATGGGAAACAAAAATCCGAGGCTCAAAATCCGGCTGGAAGCCGCCATCAGAGAAATAAACAACCTGGCTCCCCTGCCGGATTTTGTGATCCATCTGGGGGACGCGGTTCACGACGGCACTCCCGAACAGTTTCAATATTTCGCCGAAACAATAGCTCAATTAAAACCCAAAATATATTTTGTTCCAGGAGAGCATGACTGGTATTTCGATTTGGGAGAAACCTACCGGTCATCCTTTGTCAAAGGGGATGTCCCCTATTCTTTTAACCATAAGGGATATCACCTGATTATTTTAAACGGGATCGGCCTGAACGATTACTGGACCAGCAGGAAGTTAACGCCCCAACAGCGGATGGAAACTGCCGGTACCCTCAATCACCCGCTTCAAGGGCCTTTTCAGCTAGGCAAGGAACAGCTGGCCTGGCTTCGAAAAGATCTTTCAGGGATCGGACGGGAGACGCCGCTTCTGATCTTTATTCATCCACCACTTTATCATTATTACCGCCCCTGGAATTTTTGGGTGGAGGATGCGCCTGAAGCCCATCTTCTGTTAAAACCCTTTCAGTCGGTTTCGGTCTTTCATGGCCATGTCCATCATACCGTTCAAAATGAAATCGACCGGATGAAATTTTATTCGACCCTTTCGACTTCATGGCCTTACCCCTATCCTGAAACCGGAGTTCCAAAAGGAAGCGCCAAAATGCCCCGGCCAAGCCCTTCAAATTTTTACGATGGCCTGGGTTGGTCGCAAAACAGCGCCGGCAACGGTGAAGTGGCGCACCAGGATATTCTATGGACATTGGCCCCGCCGGAAGAATCATGAGGAATAAAGTCACGGTTTTCTTCTTTTTTTTCATTGCGGTTATCGCCACAGGAGGTACCCCTCTGTCTGGCGAGGAGGCGGTTCAGTATCACCCTTCCGATTCGGGCACGGAGGGCCGAATGGATACGCAGGGTCCGGTTCATCGCGCCGATCTGGCAAGAAAAGAGAAGCGATCGTTTTTGGCGGCTGTTGCGCTGGGAGAAAAACTCTGGTTCGACCGTACTTTGGGATCCAACGGGATGTCCTGCAATATCTGTCATCCCGATGCGGCGGCGACCCACCCCGAAACATTTCCAAAATTTAAATCGCAGATGGGGGCCATGGTTTCGGCCCAGCAGTTTATCAACTGGTGTATCGTCATCCCGCTTCAGGGAAAAGAGTTGCCCCTGGGGAGCTCCGAGTTAACGGCGCTGGAAGCCTATATGGTATATCAAAACAGAGGGGGTGTTCTGGAGCCGGGATACCCTTCTCCTTAAACCTTCTTTCTAACGGGGAAACTACGCGATGTTTATTAAAATCCTATTTGCGAGTCTAACCGCCTTTTTTTCAATGGCCGGTTTTTCCGGACAGGCGGCGGCATTGCCCGGCGAACCGTTTGAACAATATCATCTGAAATTCGGTGTTCCTTCAAATGCCAGCGCCTCTGCGCTCCGGAAGGTCGGATCGGAAAAGATTAAACAGTTTTACTGGATGGAGGCCAAGGCCGACCCGCTCTTGACCGGAGAATTATTAAAAGGGAATCTGGTCGTTTTATTTAAAAAAAGTCCGACAAAAGAATCTGATGTCCAAGCCCCTGGATCGTTGAATCTCATCAGTACCCGTGAAATCTACCTGGTGCGGGTCAGCGCCGCAGCGTTTAACTCGCTTTTGGGAAGCTTTTCAGAAAAGTGGAAAGTCATTTCAAAAAGAACCCATATCCATTCTTTCCGGTCATTGGATCGATCGCGGACAAACGAAGTGCAGAACGGGTTGTCTGCGCGTTCCGCGCAAGCGATCCATCCGGTCTTTGGACCGGTCGCGGACAAATCGTTCCGCGCAAGCGATCCAAAGGTCGGAAGGTCGGACCGGCCATACGATCTTTATCAACTGGTTTCCGCTGACCGGCGGTTTAATGCCGAAATATCCTACTCCCCGCTTGAAGCCATCGTCCCGCTCCCTTCGGGTTCTTCTAAAACAGCGCCGGTCTTTAATCTCTGGATCTATATTACTCAAACCCATTAAACGCTCCCCGCAAAAAACCCTTTCTTGTCTTTTTAATTTTAAAATGATATTTTAAAAAAATGGCTTATACCACAGAAGAGAAAATTGAAATATTCAAAGTCCTTTATCCTCTTTTTAAAGGGGAGATCTACAACCGCCGCGACCAGATATTAAAGGTTGGCTCGATATCCACAGGCGTCTTTTTATTTCTTATTTTCCTTGCGGCCCTGTTAAAAGGATCTGGCATCTCCTTGAAAGCGGATCTTTATCCTCTCCTGTCCGGATTCTTATTTTTTGAAGCGGTGATTTGCTATCATCTTTATCAGCACAAAACCCGTCATGAACAGGCAAAACGATTAATGATCAAGCTTGAAGAAGAGATGGGGTTCTTTAAAGAGGGGATATTTGATGCATCGAAATCGTTTTATCCTGAGAAATGGAAGATTCGCGGATGGGATCCGGGATATATCCTTTATCCTTCAGTCCATGCCGGATTGATTACAATGCTTGGGTTTTTAATTTGCTGACACAATGATCCATCGAGAAGGGTTCAAATCCTTTTTTGGCACTTTTTGATGAGCTGCAGGGTAAGCTGATCCACTTTTGCCTGTGGCGCTTTTTCAAGAACAATGGTTAAAATTTTACAATAATTGCGATAACCGAGGCCGGTGGATATAACCGCTTCAACGAGATCATTGGAGTGTCCAAGCGGGATCTTCCCCGTATGATAAAAGATTGAGGTGTTGGGCGACCATTGAATTAACCGAGATCCCCCGGAGTCGATTTGAGAGATTTGATACCAGGGAATTTGGTGCTGATAGGTTAAACCGATGCTTCCGCCCAGGGTCCGCCCGATCTTAAGCTGTTTTTCTGTGATAACCGCATTGGGAAAATAAGAAACCAGTAGAACGAGCAAGGCAATCGCAATTCCGATTCCGATAAAAAACAGCTTAGTTGAAGAGAGATGCCCCGAGGGATGAAATACAGAAAACCCTGAAAAGATTTTTGAAATTTTCAAATCATGAATATCGTTGATCAAAAGATATAAAAAAAAGGCCGAAATAAAAATTCCAATAATTGAAGCGGCGCGATTTTTTATGGTGTAAATTTTAATAAATCCGTTATTTTGTAAAGCTTGAGGTTCTAACACCGGGTCCTTCGACGATAGCCTAATATTAATTAATGATAATATGCAATTAACAGACCATCAATAATAGCAATATAACCATTTCAATTTATTATGTTTTTTAAATTAGAGGTGAGCCAATTTTTTGGCAGATGTACTAAAATGTTTCATATTTATGAATTTTGGGTAAGTGTCTCAGGGAAGCAGCCAAAATCCTGGCTATATCTGGCAATATTCTTATAATGACCGGGACCCCTTGGAGGAACTTCATAATGGGGAGTGATGAATAACAGAAAGTTAAGTATTTTAATAGGGCTTCTTATTTTAATTCTGATCGGCCATCAAACCGCCTTTTCCGTTGATTTTTTGGATTGGGAAGAGGCCGGAAAGGTCCTGAAACGGTTTGGAGAAGAGAATAAAATGAAAAACTCCAGAGAGTGGATTCGATGGGCGGAAGGAAAGTTACTGATCGATCGCTTCCGACAAAGCGGATCCCGAACAGAAGAGAAACGAGAAGCCGCGGCTCTGGCCGAGTGGAATAAATCTGAAAAAGAAGAGACAAAATCTTCGATAACAGCCACATTTTCGTTCAAGGACCGATGGCATGGCTATAAATATCTATCTTTAACCTATACCAATCTCGATTTTAAGGAGCAGGCGTTTGGAATCCATTTCGAATTAATTCCGGACTCCTTAACCGTGGATGAAGTGGTCCGCCGTTATGGGAGAGATGGCCTCGAAGTGGTCGATCAAGGAAGACAAAAAACCTACCGTTATGCCATTTCCCCCGGAGATTCATTAAAAAAGGGGCCTTGGAGGCACCTTCAAAACCAGATGACTGAAAATGACGAATTGTGGGTGGACTTCGACCTGAAGGATGAAAAAGAGGTGGAGTCGGTAGAGGTGTTAACCGTTAAAGCCAATCCGTATAGAACACCATTTACAAAAAACTGGAAATGGGATGATGACGAATGACATCAGATATTTAAAGGGACTTTCTCCCCGCCTTTGACAAAACCCCGATTTTGAAATTGACTTTTGGACCCTGACATGATAAATTTTCCGCTTTAATTTAACTTGAAGAGGGGTTTCTTGTGCTAAAGCATATTGTCGCCAAAAGATACGCCAAAGCGTTATTTGATCTGGCCTATTCTCAAGCAAAGGGAGACTCCGCTTTTTTTAAAAGCATTGATCTGATCCAGAATCTCTCCGAGACCATCCAGGCAAACCCACTTCTCAAAAATGTCCTTTTTAATCCTTCGTTTAGCATCGAAGAAAAGAAAAAAGTCCTTCGCGGAATCGTCGACTCCTGTTCGAAAGAGGGGGAGGCTTCCGGGATCAACCCCTATTTGAAGAATTTTTTTTCTATCCTAATCAAAAAGAATAAACTGGTTTACCTTCCTGAAATTGTCGAAGAAATTCGGACATTGAAAGCAGGCCTGGCAAAAACGATGAATGTGGTTCTTACGGTTCCGATGAATTTAAGCGATGACCAAAAGGGGGCCGTGACCAGAAAACTTGAGGGCGCCTTTCATAAAAAGATAGTCTTGACCATCAAAGTGTCTCCTGCAATCGTAGGTGGAATGATGATGCAGGTCGGGTCGATGGTTTTTGACACCAGCCTTCAGGCCAGGCTTTTTCATCTCAGGAACAGCCTGATCGGATAACAGCCGCCCGAAGGCTGTAAAAGAAAATGACCTTTTCCGGGAGAGGATTCCCCGGGCGGGTTCAAAGGGAGTGTTCATGCAAATAAAAGCTGAAGAAATTACCGCGATACTTAAACAACAGATTAAAGATTTTGACCGGACCGCCGATATTGCCGAAATTGGGTCTGTGCTTCAGGTAGGCGACGGGATCGCAAAAGTCTATGGCCTCGAACTGGCGATGGCGGGAGAATTAATCGAATTCCCCGGGGGGGTTTATGGCATCGTCCTGAACCTCGAAGAGGATAATGTCGGTGCGGTGATTTTGGGGGATGACCAGAAAATCAAGGAAGGAGACCGCGTAAAGAGGACAGGCCGCATTGCAGAGGTCCCGGTTGGCGACGCTTTAATCGGCAGGGTGGTGGATCCGATGGGCGAGCCTCTAGATGGAAAAGGGGCGATTGCTTCAAAAGAAAAAGGGAAAATCGAGGTCGTTGCTCCCGGAATCGTCGACCGCCAATCGGTCAAGGAGCCGATGCAGACCGGCATTAAGGCGATTGATGCGATGATCCCGATCGGGAGAGGGCAGAGAGAGTTGATCATCGGCGACCGCCAGACGGGAAAAACAGCGATTGCGGTCGATACGATTATCAATCAAAAAGGGCAGAACATGATCTGCATCTATGTGGCCATCGGTCAGAAAAAATCGACCGTGGCACGCGTGGTAAAAACCCTTGAAGATTCCGGAGCCATGGACTATACCATCGTGGTTTGCGCCAGCGCCAGCGATCCCGCGTCGATGCAGTTTCTGGCCCCCTACAGCGGGGCATCCATGGGAGAATATTTCAGGGATAAGGGCCGGCATGCATTGATTATTTATGACGATCTTTCAAAACATGCGGTGGCTTATCGGCAACTTTCGCTTTTGTTAAGACGGCCCCCGGGACGCGAAGCTTATCCGGGAGATGTTTTTTATGTCCATTCACGCCTGCTGGAGCGGGCAGCAAAATTAAGCCAGACCCGGGGCGGGGGTTCTTTAACGGCGCTTCCGATTATCGAAACCCAGGCCGGAGACGTTTCGGCCTATATTCCGACCAATGTCATTTCCATTACGGACGGACAGATTTATTTGGCCAGCGATCTTTTTTATTCCGGGATCCGGCCTGCGATTAACGTCGGGCTTTCGGTTTCCAGGGTCGGAGGATCGGCGCAGATAAAGGCCATGAGACAGGTTTCGGGGACCCTCCGTCTTGATCTTGCCCAGTACCGCGAGATGGCGGCATTTGCCCAATTCGGATCGGACCTTGATAAAGCGACTCAGGCCCAGCTGGCAAGGGGCGTCCGGATGGTTGAGCTCTTAAAGCAGGATCAATACAGGCCGCTATCGGCGGAAATGCAGGTGTTGATTATTTTCGCCGGCGTCAACGGTTACCTCGACGACGTGCCTGTTGGAAAAATCCATTTATTTGAACAGGAATTGAAGGAGTATTTTGAAACCAGCCAAAAGGGATTAAAAGAAGAAGTGGCCCAGAAAAAAGCCCTGGATCAGGAATTGACCCAAAAACTCAAAAAAGCCGTCGAAGAATTCAAGAAAACATTCTCATCTTAAGAACGAAAATCATTGAAAAAAGGCCGACGGCATTGACGGATCAGAAATAGGTTATGGCAAGTTTACAACATATCCGTCGCCGCATCGCGTCGGTAAAAAACACGCAGAAAATAACCAAAGCCATGAAACTGGTTTCTGCGTCAAAGCTCCGCCGGGCTCAGGAAAGGATTTTGACCGCCCGGCCATACGCCAAGAAGATGGCTGAAGTTTTAGGCGCACTGGGAGCCAGGACAAACCGGGAATACCATCCTCTACTTCAAAAACGGCCTGTCAAGAAAATAGAAATGATTATACTGACCTCGGATCGGGGGCTATGCGGGGGGTTTAATACCAATATTTTACGACGCGCGATGGAGAGTCTAAAAGAGTTGAGAACCCGTACCCCCGGGATTACCCTGAATGTCATTGGGAGAAAAGGGAGAGATTTTTTTAAAAGACGGGATTTGCCCATCCGAAAAGAGTGGACCGGAATTTCTGACCGGGTTCAATACGACCACGCCGCCCAAATAGGAAAAGAAGCGATTGCAGCCTATTTAAACGGGACTTTTGATGAACTCTATATGGTTTATGGAGAGTTCCGTTCCGCGATTCAAACCCGGATTGTGACCGAAAAGATATTTCCCATTGGCGATTTCCAACAGGAAGGGATTGAAATCGAAGGTTCCTTTATTTACGAGCCAGAGGAAGAAGAGGTTTTGGAGACTCTCCTCCCCCGGTATGTCGAAGTCCAAATTTTCAGAGGCCTTCTGGAATCGGCCGCAAGCGAACAGGGATCAAGGATGATGGCCATGGACTCCGCCACGCGGAATGCCAAAGATGTGATCCACAAATTAACCCTTGTTTATAATAAAACAAGGCAGGCGGCCATTACCAAAGAATTGATGGATATTGTGGGCGGGGCTGAAGCTTTAAAATAAATTCCTGAATGTCGATAAGGGGTCCGTTGCAAGGCCGCAGGAGTGAGGCAAAATACCCTGTTAGCGACATTCAGATATGAGGAGAAGAAAAGAATGAGCACAGGTAAAATTGTTCAGGTGATCGGCCCGGTGGTCGATGTTGAGTTTCCGGGAGGGGAGCTCCCCACCATTTACAATGCCTTGGTGGTGGAAGTGGCCGGGGATTCAAAAAGTCAAGGGCGAACGAGCCGCCTGATACTCGAAGTCGCCCAGCATCTGGGTGAAAACAAGGTGAGAACGGTTGCCATGTCTTCTACAGATGGTCTTGTCCGGGGAACGGCTGTTAAGGATACAGGCTCTCCCATTTCAATGCCGGTTGGCAAAGAAGCGCTGGGAAGAATCCTGAACGTGGTTGGCGAGCCGGTTGATGAAATGGGGCCTGTTTTGGCCAAAAAACGGCTCCCAATACATCGCCCTGCTCCCTCTTTCGAAGAACAGAGCACTGCGACTGAAATTTTTGAAACCGGAATCAAGGTCATCGACCTTCTGGAACCCTACGCCAAAGGGGGAAAAACAGGGCTTTTTGGAGGCGCCGGCGTCGGCAAGACCGTCATCATTATGGAGCTGATCCATAACTGCGCCAAGGAACATGGAGGATATTCGGTGTTTGCGGGGGTCGGTGAGCGTACCCGTGAAGGAAACGACCTCTGGATCGAAATGAAGGAATCCGGAGTGTTGGATAAAACCGCTCTCGTTTATGGACAGATGAATGAACCGCCGGGAGCAAGACTCCGGGTCGGCCTGTCGGGATTGACGATGGCCGAGTATTTCAGAGATGAAGAAAACCAGGATGTTCTTCTTTTTATTGATAATATTTTCAGGTTTACACAGGCGGGGTCGGAAGTGTCGGCGCTTCTGGGGAGAATGCCTTCTGCCGTCGGATATCAGCCGACCCTGTCGGGCGAAATGGGCGCTCTTCAGGAAAGAATCACGACAACGAAAAAAGGCTCCATTACCTCGGTGCAGGCCGTCTATGTTCCTGCGGATGATTTAACCGACCCTGCTCCCGCAACAGCTTTTGCCCATTTGGATGCCACGACCGTGCTGTCGCGCCAGCTGGCGGAGCTTGGCATCTATCCTGCGGTCGACCCTCTCGATTCGACTTCCCGGGTGCTTGACCCTAAAATCGTGGGAGAGGAGCATTATAAGGTCGCCCGTTCAGTTCAGGTTATTTTACAGAGGTATAAAGAGCTTCAGGATATCATCGCCATTCTCGGAATGGATGAGCTCTCGGAAGATGATAAATTAACCGTTTCCAGAGCAAGAAAAATTCAAAAGTTTCTTTCTCAGCCCTTCCATGTGGCAGAGGCTTTTACCGGCTCTCCCGGACGGTATGTGAAATTAAAGGATACGGTTAGAGGATTTAAAGAATTGGTCGAAGGAAAATATGACGATCTTCCGGAACAGGCCTTTTACATGGTCGGATCAATCGAAGAAGCAGTGGAAAAAGCCTCAAAACTGACTCAGAAAAAGTAACCCATGGCGAATAAACTTCATCTGGATATCGTCACCCCTGAACGGCTTATTATCAGTGAAGAAGTTGATGAGATGATTGCGCCGGGAACCTTGGGAGATTTCGGCGTATTACCTGATCATGCGCCGTTTTTTTCCACGCTCCGAATCGGGGAACTGAGTTACCGGACCGGTACCCGTACCCATTATATCGCAGTGAGCTGGGGTTTTGCACAGGTTTGCCAGAATAAGGTGATCATTCTGGCTGAACTGGCCGAAAAGCCCGAAGAGATCGATTTAATGAAAGTTGAAGAGGCCATTGCAAGAGCGGAAGAAAAGCTTCTTTCGGCCGGGGACAACATCAATCTTTTAGACGAGGCAAGAACCAGCCTTGAAAAAGCAATGGTTCGAAAACTAATTGCGGGCAAAATAAAGTAACCGCATTCTTTCCCCCTTCTTGATTCCATATCTCCTGTCCAATTTATTTGCTAATCCAGCATTCCGACCTCCGGTCTTAGATTCGACCGATTCACATGCCGACTGGATCGGTCGGTCCAGAGACCGGACAACCCCCATATAAACAAGTTAAGTCGATGTAAATGCGCGGAATTTAAAAGATGCTATACTTTAATTAACAGATGAATGTCCATTGGCCGTGATCTGACTTGAAGCCTGATAGGACTTTCTGAAAACCTGATTTTATAAGTTCATGAGTCAAGAAAAAGTCATGCCTAAAAAACCGCTTTTTATCTCTATCCGTACCAAATTCTGGGTACTGGTTGCCGTTTTAATCATTACCACCCTGACGATTAATACGTTTGAAGTGTTCCAGCATAACCGGAAAATTATCCGGGAGGAACTGGAGTCCAAAGCCCGTTCGATAGCCGCGAGCCTCTCGCTGGAAGGAACGGAAGCCATGGCCGACAACCTGTATTTAATCCAGAATTCCCTTTCAAAATTTACACAGCTTCCGGGGGTTTCCCAGATCTTATTTATTGATGATTCAAATATGGTGACCGCCGCAAACGATACTTCTAAAATCGGAGATATGCTTTCGGAGGACGCATTGTTCGTGAACGCAGTACAACGGCAGGCGGAAACGCTCAGTTATTTTAAAAATAAAAACGGGGAGGAACTTCTGGTCATTTTTGAACCGATGTATCTGAAAGACAAAATCCATGCCTGGATCCGCCTCGATCTGTCGCTGGCGGATACAGAGAAGAAAATCAGGAAAAGCTTTCTGCAATTATTATTGGTCGCCATGATTCTGACCGGACTGGCCATTTTCTCCACTTTTGCCATCAGTCAGCAGATCGGAGTGGTGTTAAAAAACCTTGTCAGTAAATTCAAGAAGCTCGCAGAAGGGGATTTTACTCAAAAACTCGATGTCCGGTCGAATGATGAACTGGGCGAGGTTGCGCTTTCCTACAATATTCTGGTGGACCAGATGAGATCGATGGTTCAACAACTTAAACAGAAACACCAGAAGGCTGAAGCCGAACTCCGGGATTCCGAGGAATTCTTCAGGGCTCTTTATGAGAACGCCCAGCATCCGGTTTATGTGTTTGGTGAAGATCTTCGTTTTGTCGATGCCAATCCTTATGCCTGCGATTTTTTTGGATACTCTCTGGATGAACTCAAACAGATGAGCCTTTTGGACCTTTCCGCACCCGGGGAGAGGCCCGCCCAGGAAGAAATTTATGAAATCATGCTCCGTGAGGGGGGACTGTTTATTAAGGAATTAAGGCAGCAAAAACGGACCGGAGAAATTGTCACGATGACTTCGGACAATGTGGAAGTGTTCCGGAGCGGAAAAACCTATTATGTCAGCAAAGCGACCGATATTTCCGAGCGAAAAGAGGCCGAAGAACGTCTGAGCCATCTGGCCAATTATGATGTCTTGACAAATCTCCCTAACCGAATTCTCTTTATCGACCGTTTGACCCAGGCGTTATCTCAGGCAAAACGAAATCAGAAACTGGTAGCGGTCCTGTTTCTCGATCTCGACCGGTTTAAGATCATTAATGACACGCTCGGGCATACCGTAGGGGACCAGTTATTAAAAGCCATTTCAAAGACCCTGATTGCCGGGAGAGAAACCGATACCGTGACTCGCCTGGGCGGCGATGAGTTCACGATTATGCTCACCAATATTACCCATGCAAAGGATGCCGCGCTGGTGGCCGAAAAGATTTTAAACACGCTTGCGCTAAACCCCTACCGGGTGACCGGCCATGAAATCTTTATCACGGCAAGCATCGGCATCACCATATACCCCTATGATGGAGAAGATATCGAGAGCCTCTTGAAGAATGCCGATACGGCCATGTACCGGGCCAAAGACGGGGGGAGGAATAATTATCAATTTTACACCTCGGATATGAACAATTCGGCGCTGGAAAGGCTCGAGCTTGAAACTTCCCTCCGCCGGGCGGTAGAAAAAAAAGAGTTTTTACTCTATTACCAGCCGATTATCGAATTAAATTCTGGCGCTATTATAGGGGCAGAGGCCCTCATTCGGTGGCAGCATCCCAGCCGCGGCCTTTTAACGCCCAAAACATTTATCACCCTGGCCGAAGAGACAGGACTGATTTTGCCCATAGGAGAATGCGTCCTGGAGACAGCCTGCAGACAAAATCAAGCCTGGATGGAAGCCGGTTTGGGTCCTTTAAGAATCAGCGTGAATATCTCTGTTTTTCAGTTTCAAGAACAGCATTTTGTCGAAAATATCAAAAGAATCTTAAAAGAGAGCCGATTAGATCCGCACCTGCTGGAACTCGAGGTGACCGAAAGCAACCTGATGCAAAATCTTGAAAAAACAAAAATCACGCTCCACCAGCTCAATCAACTAGGGGTCAAATTATCCATTGATGATTTTGGGACCGGGTACTCTTCTCTCAGTTATCTGAAACGGTTTCCCATCGACACGTTAAAAATTGACCACTCTTTTATTAAAGATGTCAGCGGGGATAAAGACGACCAGGCGATTACTTCGGCCATTATTGCGATGGCCCGGTATCTCGGACTAAAAGTGATAGCAGAAGGGGTTGAAACGGAAAGTCAGTTGAAATTTCTCCTTTCAAAGCAATGTGACAGCATCCAGGGGTATCTCTTTTCCGAACCTTTGCCGGCAAGAGCATTTGAGAGCCTTTTAACCTCAAGAAAAGTGATGGATCTTGGCCGGTATAAAGACCGTTAACATTTGCCGTCCGGTACGCCCCTCGGATTAGCCCTGTCGTTAAAAGGGTCTACCGACATTCTGTTTTAAACGGGACCGGATCAGCGCTCTCATCCCGTCGTATTCTGACGAGGAGGGGAGCCTGTCAGCAATTTTCAACAAAAGCCGCTCCGCCGCTTCGCTCCCACCCGTACGGTCCATTCTTAGCGCCGCGGAAACCCTCTGCTCCATGTGTCCAAATTCAGAGTCCATTTCGGCCCCCAGTTCTTCTCCTGCTTTTTCAATATCGCCCTTATTTAAATAAAATAACCCCAGATTGATATGAGCCTCCGGGAGGTGCGGAGAGAGTCGTACGGCTGTTTGATATTCGCGGAAAGCCTCTTTTCTATTTCCTTTATGGTCATAGACGGCTCCCATATTGTTGTGGATATAATAAAGATATTCTCCGGGTGGATTAAGTTCGAGGGAATGTTTAAAAAAATAAAGGGCCGGATCCCACTGGTGTTCATTTAAATAGCCGTAACCGAGAGAGAAACTGACGATAAAAGAAGAGGGATTCTTTTGATAGGCATCTTTCCATAAGGTCACGTCGCTTTTCCATACTTCATTTCTCAAATAACTGATGACAGAAAAAAAGATCAGCAATCCGAAGAGACAGGTTAAAAACAAACGTCCGGCTAAATGGGATTTCTCCTCCAGCCGATTTTTAACCTCGATCAGGATCCAGGCGAAAAAAATGGAAAGCCCTGCAATTGAAAGGTAAGCCCGATTTTCCTGAAAAATCGAAAGCGCGGTGATCCCCGGCAATAAAAAAACGGGCAGAAGGGAGATGATGAACCAGGAAGTCAGGAATGGTGCCGTTTTTTGCTTCCGGAACGCCGCCACAAAGAACACCGCAATCAGCCAAAAGAGAAGTTCACAAACAGTCCTGAGGTTAAACGCGGGGGCTGGAAAAGGATGATCAATGGTTAGAGAAGACGGGAATAAAAATAAATAGAGATAATGGGTGGAAAGATAGATTCCTCCCAGGAAGGTCTTCTTTGCAAACTCAGAATACCCGCTCTCATCGATTTGAGGATAAAGGGAGGGAATCGCGGACGATGGACTTCCCATGAAATGGCTCCGTGCCGATAAAAAAAGAATAACCAGAGAGAGAAAAACAAGATAGATCCCGGTTTTTTGGACATTTTTTAATTTTTTGGGATAGAAAACATCATAGGCAATAAAAAGAAGAGGGAGGGTAATGGCGGCCTCTTTGCTTAACAAGGCCAGAATAAATGCCGCCAGGGATAATGCGAGCCATTTTTCCCGGGCCTCTTTCCGGTAATGGAGAAAAGCGAGGAAGGAGGCGAGGCAAAATAACGCATAAAGAGATGACGAGCGGCTTGAAATATAATTGACGACCTCCGCATTCAGGGGGTGAATGAGGAAGAGGCTTCCCGCCAGAAGGCCGATCGACGCGCGGTCCGTCAGGAGAAAGGCAATCTGATAGACCAGTAGAGAAGCGATGAGATGAATAGCCAGGTTGACCAGATGATATCCGGCTGGAGAGGAGCCGCTAATGGCGTAATTCAAAGCATTGAGGATAAGGATCGCCGGACGGTACCCGGAAACGCCGGGCGTTCCGCTAAAGCTGTTTCCTGAAATGACAAATGAACCGATTTCACTCAGAGAATGAACATGGAAATTAAAAACAATAGTATGGAAATCATCCAGATGAAAGGCATTGTCAAAGGTATTAGAAAATACCAGAACGCCGGCAAGAAATAATGCCCATACAGGGGAAACATGTTCCGGCTTCAACGGGAATGAAAAGAGATTACCGGGGAGTCTCATGAATATCGAGGATGACCGCCTGGAGGAGGAGTTCAAACCCGATCAAAAAAGGGAGAACGCTTAACATCACCGTTCCGGTTGTTGCGACCGTGTTCCCGGCGATGGACCTCCACCAAACATGGAGGCCGAATCCCAGCCCCCATACAAAAAAAGGGACTCCGGTTAAAACAAAAAGGGCAATGGGAGAAAAATCCCGCAGGATATATTTTTGGTAAAAACGGTAAATCAGGCGGTTGACCAGAAAATAAGGGAAGGAAACAATAATTTTATAGAGTTTCATCGACGATTTTTCATTTCCATACCGGGCAGGAATCGGGACATCCTTGACCCGCAGATTAAAGATATTCAACTGCACCAGCATATCATTTTCAAAGAAATACCGGGAATGAATTTGTTCGGCGTTGAGCAGTAAAAACTCGCTTGTTTTAATCGCCCAGTAACCGTTCTGAGGATCGAAAATATGCCAGTAACCCGAGGTCAATTTCGTCAAAAAGGTGAGGCAGAAATTTCCCCATTTTCTTAAAACCGGCATCCGGAACAATTCTTTGGTGTGGAGAAAGCGGTTCCCCTTGGCGTAAGCGTATCCCTGATGGATCGGATCGAGGAGAGGAGAAAGATACGCGGGGTCCATCTGTTCATCGCCATCCATCTTCACCAGGACATCGGCTCCGCGGACAATGGCCTCCTGGAATCCGGCAAGGGTTGCCCCTCCCACTCCTTTATTTTCTGAGTGGTGAATCACCTTTAACCGGGGATCTTTTATTTGGCCCAGGCGTTCGTCCGTCCGATCCCGGCTGGCGTCATTGACCGCCACAATGATATCGACAAACGGGGGGATCCCGGAGATGACCTGTTGAATATGGTTTTCAACGTTGTAACAGGGGATAATGACTGCGATTTTCAGTTCTTTGTACATGGCATCAATCAGTTCGCGACATGGTTCTGTTTTTGATAAAACTTGACCGCCCGGTTATGTTCACGGAGAGATGTTGAGAAATAATGAGACCCATTATTTTTTGAGACAAAATAAAGGTAATCGACCTGAGCGGGGTGGACAGCGGCCAAAAGCGCCTTTTTCCCGGGGTTGCTAATGGGTCCCGCCGGGAGCCCCGTCAGAGTGTACGTATTGAACGGCGTTTTTGTCCGAAGCAATTTTTTGGTAATTTTACCGTTGTACTCCTTCATTTCATAGATCACCGTCGGATCGCTTTGCAGGGGGATTTTTTTCTTCAGCCGGTTATGAAACACGGCTGAGACCCATTCCCGCTCTCCGTCTACGTTACTTTCCCGTTCAATGATGGAAGCAAGAATAACGACTTCCTGCTGGCTCATCGTCAGCTGATTGGCGGCCTCTTCAAGGTCGGCGGTGTATTCCTGAAAAAATGTCGAGACCATTTTCCTGACAATTTCTTCGGATTTTATCCGGCGGGGGAAAAAGTAGGTACTGGGAAAAAGATATCCCTCAAGCGATTTGACGTTCATATGGAGCGATTGAATAAAATCTGGGTCATGGACCAGCCTGATGATCGTTTCCCGATCGGCCAGTTTTTTTTCGTCGAGCAGGTCGGCTATCTGGTACGAGGTGTATCCTTCGGGGAAGGAGACTTCATGTTGAATAATTTTTCCCCTTCTTAAAAGGGAGAGAATATCGAGAGGGAGCATCCGGGTATGAAAATCATATTCTCCCGGATGGATGCTCTTTTCCGTTAACGTGAGCTTTCCGAGGAGGATAAAATATTCCTTATAGTGGATCAGCCCTTCTTTTGCGAGCAGATTCGCAACGATTCGCATATGAGCGCCGTCGGGGATATCGACGATTTTATGAGTTTCTTCATTTGCCGGGGGGATATAAAGATAAAGAATCAGGTGGATGGCAAAAAAAAGGAATAAGCCTCCGAGAAGAAGAAAAACGGTGAACGCCTCTCTTTTTTTTAAAGCCGGAGTCATTTAAAATCAATCTTTGAGAGTTTTTGAATAAGCTGTTCGGCCTGGAGAAGCGCATCGGCCAGTTTTTCTGGACTCTTTCCCCCTCCTTGGGCCATTTCAGGCTTTCCTCCTCCGGTGCCGTCGACGAGGATGGAAAGCTCCCGGACTAGCTCTCCCGCGTGAAACTGCTTTATTTTAGAGGGGGAAACCGAAACAATGAAGAAAACCTTGTCTTCCACCGAGGACCCCAGCAGAATCAGATCTGCTCCAGGTTCTTTTTTATATCCATCCAGGGCAAGCCGGAGCTCTTTCGGTTCCAGGGAGCCCATCTGCCGGATTAAAACGGAGGCCCCGGCGATTTTTTTTATTTCTGTCCCCCCGTCGGGTTTAGAGGCGACCGGTTTTGATTTAAGCGCAGAAATTTCTTTTTCTTTCTCCTTGAGGGAGGAGAGGAGTTTGTCGAGTTTCTGAGGCGCATCGGCCGTTTTGGCTTTTAAACTTTCCGCCATCTGAATAAGTTGAGACTCTTCGCTCTTGATAAAGTCATAGGCCCCTTCGCCGGTCAGGGCTTCGATCCTCCGAACGCCGGCGGCCACGCTGCTTTCGCTGATGATCTTAAACAGGCCGATTTCTCCCGTCGAATGGCAATGGGTCCCGCCGCATAACTCCTGGCTAAAGGCTTCGATCTGAATCACCCTCACTTCGTCTCCATATTTATCTCCGAAAAAGGCAAGGGCTCCCTGCTTGAGGGCTTCGTCTATTCCCATGACCCGGCGGCTGACGGAGGCGTTTTTTAAAACCCGTTCGTTGATCACCCGCTCGACATGATCAAGCTCTTTTCGAGTCATTGGGAGAAAATGGTTAAAATCAAATCGGAGCCTGGCCGGGCCGACAAAAGAGCCTGCCTGCCTGACATGATCTCCGAGCCGTTCCCGCAATGCTGCATGGAGCAGATGGGTGGCGGTATGATTCCTTGCCGTATCCATACGGAGTTTTTCATCTACCTCCAGAAGACAGCTCTGATTCTCAATCAATTCTCCCTGAAGGATTTTGATTCTATGGACAAAAAGATCGGGAAGCGGCTTAAAAGTATCCAGGACTTCGGCTCTTGTCTCCTCGCCTGACAGGATCCCCCGGTCTCCGGCCTGTCCCCCCCCTTCGCCATAAAAAGGGGTTTCCTTGAAAAGAGCAAAAACCTCCTCGCCGGCCGATCCCTTTTTGACCCGTTCGGTCCCTTTTACAAGTCCGATTAAAAGGCTTTTCGCCCGGAGCGTATCATAACCGAGAAATTTTGTTTTTCCATGCTCATTGAGTATTTCTTTATAAAGGGGGACGACCCCGGAGTCCGGACCTCCGAACCGGCTGGCGGCCCGGGCGCGGGCTTTCTGGTTCCCCATTTCCAGCTCAAAACCTTTTTTGTCAAGCTCATACCCTTCGTCCCGGGCGATATCTTCCAGCAAATCAAGAGGAAAACCATAGGTATCATAAAGTTTGAACAGAGCGTCCGCGGGGATCTCTTTTTTATTTTCTTCTTTCATTCGGAGAAAAAGTTCTTCAATCAATTTCATCCCCAGATCGAGCGTATGGATAAACCGTTCTTCTTCTCCCTGGATAATCTGGCGGATCCGGGACTGATTGAAT
>JBGPKT010000017.1:0-29378 GCA_041486115.1 Nitrospiria bacterium | reverse complement strand
TGCCCGGATCGAGAATGACGAGATTTTTCTCTATCAGTGCCATATTAACCCCTATACCCACGGGAACCGGGCAAATGTCGACCCGGTTCGCACCCGCAAGCTTCTGCTGCACAAAAAAGAGATTAACCGGCTTCTTGGCAAGACCCAGCTAAAGGGGTTTACCCTGGTTCCGCTGAAAATGTACTTTAAAAATGGGCGGTTAAAGGTTGAGATCGGGCTGGCAAGAGGGAAACATCTCTATGATAAGCGGGAAGATTTAAAAGCAAAATCGGCCAAGCGGGAAGTGGAAAAAGCCTTTAAAGAAAAACAAAGATAGGCACCGCTCCTTTATATCGGGGGGCCTTCGTAAAATTTACTCAATGATCCGGCCGCCTCACTGTCTCGGCGGCGCTCATGGCTTGTTGCCACTTTCTCGTGGCAACATTCGCCCCCCGTTCCCCCGCGTGAAGCGCCGGCAAAGCCGGTTGCTTCACTTATCTTATTTGGGGCCCGTCAGGAAGACCACCTTCCTGCCCCAAGCCCGCGTTACGCACTGGCTAAGCCAGTGCTCACTTATTTTTTTTCAGGAGCAACCCCTTCGTGTTGCATAAGGCATCTCTTTTCCTATATAATATATATACAATCTGAGGGGGCGACTGGTTTCGACAGGAGCTCTTAAGTCTAAGGTTGCATGCCGAGGGTTCCGCCGGCCTCGTAAAAAAGGTGGAAAAAAAGCAACTGCCAATCAAGAACTGGCACTCGCAGCCTAATTTAGGCTTGTGACGTCTTTCTCGCAAGTGCCTGCGTAGCGGGAAAGGCGCAATTGCAGCGGGCTGGTCTCTCTGATCCGCTGATGTCAGAGAGATGAGACTCAGTCAACTAGCCTTTTTTCTAAGCCTGTCTTTGGGCGTGGAGAGGGGCGAAACTCAAAACAAAGAATAAGCATGTAGGAGCTCTAGGTTTTAGGCTTTTGGACCGGAGTTCGATTCTCCGCGCCTCCATTATAATTTGGGGCCCGTCAGGAAGATCACCTTCCTGCCCCAAGCCCGCGTTACGCACTGGCTAAGCCAGTGCTCACTTATTTTAGGGGTTCACGTCTCCCTCTTCACCGCCATAGCCGGCTGCTTCACTTATTTTATTTTAGGGCCCGTCAGGAAGATCACCTTCCTGCCCCAAGCCCGCGTTACGCACTGGCTAAGCCAGTGCTCACTTATTTTATTTTAGGGCCCGTCAGGAAGACCACCTTCCTGCCCCAAGCGTGCATTATGCACTGGCTAAGCCAGTGCTCACTTATTTTATTTCGGAGGACCTTCGTATATGGCACTCCATGTCTCCAAACCCACCTTCCCAACCGGCCGAGAACTAGCCTTCGATTATTAATCATAGAGAGACTTCATGAAGCCACGAATTACCGTCATAACTATCGGCGTTGACGACCTGGAAAGGGCGCTTCGGTTCTATCGTGATGGCCTTGGCTTAAGGACGGAAGGCATTATCGGCAAAGAGTTCGAATATGGGGCGGTGGCTTTTTTTGATTTGCAGGCGGGTTTGAAGCTGGCGATCTGGCCGCGGAAGAGCCTTTCCCATGATACCGGCCTTCCTCTAAGCAACCCAAGTCCCACCGAGTTCACACTCGGGCATAACCTCTCGTCAAAGTCAGAAGTCGATGCGGTTATGGCCCAAGCGAAAAGTGCTGGCGCTGTTATCGTCAAGCCGGCTCAGGATACATTCTGGGGCGGCTACGCGGGCTACTTTCAAGATCCCGATCGGCATCTATGGGAGGTGGTATGGAATCCGCAGTGGTTGCCCGAGGACTAATGATAATCTTTTTCGTAGTTCTCTTCGTACTCGGCTTCTTTTTCTTCATCCCGCACCGTTCTTGTGGTAAAACCAAATAGCTTGTAAATCGGGCAGATGGCCATCTGGCTTGTCACCATCGGCAAAAGCGACAGGGCCATGATCCAGAGGCCGAAATGATTTAAACCAACGCCGTCGAATAAAAAAAGGCCGGCAAACATCAGGCTGATCCCAAGAATTCCACGAAGGGTCCTGTCAACACCTCCGATATTAAATCTCTTTTTTTTTATCGGGGAATCGGCCCCGGTCACCCGCTCTTTGGCTGGACTTTCCATCCTCTGCTTCCTTATTTGGCAACCCGTAAAATGGTCATCTTTTTGATCACAATATCGGTCACAGGTTTGTCATTCGGTCCGCGAGGGGCTGCAACCATTTTGTCCACTATCTCCTGCCCGTCAACAACTTGCCCAAAAATCGTATGATGCCCGTTGAGCCAGGGAGTCGCCACCTGTGTAATGAAAAACTGGCTTCCATTCGTGTTGGGTCCCGCATTCGCCATGGCAAGCTTTCCGGGAGCATCAAATGTTAATTTGGACGAAAATTCATCTTCAAAGGCATACCCTGGTCCGCCGATTCCTATTCCGAGGGGATCGCCCCCCTGGACCATAAATTGAGGAATAACCCGATGGAAAATCAGTCCGTCATAAAAAGGTTTTTTTATTTTTTGATTTGTTTTCGGGTCGGTCCATTCTTTGGTCCCTTCGGCCAGTCCGATAAAATTTCGGACCGTTTTGGGTGCCTCTTTTTCAAACAGCCTGCAGGTAATTTTTCCCAAAGTCGTTTCCAGCACCGCATAGGTCCCCTGCTCCAGTTTGTTACCTTTATCTGCCCCTTCGCTTAGGAAGGGAAAAGCGATCGTGACAACAAATAACATTAACGATATTTTTTTAATCATCGTGACTCCTTTTTTAAAGGTTAATCTTGAACCCGGCGGGCGGTCGTTAAAAACGCCGTATGGGCCACCATCCGGTGGGCCGGACGAACACTTTTTCCATCGACATTCCAGTCTCTAACCAGAGATTCGCTCACATGAATTTGAACAAAACCTTTTTCTCTTCTCAATGTCTCGACAAACTGAACCACCTGAATAATCGTGGGGAGATAGGATAAAAAAATCCCCCCCGGCCTTAAGGCCGATTTAGCATGGGGTATAACCTGCCATGGCTCGGGAACATCGAGAACTATCCGGTCAAGGTTCTGGTCTGTAATTTCTTTGTAGATATCCTGGTTTTTTAAAAACAGATTGGGAGGCTTTACGCCAATCGCCTGCTCAATATTTAACATCGCACGGCGGGCGAAGTCATCCCGGATTTCATACGAAATGAGCTTCCCCTCCGGCCCAAGACACCGGAGCATGGCAATCGCCAGCGCCCCGGACCCTATTCCCGCCTCAAGAACGGTTGCCCCGGGATAGATATCGGCAAGCATCAGGATCTGGCCGGTATCTTTTGGATAGATAATTTGAGCTCCCCGGGGCATATGAAGGACATATTCGCCATAAGTCGGCCTGAAGACGATCATCTCTTTGCCGCCGGTAAAGAGAACTTGCCGCCCCTCTTCTTTTCCGATCAGATCATCATGAGAGATAAACTGGCCGCTATATTGAAACCGGTCCCCTTTTTTTAATTTTACCGGGTAAACACCTTCTTTTTTAAAATCTACGAGATGGACACACTCCCCTTCTTTTAATTCTTTTGAGTTCATACCAGGGGGGTGCCTCCAACCTTTTCCGCCACTCCGGGAAGACGCGACATGATCTTGCAATATCCGCAGACCCCGGAGGAGGTCGGCTGTCCGCAGGCCGGACAGGAATGCAACACCATGGTCGAAGAGGGAAAGGGCGATTTCTTTTGATGGTCAAGAAAGGAGAGATAGAACTGTTGTTTGGTCCCCGGCGACTGATGCTCGATCAGGTTTAACGCCTTTTTGTAAATCAGCATCGGAGAGCTTTCGCTCATAGGGCATTCTTCAACCACATAATCGATCCCATTTAAAAAAGAATAGGCCGCTACCTCGTATTCAGAAACCCGGTAAAGCGGTTTGACTTTTTTCACAAATCCCTCTTCATTTTTTTCAAGAACCGGAGACTGTTTCAAAAGATATTCGTTTTGCCACCTCAACACATTGCCCAGAAGACGCGCCGCTTCATCGTCCAGATTATGTCCTGTAGCCACCACGGTATAGCCGTTTTCGATGGCAAACCGGTTAAATTGATACCGCTTGATGACCCCGCAGGCCGAACAGGGGGGCCGGTCTAATTCTCCGGAAAGCTCGACAATTCCGAGTTGATGGGCCTCTTTCAACCGGTGGGTATAGACCTTCTGTCCATGCCGGGCGGCAAACTGTGCTACCTTTTCGCTGGACCTCTCGGAATAACGCCCTATTCCGAGATCGATATGAAGCGCGGCGGTTTGATATCCCGCCTGGAACAGGACCTGCCAAAGGGCGAGGCTGTCTTTCCCCCCTGAAACGGCGACTAGGATCCGGTCTTCGGGAGAGAACATCCGCTCTTTTGCAATCGCCCGCCGGACCTGGTGCTCAAAATAGCCGATAAAACAGGCCTTGCAATACTTCGCGTTCGACCGGGAAATTTTAATCACCACCTTCTGGTGGCATTTCTGGCATTTCATCTCGCACCCCCTGAAATGACCGGACGGACTTCTACGCTTTCATCATCGGCAATCCGGTCTTCCGGAGTTAAAAGCTCTCCATCCCCCTCGTCTCCCTCTTTTTTTAAGACCACCAATACCGTTTCGGGAAGAATATCAAGCTCATTTAAAAGCTGATAGACTTTTTTTGGCCCTTTGACTTCTTCAATCCTTTTTGGGTGATGTAATATAATTTTCATGGGAATAAACCAGACCCTTTATCAAGAAGGTTATCTTATCGGATTCACTTGAATTATTCAATGTTCAATCTTTTTTCTTTCTTGTCCGGGCGTGGAATTGACATTCCCTTTCATTTTTTGAGAGACTCAAAGTTTAACAGGAGCAGCGGATGGAGATAAACCTGAAAAAAACGGTGGAAATGCTTTGCCTCGATATAGACGAAGCAGCGCGGGAAGATTTTTATTCACGGATGGACCCGGAATATTATTCTCTCTTTACTCCCGAAGAGATCGCCGGTCATCTCAGGATCACGGCGGGTCTGAGCCCGGAACATCCGGTTTTATCCTACATGAGCCGGTCCGAAGGAAACCTCTGGAATATCGTTATCACCGCCTATGACTATTTCTCAGAATTTTCAATGATTTGCGGTCTTTTTACCTCTTATGGCCTCGATATTGTGTCGGGCCATAGCTTTACCTTTTCAGAACCGGGGCCGGGAGGCGGCTCCCCGGGCCTCTCCCCCGCTCCCCGGAAATCGGGGAGAAAGAAGATCCTCGATCTGTTTCAGGTTCGGCCCCTAAAAGGAGAAAAGTTTGACCGGCCTTTTCAGGAGAAATTTCAGCAGGATCTTGAAACCCTCGTCGGGCTCCTGGATCAGAATCAAATGGCCGCGGCTAGAGGAGAAGTCAACCGCCGAGTGGTCGAATACCTCTCCGGAACAAAAACCCCGTTCATGTCCCGATTGTATCCGGTCAACATTCAATTTAATAACCGTCTCTCTGAAAAATGGACCGTGATGGAGATCCGCTCAAGGAATACACCGGCTTTCCTGTATGCGTTTTCGAATGCCCTGTCGATGCAGGATATTTATATCTATAAGGTGCGAATTGAGAGCCGGGGGGAAAGGGTATTCGACCGGATCTTCATCACGAATTCCCGGGGGAATAAAATCATAGGGCAAAGAGAGCAGGAACTCTTGAAGGTGACCACAGTTTTAACCAAACAGTTTACCCATTTCCTAACCCTGGCGCCCAATCCTGCTAAGGGAATTCAATATTTTGACCAGCTTCTGGAAAAGGTGCTGGAAAGGGAATGCTCCCCTTCTCTGATCTCTTTTTTATATCAGAAGAGCACCCTTGACCTTCTCGCCCGCCTCCTCGGGACCAGCGAGTTTCTCTGGGAAGATTTTCTCAAGATGCGGTTCGAAGATCTGCTTCCGATTTTAAAAAGTTTTAAAAAGAAAACCGTTCCGGCGAAGAAAAAAGAGCTTCGCCTGAAATTGAAAAAAGCGCTCGCGCGCGGAAAAAATGTAGAGGACAAAAAAAAGACTCTTAACGAATTTAAAGACCGCGAAATGTTCCGGATTGACCTGATCCATCTCCTGAACCAAAAAAGGGACCTGATGGCCTTTTCCCTCGCGCTCACCGAATTGGCCGAAGCTGTCCTCGAGGAGGTTTACCTCCTCTGTTCGCTCCGGCTGAGCGAGGAATACGGAAAACCCTATTTATCCCCGAAGGTTCCTTGTCCCTTTGCGATATGCGGCTTGGGTAAATTCGGCGGGCGTGAAATGGGATATGCTTCGGATATCGAACTGTTGTTCGTTTACGCCGGGGAGGGTAAAACCGGGGGAGAGCGCTCGATTACCACCCAGGAGTACTTTGAACGCCTGGGCCAGGATATACTTAATACCATCGAAGCCAAACGGGAAGGAATTTTCCATGTCGACCTCAGGCTCCGGCCCTACGGGGCCAAAGGCTCTCTTTCCAGCTCCCTGCCTTATTTGAAAAGTTATTATGCTCCCGGAGGAGGGGCGGCCCCTTTCGAGCGGCAGGCCTTGACAAGGCTCCGCCGCGTGGCCGGGGACCCAAAGCTTGGCAGAGCGGTGGAGGAAATCCGGGACCAGTTTACCTATAGCCGGGAACCGTGGGATATCCGGGAAGCCCGGAACCTTCGCCGGAGACAGGCCAAAGAGCTTGTAAAACCGGGAGACATTAATATCAAATACAGTTCGGGGGGAGTCATTGATCTTGAGTACACCGTTCAATACTACCAGGTCCTTCAGGGCTGGCGGTACCCGGAAATAAGGTCCCCCTCGACGTTAGAGGCCTTAGAGGGGTTGTATCAAAAAAAAATCCTCTCAAAAGTGGAACACGATCTATTCCGCCAGGCTTATCTTTTTTTGCGAACGCTCATTGACGCTTTAAGAGTCGTGCGGGGGAATGCCCGGGATCTGATTCTCCCTGACCGGAAATCGGAAGAGTTCAAATTTCTCGCAAGGCGGATGGGATATATCGGGACCGATTGGAAAACGGGAGCCAGAGAACTCCATTCAGCCATCCGCCGGCAGATGCAATTTTCCCGCCAGTTTTTCACCCGCCATTTTGGAAAGATTTAGCGTAACAACGAAGATTTTTTAACGGAGGAAAACAGTTCCTGAAAAAGATGATGGATCCTTCCGGTATGGAGATTGTAATCCCTTAAAAACTGGTCCTGGGCGGAAAGGCCTTTCTGATCCCTGTAATCGATCCGCAGAGCCGCTATCCGGAAAGCCTCCGGGTCGTCAGGAAGGGCATGCGTCTGGCTTTCGTTCACCATCTGAAGCGAGTTCTCGACTTTTCTCAAGAAGAGATATCCTTCGGTCAGATGGTTAAATGCCACTTCCGGCAGGAGCCTGTTCCGGTAAAGTTTTTTTAATGCCAGAACCGTCTGGCGTTCATGGATTTGGGGGTATTTTTTTCCATAAAAAATCTGCAAAGACTGAACGATAAATTCGATTTCCCTGATCCCTCCGGGGCCCAGTTTAACATGAAGATGGCTTTTCCCTCTCGTCCCTACTTTATGATCGATCATTTCCTTGATCTTTTTGACTTCGGCGATGTTTTTCAGGGAAAAGGGCCGGTCATAAATAAAACGGGCGGCGTTCTCAAGGAATTTTTTTCCTAAACTCCGGTCTCCGGCAACGGGCCAGGCTTTGAGCAAAGCCATTTTTTCCCAGGTTTCTCCCCGTTTTTCATAATAGGCTTTATAGCGTTCGAGGGAGGGGCAGATTTCTCCCGAATTCCCTTCGGGGCGGAGCCTTAAATCGACCCGGTAAAGGAATCCTTTTCCGGTGATTCCGCTTAATCCCGTGATAATCGACTGCGACCATAATTTAAAATATTTTTCATTGGGAATGCTCGACGCTTTTCCGCCGGAGCGGCTCCCGGCGGTAAAACCTCCGGACGCGTTATGCACAAAGAGGAGATCGACGTCCGAAGAAAAATTCAATTCTCCCCCGCCGAGTTTTCCCATGGCCAGGACGGTAAAACTGGCTCTCACCTTTTTTCCCGCCCGCTTTCTCAGAACCGGAATCCCATATTCTTTTTTCAACGCTTCTTCCGAAATCCGGCAGACTTTATCCAGGACGACTTCCGCCAGCGCAGATAAAGCGGAGAGGGTCTCTTTCACCGAAGATTTTTCAAGAAGATCTCTGACGCCGATCCGGAGAAGCTCCCGGTGTTTAAAAATACAAAGCCTTTCTATTTTTCTTTCTCTGGTTTTCACGTTCTTTAACGCCAGCGAAAGCTCCAGGGCAAGGACCCTTTTCGATTTACTCTCCTCAAGGGTTTTGGCGTCGGCCACCCAATATAAATAATGGGGATAGCGGATCAGTACTTCGGACATGAACGGACTGCTCCCAAAAACCTTTGCAAGGAGCCAAACCGTATAAGGCGAATCTTTTAAATAGGAAAAGAGATTGGCCTTGTTTAGCGCCATCCTCGAAAAACGTTCAAAATAATTAAGGGCCTGATCCGGGTCGGGAGAGCGGGAAAGGGACTCCAGGAACTCCTCTATGATTTCCGCAAGGAGATGGCGGGCCCTTGGATCGTCCGCAATTAACTGGAGATTCGTATCGGCCTTTTTAATATCTTTTATGCCGACGGGGGCCAGAATGGCAGTCACTTTTTTGAAATCAAGCGAAGAGGAGAGTAAAAGGTCTTTGGGATTGCGTTGATTCATCGTTATTTTTCGCCGGGGATTACCCTCTCCTTATGATCGAATCGGACTTCCCTCGCTATTATAATACACTATCAAAAGATAAGTCACACACCATTCAATCAATAACTCCTTGAAGAGACAGAGGAACCTTGATAGACTGCTAATTCTCTTAACTAACTTCCACCGGTTTTGAATTTTATGAATATTGTTGAGACGCTGACCCAAGGAATCCGTTATGAAGAAAAAGTATCCTTGATTTTTCAACGGATCCTTTCTTCCCCCAAAACTCACCCTGAGTCTCAGGGATTATGGAAAGAAGTCGTCGCCCAGAAAGAAAAACAGATCCTCCTGATTAAAAAAGCCCTTCAGGACATCTCCGCCCAGGGCCCCAATATGGCCCGCATTCGCCTGGTTTCGCCAAAAGAGATGGAAGCCGGGCTGGCCGGGATTGAAACGATTGATAAAAAATATCAGGAAAACGAGCCTTTTCAGGCCGGAACAAGAGAGATGATTTTTCAGATCGTCTCCTTTGAGTTTGAGACGATCTTCTCCCCTCTTTTCAAAATTTTTGACTCGCTCTTCGTTAAAGGAGAGCCCCCTTTAACCGCTTCTCTCATCAGACAGGTTGAACTCCTCAACCTCATTTTTAAAAAACATCGCCTCCCTTCTCTTTCTGCTCTGGCAGAGCGTTATTCTTTCTGGGTTAAAAAAGAGAGCAAAAAAAAGGACTTTACCGAAGAGCTCTTTTTTAAGATGCTCTCCGGCCAAAACAAACCGGTGACGCTCCGCCTGAGAGACGGACGGTTCTTTTCGGGAAGGCTTGCCGGTTTTGATCAATTCTCCATCAGCTGTCTGGGGGAGGGCTCTGAGCGCGATGAAGGTCAGAGCCGATCTTCCGCTAACAACATCCTCTTTCTGAAAGAAGCGATTCTGTCGATTCAAATCGATGATTGATCCCGCGCGATTCCCCAATCCTGAAATCAGGCTGACAGAAGAAAGATCGCTCGAGCCGGATTTTTTGAAAGAAGCTCTTTTCCAGCCTCAAAAAGGATACCGGTTTTCTGCCGACTCTCTCCTCCTCGCCGAATTTATTCAACCCCGGCCCAACGAGAGGATATTGGAATTCGGAGGAGGATGCGGGATCATCCCCCTGATTCTTGCAAAAAAAAATAGCTCTGTTAAAATTATTTCAATCGAAATTCAGGACGAACTGGTCTCCTGCGCCAGAAAAAATGTCGAGCTCTACCATTTGAAAGAGCAGATCGAGTTTCTTCAGGAAGACGCCAACACCGCGTGGGAAAAGCTTCTAAAAGGATCGTTTCAAAGAATTATCACCAACCCCCCTTACAGGGAAGCGGGAATGGGGAGATTAAACCCTGAAATTGAAAAGGCAATCGCCCGGCATGAAATCAGCCTCAGTTTAAAAAATATTATTCAATGGAGCCGGGAGCTGCTTGCCCCTGAAGGTAAAATTAATTTTATCTTCCCTTCAATCCGCAACGATGAGGTCATCGCCCTTCTTAAAAAAAATCAGTTTGAACTCGTGGAAGTCGAGGAGATCAAGAGAGTTCGAAACGGAGTCAGGCTTTTTGAAGCCTCTTATAATCCAAAGCCATCTCCCATCGTCATCCCCACAAACGCGTCAAGCGAAGGACATTTTAAATAGGGGTTTTCCGTCATTTCCCTCTCAAGAGTTGAAGTCGGAGAATGGCCGTAATCATGCCCTGGGAAAATAACGCTCTCCCGGGGAAGCGCCAGGACTCTTGTCTGAAGGCTTCGGTACATCTCCTCGGGAGAACCTCCCGGAAGATCGCACCGCCCGATGCTCCCCACAAAAAGGGTATCGCCCGTCATGACCGATCCATCGACATGAATGAGACAGCTCCCGGGGGAATGGCCCGGAGTATGAATAAACTTAAAGGCCATTTTCCCCAATTCGATCACGTGGCCGTCTTCGGTTTCAATATCGGCGGGGGGAGGAGTGAAATGTTTAAGATACTTGGCATCTTCCCGATGGATCACAATTTTCGCGTCGGTCGCCCCTTTAATATCTTTATTGGCACCGGTATGATCAAAATGACAGTGGGTGTTTAAAATATATTTAATTCTGATCTTTGCTTTTTTGGCCGCCTCGAGAATGGACGGACCCTCAAAACCGGGATCGACCACGACTCCTTCTTCGGTTTCCGGATCGCCGATTAAATAACAAAAATTTTGCATGTGGCCGACCCGCATTTGATGAATGTGCATAAGTCTCTCCAGGTTAAAAAATTAAAATTATACCAAACTTTATGGCTCGCCGCCAGAAATGATTGACTTAAAAGGGATTTTCGGATAAATTGAGCGTGTTTGAGCAAAATCATTTTGAAAAAAAAGATGCGTCTCGCTGCGGAACTGCTTGCGAGCAAGCTTTGTCGGTCCCATCGTCTAGTGGCCCAGGACGCTGGCCTCTCACGCCGGAGACACGGGTTCGAAACCCGTTGGGACCACTTCTCGATTATATTTGGGGGCCTTCGCAAAGATCGCTCAAGGCCCCCAATCCCCGGCTTGCGCTGGCAAAGCTAGTTGCTTCGCTCGCTAGCGTGGCGAAGTGAATCCGCAACGAAGCTGTCTTTTTAAAATATCATGTCTCCTCGCTCCGGCAAACCGTTTTTTTTTGCAACGATGACATGACCGACCCTCTGATTAACCGATCCGAACCTAGAGCAACCACTCGTTGAAAAGAGAAAACAATAAGACACTCCTCATTTTAGGGGGGGGCTATACCGGCCGGGTCATTTTTCGACAGGCCGATTCAACTCAATGGTCTGTTTTAATCTCAAGCCGGAATCCGGAGAAACATTTAACCGGAATTCCTCCCCAACAAAGAGTCTTTTTTGACCTTCTCCTCCCGGAA
Source organism: Nitrospiria bacterium (assembly GCA_041486115.1). Classification (GTDB taxonomy): domain Bacteria; phylum Nitrospirota; class Nitrospiria; order JACQBW01; family JACQBW01; genus JACQBY01. The sequence goes on along the minus strand of JBGPKT010000017.1, from coordinate 17,840 downwards.
ACCTGGTCGCATATTCCCGCCGGGGCCGATCTCATCTGGACTTTTTCTCCCATTCCTCTTGAAAAGGTCATTGAATTTATAAAGGCAATTCAGACCCGAGCAGGCCGGATGGTCGTTCTGGGGAGCACCTCTGCCTACCGGGTGGAGCCAGCCGGAGCCCCGGAAATCATTGACGAAAAAAGCGCCATTGATCCCGGCCCGCCTCGAGTCCAGGGAGAGGAATTTTTAAGAAACACCTCCGGGGCCGTCATTGTCCGTTCGGCAGGAATTTATGGACCCAACCGGAATCCCTTAGAATGGATCCGCCGGGGAAGAATCGGATATTCAGACCGGTTTTTAAATTTAATCCATGTCGAAGATCTGGCGGGCATTTGCCTTCGGGCTTTGGAAAGGGGAAAATCGGGTGAAGTGTATATTGCCTCCGACGGCCGCCCCCGGCGATGTTCGGATCTGATTGACACCGCGGTTGAGATCTGGAATGTGCAAAAACCCCCGTCACTGGAACACATTGACCTGGGGAAACAGCTATCAAATCAGAAAGTGATCAAGGAGTTAGGATATCGATTCAGGTATCCGGACCTTTTACAAGGATTAAAAGAGATCGAACCTCAAAAGTGAGGGAATAAACAATGCGCGAACACCGCTGGGTCACCCGGTCACCGCTCGATTTTCAAAGTGTGCTTGCGATGTGCGGCCGGTTACAGGGGATCGGCCTCAAAATCCGCAAGGCGGATCTTGATCGGGCCTGCTACATTGACGAATTTTCGGTGAGCCGGCTGGACGGTGTCGATCGTCTTTCTCCCTGGATTATTGATGAATTGACGCTGGTGGAACTTTGCGGGAGCTGGAAGGGTGAATTTTATCTCTTGGCGGGCCGTCATTACAATCTGTTTCGTCAACACGAAAGAATGGAGGCCTATTTGTCCATTTGTCATCTGTGGCAGATTCCCTCACCGCCGACCATTCGGGTCCATGACTCTGAAGCGGTCTTCTGGATCGGCTTCCGGGACAATCATGGCTTTATCCGCGTTCGTCTTGTCCCATCAAAGATTATGACTCCCAGAGAGAAAGGCAGAGAAGTCGATTCCGACGCGTGGCTGACCGAAAGAGCTTCGATCTTTTCGCTTGTGGTTTCGGAGCTGGGACTTCCCATCGCGGTGGAAAGAAATCATCAATCTGTAACGCTCTTTTCAACGGACGCTTCCGCGCTTCTGTCGGTTTCGTGGCCGGATGCCTTTGGACCATGCCAGTTTGAATATGTTGTAACCGACCGCTACGCGCTTCTGGTTCCGGCAAGCCAATTTATTTTAAAACTTGGCATTCCGGCTTCAACCCTCCGAATCTTTTTGTCAGGTTTTCCTCTTCATCAACTGGAGGAATTTCGACAGCTCCAGCCTCCTTCAGCCCTTTTTTACAGAGGTTTTATCCAGGCTCCCCTTACCGAACTTCCCGATATTGTTTCAGCCATAGGCCCTTCTGGCATAGGAATGATTAATCTCTGCGAATTTCAAACCGGAACATATATCCCTGGCGGGACAGATGCCGAAGGGGTGATCGGCGTCATTGGAGACCGGACCGGCTACCACATTGAAGTGCGCCTGAACCTCTCTCCTCTTTCGCAGGCAGAAATGGGGGCATCTCTTGAGCGTCTTATTGGTTCCCCGATGGTCTATTCTCCGCTTCCTCTCTTTTAATCAAATCAAGATTCTCTTCGATCCTATCTCTCATTTTCTTCCGAAACCTGTTGTAAAAAAGCAAATGGGTAACCCCTTTGTTTTGATATTTCCAAAAACTGAGTATAGGCGAATATGCAATCAGATTGACTTTACAAAATACACTATGATAGGTCTTGATATATCAAACAATGGCAAAAAACATAAATTCGTCGCGACTCGGCTCGCGATGAACCTTTAAGGAGGATCAAAGATGGCTGAAACAATAAGAAAAGTCGATTACTTTAAAATGGAAACAGCCAATAAACCCGGTGAAGCGGCTAGAATCCTCGGAGCACTTCGAGACGAAGGAGTTAATTTACTTGCATTCAGTGGATTTCCACGAGGCCGCCGAGCCCAATTAGACTTTATCGCAGAGGATCCTGACGCATTTAAAAAAGCGGCAAAGAAAGCGGGCTTGGCGATGAGTCCAAAGAAGTCGGGCTTTTTAATTCAGGGAGAGGATCGGGTAGGAACCATTGCTGATCTTGTCAGCCGCCTGGGTAACGCTAAAATTAACATCACAGCAATAGATGCACTTTGTGCGGGTGAAGGGAGATACGGGGCAATTCTGTGGGTAAACCCTTCGGATGTCGCGAAAGCCGCCAAAGCGCTTGGCGCTACTTAGCAAGTCATCGCCGAGATATTGGCCCCCCAGGCCTTTGAACAGCGGTTTTGTTTTTATGGAGTGTCCACTTTTTCTAATGAAGTTTTTTGACCGCTCTCTTTTTAATGAAGAGGACTCGATGGAATCCGATACTAATCAGCCTGATGAACAAAATCTTGAGCATTCGTACCAAAATCTCCTCACTCTCTGGACTTCGGGTATTCGGGACTATCACAGCTTGCTGTCAGATTATTTAACCGCCAATTCTATCTTCGTAGCAGCCATCGGAATCTTAGTCACACGGGAGCCGGTTTCCCTGATATTCCACTTTTTGGTTTTGATTCTCTGCGTCTTCGGTATTCTTATGACTCTCCAGATGGGGATTGTTCTTGGAAGGTTTTCTTTACAGAATGACTTGTGGGAGTGGCAACTCCGAGGCATTGAAAGAAAAGCTCAGTGGTCATATCGAAAAATAATTGATGATCTGTATCGGTTAAAGCATCGAGAAGGAACCATTAAGGATAAAGATAACGACCCGGCGATTTTTCATTCCAACTGGGCACTTCGTCAACACCGTCAATGGTGGGCCCATCGCGCCATCAGTTTTCCATTGTTTTTTGGAATCATCTATGGGCTTTTTCTCCTCTGGGATCTGTTTCAGCTTCGTCTCCCATGATTTCTCCACAAAACATTGACTGGATGCCCTGCTTGCAACTATGAAATCGAAAGCAAAACAAATCCAGGCATTACAACCGATCCGAAATTTTATTTGCCTGGAAATCATAAAATGAGATCAATTGAATCCACGCAAAGGTTTTTCATAAGATGAAAAACGCTCTTATTCTATCCGGAGGAGGCGCCAAGGCGGCTTACGAAGCAGGTGTTGTTCAATCCCTAAAAGATCTGGAATTTTCATTTGATATCGTAACGGGAACTTCTGCTGGCGCTTTCAATGCCGCTTTGATTGCTGGAAATCAACAATCTCAACTACTGGATATTTGGAAAAATATCACTGCATCGGATATTTACCGTTTGCGAATTCCATTATGGCTTGCTTATTTAGTTCCGTCCGGCCTGATTTACTGGATTGTTAATTCCAAAAAGGCCATATACGATAACAAACCTTTCCTGAAATTACTCCAGAATACGATTGATTTCACAAAGATCATCGAATCACAAATACACCTCATTATTATCGCGGATGATCTTGTTTCAAAAAAGAGAGTTACTTTTACCAATAAAACTCTCATCAGGGGCGATTCCCCAAAGAGGTTGGCCATTCCCTTAACAGCGGAAAATATCATTGATGCCATTCTTGCAAGCGTACCGATTCCTGGACTTTTTGCTCCGTTTCCGATGAATCAACACATGCTGGTGGATGGGGGCCTCACACATAATGCCCCCATTGGGGCCGCTATTGATGCGGGGGCGGAACGTCTTTATTGTATCCTGAATTCACCCGTCCGACCGAAAACCTCACCCGTTTCAACAATTCCGGATATTGTCAACACATCACTCGATATGATGATTACTTCCCAGATGGAATCGGATATCCTTGAAGCCCGGTTGAAAAACCTGGTTACTGGGAAAAAACATGTGGATATTCACGTCATTCGTCCCCTGAAGGCATTGCCTCAGGATACACTTGAATTCAATCCGGAAAAAATTGAGGATGCCATAAAGGTTGGATTAAAGGCTCCGATCCTTCAAAACATTAGCCTTAAGGAAGTACAAACCGGGTTTATATTAGAAATCCAGGGGTGCAATTTTGAATCCACAAAAGGTAAAGTGTTTATTAATCAATCGGAGATGGAAATTACACGATGGACTGAAAAAGAAATTACGATAGAAATTCCAAAAAACATTCCAACTAATTTTAATCTTTTGATGATTCAAACCAGTGAAGGCACTATTGATAAAAACTTAGTCATACCCCGGGGAAACTCTATCCGATTTTTTTCGGATCTGTCGCAAAATGTGGTCGTTAGAAATAAGAAATAGTTGCCCCTCCCATCTCTATTGACTTACGCATAACTTACGTATATCATTCTTTCTATGTCGCTTACTCCAAAAGAAAAACGGATTCTGGATTTTATTGCCCAATTTACCACTCAAATGGGTTATGCGCCGTCCCAACACGAGATGGCCAAAGAATTTGGATACAAATCTTTAGGATCGATTCAAAATTTTTTGAATCAGCTTCAAAAAAAGGGGTATTTGGAAAAATCCTGGAATGCCAAAAGAGGGATTACGGTTCGTACCCGGGGAACGACACTTCCATTGTTAGGAAAGGTTGCCGCGGGGGCTCCTATCGAACATCTGATTCATCATGAATATATTGAAGTTCCTCCGAAGATGATAAAAAAAAGCGGAGAATATTACGCATTGCAAGTCAAAGGAGACTCCATGAAAGACGATGGTATTTTGGATGGGGATTACGTCGTTGTCCGAAGACAGTCCGCCGCTGAGAATGGTCAAAAGGTCATTGCGATCATTGATAACGGAGCGACCATCAAGACCTATTTCAGGCACAAGGAAAGATTTGAATTAAAACCTGCCAATGAGAAGTTTGAGCCTATCATTCTCGACTCCTTTTCCTCGTTTAGAATAGAGGGTATTTTTGTGGGTCTTGTCAGGTATTCCTAGGAGAATGGATGACGAAGACCCTTATAGAATTACGGAATTTAATTGGAGCTCTGGATGGTTCTTCCCTTCGGGAGTATTGGCCTTGTATTGATCCTGCGACGAAATTGCCAAAGGGAGCGATTACACAGGTATGTGGACCCGGAAAAACAGAATTTGTGGTGGAATTCTTAAAAGAGCATTCAGGGTTCAGGGTTGCCTGGATTGAACCGCTTCTTTCGATTTATCCCTGTGGAATATTTCAAAGAACCGTTAATTTGAATCGGATTTTATTTATCGAAGCAGGAAATGCGTTTCCATGGGTCGTTCAACAGGTATTCAAAACCAGTTTATTTGAAATCGTGATTCTGACTTCTACGATTGAAGATTTAAAAATGTTACGGAGATTCCAACTGTCTGCCGAAAAAGCTCATGCTTCCCTGATTCTCCTCTCAGAAGCATTCTCAAATGCGTGGCCTGTCGCTTTGCAGCTCAAAAGTTCACGAAATGATGGAGGACGGATCAACGTGAACGTGATTCGTCAACGATAATGCGTATTGTTTGTCTTCTTTATTCCAATCCAACGATTCTCCAGGCGATCGCCGAGGCTTCCCTTCAATGGACACCGCAGGTTGCCATCAGTCATGAAGCCGTCTTTTTGGAAATTGGAAAATGTCGAAAACTCTACCGGGAACAAACCCTCCTCGGACAACTCCGAGCTTTAAATAAACGATTCGGATTAAAACCTAAGGTGAGTATGGCGAATGACGTTCCAACCGCACTGGCCATGGCTAGATTTCAGATATCACAGAGGCAAAACCTGCCGATTGAAGCTGTCATGGATTACTTTTCTCCATGGGAACCCACCGACGTTTTGAATTCCATGATAGCGCTTCTTAAAAAACTTGGAATTCTGAAGCTGGAAGATTTTTTATCACTCCCTGTTAAAACCTTGTCTTCAAGATTTGGAAAAGAAGCGATATGGACCGTCCGAAAGATTAAAGAAGCGGATCAGATCCTTTGGCCACCCTTTGTTCCAGAAAAAACGCTCATTGAGAAGCTGGAATTTGAAACCGGAGAACTGTTGACCCACCTCGAACCGCTCCTGTTTTCTGCAAAAACAATCATTGACCGGGCAATGATTCGACTCAAAGGGAGAGGGAAGAAAGCTTCCGTTATTAAGGTCGTCATTGAACAGGAAGCTTATTCCACGGTGAAAGAACCCGAAAGATCCTGTCAAATAAATCTTTCCATGCCTCAGGGAAAAGTCTCTGGAATATTACCGATCATTAAAGACCGGCTGGAGGCCGAACTGGTTAAATCTCCTCTTACGGCACCGATCATCTCCATTGCTTTTCAAATATTAGAATGGGTTCCAGCCAAAGAAGCCGAACGGGACTTTTTTACCAAGAAAGAAGAAGAGGAAGAGGCATGGGGATCTCTGGTGTCGAGACTCTCTGACAAATTAGGAAAAGAAAAGGTATTTATCGCATCTCCCGTTGAACGGTATCTTCCAGAGAATGGTTGGACAAAAACGCTCAATCAGCCTCTCGAAGCATCTCTCCCCATCCCTTCAAGGCCTTTACGGTTGCTGAAATCTCCTAAGAAAATCACGATTTCCGGAAAAAATATTTATGCTGACCGGAAAAAATGGGAAATTGAAGAAATGGAAGGCCCGGAACGCCTCTCAGGAGAGTGGTGGTTTGAATCGTTTGATAGAGATTATTTTAAAGTCACCAGCCGTTCCGGGGAAGCCCTCTGGATTTATAAAACCCCGGGAACAAAGCAGTATTATCTCCATGGGATATTCGATTAGCAAAAAAAGCTGGATCCATGTTTGCGGAATTAAAATGTAAAACCAACTTTTCGTTTCTTCGTGGCGCTTCTCATCCTGAAGAGCTGATTCACCGTGCCTCTGAAATCGGTTTAACCGCGGTGGCGATTACAGACCGCGATGGCGTCTATGCCATTCCCAAAGCCTACCAGGCTATCCAAAATTATCCTCATTTAAAACTCATTGTCGGAGCCGATTTATCGCTTGAGAATCATCCGCGCTTAACGCTTTTGGCTCAAAACCGAAAGGCTTATGGGTTATTATGCCGGATTCTGACAGCAAGCCATGCGGATCGTCCTAAAGGAGAACCGCTCCTTTCTCTGGGCCAGTTTTATAAACTCCTCACTTTACCTGGAAACGACGGTCTCGTGGCACTCCCTGAGGAACAGTCTCATTTTGAACAGTTAAAGGAGCTTTTCCAATCCAGACTATTCATTCCTCTCTCCCGATTTAAAGATGGATTCGACAAAGAAAGGACGGAGCGGGCTAAAAACATTTCTAAAACCTATGATTGTAAAATTGTAGCCACAAACGATGTTCACTACCATGCTCAGAACCGGAGACAACTTCAGGATGTCTTTACCTCCATCCGGGAAGGACAACCGTTAAGACAGACGGGATTTAAGCTCTTTTCCAATGCCGAACGGTATTTAAAATCTCCCGGGCAAATGCGATTGCTTTTCTCGGATCTTCCGGAAGCTGTTTCCAATTCCCTTCTCATTTCCGAATCCTGCACCTTCTCTCCGGCTGAATTAAGATACCGATATCCTTCTGAATGGATTCCTGAGGGTCATACGGGACAAAGCTATCTGGAAGAATTAGCTTGGGAAGGGGCTTCCCGTCGATATCCTTCAGGGGTGCCACCGGAGGTTGAAAAACAGTTAATCCATGAACTGGCGGTGATTCATCAACTTCAGTTTGCAGACTATTTTCTAACCATTTATGAGATTGTTGAATTTGCCAATCAAAGAAAGATTCTCTGTCAGGGAAGAGGTTCTGCGGCTAACAGTGTCGTCTGTTATTGCCTTGGCATTACGGCCATCGATCCGGTACGGATGAATCTCTTGTTTGAACGTTTTATATCGGTGGAACGGAATGAACCTCCGGATATTGATGTTGATTTTGAACATGAACGGCGGGAAGAGGTGATTCAACATATTTATGAAATATATGGACGTGAACGGGCAGCGATGGTCAGTGCCGTCGTCACTTATCGGAGCAGGTCGGCATTCCGGGAAATCAGCAAGGCGTTTGGAGTCAAGGTGGGCACCCTTTCCTCAAAAGCAATAGAAAAGGAATTTGAAACGTTTTCGGCAAGTTCTGGAATTCCAGACTGTAGAAAGTGGGTTGAGACATTATCAGAAGAAATGGCCGGCTTTCCAAGGCATTTATCCATTCACAGCGGCGGATTTACCTTATCCGCTGACCCGATTATAGAAATTGTTCCTGTAGAGGCGGCTCGGATGGAGGGAAGGACGATTATCCAGTGGGATAAGTATGATCTCGACATTCTGGGACTTCTGAAGGTCGATATTCTCTCGCTCGGAATGCTTTCCGCCCTCCGAAAAACCCTGGATGCGGTGGGTATGGAGCTTTATCAAATTCCTCCGGAAGATTTATCCACTTACAAGATGATTCAAAAAGCGGACACGGTAGGAACTTTTCAGGTGGAGAGCCGGGCACAGATGTCGATGCTCGGACGCCTGCAACCCAGGAATTTTTATGATCTGGTCATTGAAGTCGCCATCGTTCGTCCGGGACCCATCGTCGGTCAAATGGTACATCCTTATCTCAGACGAAGACAGGGTCTTGAAAAGGTTGAATATGACCATCCGAAGCTTAAAAATATTTTGAGCAAAACATTAGGCATTCCTTTATTCCAGGAACAAGTGATGAAAATCGCCATTGAATTGGCTGGATTCACCCCCGGTGAAGCCGACCATTTAAGGAGGGCCATCGGTGCGTGGAGATCAAGCGGTTCGATTGAGGCAATTGGGAAGAAACTGAAAGAAGGCCTCCTCAAGAGTGGACTGTCAGAATCTTTTTGTGAACATATTTTTCAGCAAATTAAAGGCTTTGCCCAGTATGGATTCCCGGAAAGTCATGCAGCCAGTTTTGCCTTGCTGGCTTACGCTTCTTGTTATCTCAAGTGTCACTATCCTGCTGAATTTACCTGCGCGGTCATGAACTCTCAACCAATGGGATTTTATGCCTCCCACACGCTTGTTGATGATGCCAAACGACATGGCATAACGGTCTATCCGATTGATCCCAACAGATCGGATTTGGACTGCCGGATAGAGAAGAATGGAATTCGCCTGGGCTGGAAAGTGGTTAAAGGTCTGGCCAAAAAAGAAGCAGACGAGATATTAGCCAAAAGACCCTTCCAAAGTTTAGGCGACTTCTTATCCAGAACCCATCTTCGCCGTAAGATGTTATACAGACTTGCAATGGGGGATGTCTTTAAAGGGTTTGGCCTGGATCAACGGCAGGCTCTTTGGAAAATTCTTGAATTTCAGGCTCAGGCAGATGAACCACAAACGAGTCTGTTCTCGGAAAAATCCTTTGAATCCTCAGACGATCATCGTTTTAAGAATCTTGATCCCTATGAAGCCATTAGAGAAGATTATGAGACATTTAATCTTTCAGCCAGAGGACATCCGATGGAAGGGCTTCGGAAACGAATCTCTCTTCCAAAAATCACCACGTTTCATGCAAAACGGTCTCCTCCCAATACCTGGATAACCATCTCAGGGTTGTTATTGATCAGACAGAGACCTTCCACAGCTAACGGCGTCACATTTGGAACGTTAGAAGATGAACATGGATTTCTGGATATGATTCTATGGCCGGATGTGTCGGAGAAGTTTAAAGAAACCTTTTTGTATAACTGCTTTCTCATTGTCAGCGGGCAGATCCAGCGGGATCGACAGAGCGTTAGTCTCCTTGTTCAATCCATGAGACCCATCTGGAAATATTCAAAAAAAGAAGACATTTCATTCATGATTGAACCTCATCAATATTTTTAGGTTTGTCTTGAGAAGTCCAGATTAATTTGATACAAGAGATTCCATGTGCGGAAGAACTTATAAAACCTATACGAATGAAGAGCTTTTTTATCGGTATCTCAATATCAAGCCTGTAGATTTACCTGAACTCAACCCCAATTACAATATGACCCCGACACAAGAAACGACCGTATTAAGAGTTGTTGACGGAGAAAGGCACTTCGCATTGATGCGTTGGGGTTTGGTCCCGTTCTGGGCGAAGGATGTTAAAAGCGCCGACCGGTACAGCATGATCAACGCAAAAGCAGAAGAAATTACAGAAAAGAGAAGCTTCAAGGCCGCGTTTGAGAAAAGACGCTGCATTATACCCATGAGTGGATTTTTTGAGTGGAAAAAAATGGCAACGGGACGTAAAACACCCTATTGCGTTCGCCTCAAAGAAGAACCCATCATGAGCCTGGCGGGAATCTGGGAGCATTGGAAATCGAAAGAGGGAACCCAGGATGTGACATCTTTTGCAATCATAACGACAGACGCTAACGAGGCTATGCAATCCATTCACAGTCGAATGCCCGTTATTCTCAATCGAAATGAAGAGGATTTCTGGCTACATTCGGAAAATGCTCATTCCACAGAACTAAAGAAACTCCTAAAACCATGTCCACCCGATTGGATGGATATTTATCCAATATCAACAATGGTTAATTCGCCAATAAACAACCGACCCGAAGTGCTTCACCCCTCTTGATGCTATGGCATTAATTGCGGGGATTAACCTCCGGGGTTCGATTAAATATTTCAGTTGAATTTATTACGCCGGATTTAGATCGTTTTGTCTTCCATCCCGATAAAACACAACGCTGAGCTATCAAGGGAGTAAAGCTTGGAAGGTCTTGAGACACCGCGTTCATGACCTCCTCGGCAAGATACTGATTCTCGAAACACTCGTACACATCATCGAGAAAACCTCCACGAAGCAACGGATGGTGCAAAAACATCGGACCTGGGCCAGTGGCGATCTCCAAAGGCCACTCGGTCACCTCGATCTGTTCAAGACCAAGAGAGGTCAACCAGTTAAAGCCATCTTTAGCAGACGGCCGCTCTGCCACATACAATTCGAGATTCCGCCGTTCCACGCTTAATTCGCGCTTGGCCATTTCCCGATCGATTCTTCGCCAGAGAGAATCGAACGTCCCAAGAGAGGGAAAGGTTAGTACGAGCTGTCCGCCCGGCTTGAGGTGGTCCACCAAGCCCTGGATCGTTTCCAGCCGGTTAGGTCGAAAGAACATGACTGACAAGTTGCCCGTTATTCTATCAAAGGTCGGTACGCTCGGAGGGATTGCCCTCATGTCCAGGCATTCGAAACACAGCCAGGGGAGGTGCCTCCCTTGAATGGAGCGCGCGCGGGCAATCTGATTCTCGCTTACGTCGCCCGCCAGGACTCGGCCCGTCGCGCCGACACGCTCAGCCAGGTAAAACGCCGGAATGCCATGGCCACAGGCAACATCCAGAACAGTTATTCCCGGAATTAGATCCAAATGGTGCAGCAACGACTCGGCGAACGGAGTAGACCAATAGTCCTGTTTCGGAAGAGGCCAGCCATGTTTCATTTCACTCGTTTGTTCGGTCGTCATCCTGTCTCCATGGGGCTGAATAACAGTATACACGATCACCTTACTTGGAACCAATGGTTACCCTAAGAAAAGTGCAGGTAAGTCTGCCAATCCAAAGGAAAATTTCCGCCGTTTATTCCGCTTGGAAATGATTGACTAACCCATAGCAAATGAACCATCATTAATTAGGTTTAGGCCGTTTGCGATAAATCAAAGGAATTGCGAATAATCAGGAGGTTTCATGAATAATGTCCAACCAGGAATATTGGCATCTGTTCCGCGGCTTGCAAGATATCTGGTCTATTCGCTTGCGCCGTCGGCGGGCCCTCGTGATGCCTTGAAACGCTTATCTGATATTGCGGATGGGAACGATACAGTCGTCGGAATCGGGGAGTCCGTGGTATTAGCGTTGAGTAAAACAATAAAGGGACTTCGTGTTTTTCCCAGTCATACGGGGGCCGGTTTTGATGTACCTTCTACGCCTGGAGGTTTATGGTGCTGGTTGAGAGGAGACGACCGCGGGGAACTGGTCCATAGGACAAGATGTATCAAAGACGCCCTGTCTCCCGCCTTCCGGGTAAATATGGTGATTGAGGCCTTTCAATATGGACCAAGCCGTGATCTGACCGGTTACGAAGATGGAACCGAGAACCCGAAAGGGAGCGACGCCTATGAGGCGGCTATCGTAAATGGCCAAGGCAAAGGTCTGGATGGTTCGAGTTTCGTTGCAGTCCAGAAATGGGTTCACGACCTCGATCGTTTCAATTCCATGCCGGCTGAAGAACAAGATAATACCATCGGACGTCGAAAAAGCGACAATGAAGAAATTAAGGGAGCCCCGCTTTCTGCACATGTCAAAAAGACAGCGCAAGAGAGTTTCGAGCCTCCGGCCTTTATTTTGAGGAAATCCATGCCTTGGGCGGATGAAACAGGGGAAGGGCTCGTTTTTGTGGCATTCGGCGAGTCCTTCCGGCCTTTCGAAGTTTTGCTAAAACGAATGGTCGGCACCGAAGACGGCATACCCGATGGGTTATTCAAATTTACCCGGCCAATTTCCGGAAACTATTTTTGGTGTCCGCCAGTTCACGATAAAAAGCTGGATTTTAGAGCGCTTGATCTCTAACGCACCAGGCTAACGTACTGGAACGAAGAACGGATTACCATTACTCCTTTGCTCAAAATGATCATCGATTCCCACTTGTAGTATTGGCGCAATCGGAGAGTTTTAAATCTGTACAAATAAAACAGAAAATAGTGGCTGTCCTTATTTTCTATTTTTTAGGTTCCTATTTTTTTCCTATTTTCCCCTGACTTGAATTAGAAATAATATAAGCTCAAGTTTTGGATTGAGAAGACTGATCTGGTTTTGCCAGCCAAAAAATAATAATCATCCCGCCCCAGAAAAGTAATGTATTGAATGTGATCACATTGGCAGCAAAACCGATTGGATATGTAAATGCCCATGGGGAATTGTCTCTCATGATTTCCATCACATGCCAGAACAGCCTGACGGATGACCTCGTATAACCCCCCAACCCCCTTATCCAAGTAACGGTCACCGCTATAAACAGTAGGGCAATGTATCCCCTAGTGGAGAGATTCCCCCACGAATTAGTCCTTGTCTTTTGAACTTCAGAAAACCTGATAAAGGTTAACAAGCTTCCAAATACAGCGAGACTTAGGTTGGTCATCACCATTGGCACTGATAGCCCCACTCGAACATTGGCCGGGATATAATAACCATATACACCCAACCATAGAAGGTTGATTCCTCCGGCAATAAAAAGTCCTGCGAGCAGTGAGTCAACCCATAAACGGCTTGGTTTTTCCACATATTTAGTCCTCCACCACAAAATCAGCGTCCATATGGTGACTGCGATCATTATGTTAATCGCTGGCTGTTTAGCCGATTCAACTCCAAAGTTTCCTACAATTGGATGCATTCGATCACCTATTGCTTTTAGTTCTAAGGCGTTCATTACCAAGGTATGTGGAGTAATATAGACAAGTTGACATACAGTCAGGACTAAGAATGCATATTTCATCTGGCGACTATAACGTTTCCCTTCTCTAACAGAATTGATTCTTTGCCAGACATAATAGTTGATTGCGAAAAAAAATAGCCCGACCAACATAACCCGAATAACATATGCCCAAGCGAGCAATCCTCCATGCAATGTAATTCCCATCTGTTGACGATAGGCGTAAATTTCCCTATCAAGCCAGTAGCCGCCAAACGGAACCGTAAATATTGAAAATGCTGTTGCCAATAATGTTAGGTAACCTGCCCAGTCATAGTAGACTCTTTTATCATCGGATTTACCTATCATGGCTTGATATGCAGTGTATCCGCCTATGACTGCTGAAGAAAATACCAAATTTCCGAAGAAACGATGAACATTTAGAGGATTCCACAGGGCATTATGCAGTAGATGCGAGTAGTTTCCCAAAAAACGTCCCTGTATATCGACACCAGCGGGAGACATCATAAAGGAACCCCAGGAATTGGCCAACATCATAACGACTACTCCCACAAGATTTATGCCTACTCCCGCAGTGGCGTGTAGCCATTTCAAAAAGCCACTAGTAAACTTTTGCCAAGAGATAAAGTAAAAATATACCAATACGCTAAAAACAAGAAACAACTGACCATAGATCATGAAAAAGGGACGAAAAGTACCGACTAAATATTTGGTAAAACCTGGGTAGAGAACCAAAAGCGCTGACGACAGTAAAACTCCCAGGATAACCGCCACAGAAAAAACTAGAATTAAGATTTGAAATATTTCGTATGCAAACCGATCACACCAGAGAGCGGTTTCTTTTTTTCCCGTAATTAAGCTTGCCAATTCAAGAAGCATGATCCAAAAAAATCCGCCCAGGACCAAACTTCCATAATAAAGATGCTGTTGGGCTACCACCCATATGATGAGACGACTTTCATTAAAGGGATAAGGAAGGTTCAATCTGGGATAGTCTTGAGCGGTGAGTCTAGGCGCAGCAGGGCCTGAAATTATTCCACCTGTTCCATAGTAAACATCTTTTGATATGGGTGCTGCGGTTTGCGAAGAGGTTTCACCTCTAGCGAATCCTATGTGGACAATACTCAGAAAGGAAAATAGACACAATCCAACCACTATTAAAGAACGACATGCCCGTCTTTTAAACACCTCGGCTCCTCGATGAACTCCAGAGTAAAAGGGCTATTATAAGATTATGGGTTCATCTTAGGGATCGTGCACTTGAAAGTCAAAACGAATTGGCGATGAATAGCGTATTGAAGGTGCAATAATTTTGACTGGGACAAAATTAGAAAAATAGGGTCTGTCCCTATTTTCCTGAAACGGTGGTAGCAATTTGATTTTTTTGCTAGTGACAGAGAAAGATAAAACTACTGGAAGTGATTGAAAAAATGGGAGCAAAAAAGATGCCGAGAGGGTGAATCGAACACCCGACACAAGGCTTTTCAGGCCTCTGCTCTACCTACTGAGCTATCTCGGCATACCATGACCCGTTGATAACGGCCCATTTTGCTGCGTTCTCGCCTTTCGGGCTCCTGAGATGTACCACAAAGCTTGCTCGCGAGCGGTTCCGCAGCGAAGCTATGATTCTCTCTCTTATAGCCTCAGCCGTCCTCAAGGTTGCGGCCTTGCTCTTGAGCCATCCTCAACTGGATCAAGCGTAGAAAAATATCAAACGTATCCTGTCTTGTCAACATAAATCCCGGTATGTTAAAATCAAGTTGTTACAGACTGAGGCAAAATAGATGACTGTCCTACCGATCGCAAAACTGGGAAACCCGATCCTGCGGAAAATCGCGATGCCGGTCACTCTCGACGAGATTTCAACCGACGCGTTTCAGGCATTTATCGATGACCTGGTTGAGACCATGCGGATTAAAGACGGCGTAGGACTGGCGGCCCCTCAGGTTTCTCAATTAAAACAGGTGGTTGTGATTGAATCTCATTTCAATCCCCGTTACACGGAAGCCCCTGAAATCCCTCTGATCGTTTTGATCAATCCCCTTTTCACCTACCTCTCCCCTGAAATGGCCGAAGGGTGGGAAGGATGTTTAAGCGTCGACAATTTAAGAGGAAAAGTCAAAAGACATAGAAAAGTGGCCGTTAAAGCGCTCGACCGGTCGGGTGAAAAAATCGAGATTGAAACCGATACCTTTTTAGCGGTGATCCTTCAACATGAGATCGATCATCTCCATGGACGGCTGTTTGTCGATCAGATCAGCGACGTGACCAGCCTGGCCCATATTGAAGAATTTAACCAATTCGTCCTGGGGGATAAAATCTCCGTCGCATGAAATCACTCCTTCGAGTCGCCTATTATCTCCGCCCCTACAAACTCCTCGCCTTTTTAACCCTTTTTTCTGCGGCGATGATCACCCTCATCGAGCTCCTTCCCCCCTGGCTGATGAAATTAACCCTGGATGTAGTGATCAAAGAAAAAAATCTTTCGTTATTCAAATGGATTGTCGGGGCCCTGGCCCTGGCCTATTTACTAAAGAACCTTTTTACCTTTTTAAGAATCCGGCTAAACAATATTCTCGAGCAGAGGGTGATTTTCGATATCCGGGACCATGTTTACCGCTCTCTGCAAACCCTTTCCCTCAATTATTATGAAAACCGCTCGACCGGAGAAATCATGTCGAGGGTAAATAACGACGTCAACAATGTCGAACGAATTTTTATTGACGGAATTGAAAGCATCGTCATGGCGGTTTTTACTCTGGCGGGGATTACCGCGGTCTTATTTTATTTAAACTGGAAATTGGCCCTTCTCGCCCTTATTCCGGTCCCTCTTCTGGTAGTCAGCGCTCTTATTTTCACCCGGACCATTCACCGCCTTTATCATAATATCCGTGAAAAATCGGCGATTTTAAATGCCAGACTCCAGGATTCGATTTCAGGAATCCGCGAGACGCTGACGTTTAACGCCCATGATTATGAGATCGAGCGGTTTAACCGGGTAAGCGAAGATTATTGCCGGGAAAGTTTGAAAGTGTCGCGCCTCTGGTCTCTTTATTCGCCCGGAATGATTTACATCGGCTCTCTTGGGACGCTGCTGGTTCTCGGTTTCGGGGTGGTTGAGGTCACTCGCGGGACGATGACCATCGGCGGACTGATTGCTTTTATCTCCTATCTGGCCCTTTTTTATATTCCGATCAACCAGATCCATTCGGTAAACCATATCCTTCAACATGCGCTTGCTTCGGGAGAACGGGTTTTTGAAATTATCGACCAGAAGCCTGAGATCGTCAACTCCCCTCACCCGATCCTCCCCGCATCGAAACTAAAGGGCCATGTTGAGTTTGACCAGGTTTCTTTCCAATACCGGCCGGAAGTCCCTGTGATTCAGAACGTCCGATTTGAGGTCTTTCCGGGAGAAAAGGTCGCCCTGGTCGGCCCTTCAGGCTCCGGAAAAAGCACCCTGATCAAACTGTTAATGAGGCTATATGATGTCAAAGGGGGGGCTGTTTTAATCGACGGGATCGATATCCGGAACTTTGACCTGGCTTTTCTGAGAAGCCAGTTTGGAATGGTTTCGCAGGAGCCGTTTCTTTTTAACGGGACGATCCGGGAAAATATCGCCTATTCCCTCTTAAACGCCACTGACCATGAGATTGAGCTGGCGGCCGGAGCCGCCCGGGCAGACGAGTTTATTCAAAAACTCCCGGAACAATACCATAGCTGGATCGGAGAACGAGGAATTAAACTTTCGACCGGTCAGAAACAGCGGATAGCCATTGCCAGAGCCCTCTTAAAAAATCCGTCTATGGTCATTCTCGATGAGGCCACCTCCAATATCGATAGCGAAACCGAATTTAAAATAGAGGAAGCTCTCCATGCGTTAACCGCTCAAAAAACAACCTTTATAATCGCCCACCGCCTTTCGACTGTCAGAAACGCCACAAAAATCCTCTTTGTCGACGACGGCCGGATCCTTGAACAGGGATCTCATGCCGAACTTCTCGTACAAAAAGGGAGATATTCAGCCATGTATGAGCATTTTCTCTCCCCGCTTCCTTCATAATCCGGCGATAACTTATTGACCCCCTTTTAAGGCTGTGCTAGTTTATTTTTATGGTATCGACTGAAAAAATTTTATTTTCTCTCCAAATGGCCGAAGAATCTCTGCAGGAGGTCCATCTCTTTTTAAAAGACGGGAAAATCCGGAGCCTCTTAAACAGCCTTTACAATCTCTTTTATTACGGCATGGAAGCCCTCCTCTTTAGCGAGGATATTCATTGCCGAAACCATGCTGAATTGAAAAGAAAATTCATTGAAAACGTCCTTCTCACCGGCGTTTTTTCAAGACATTTTCCGGACGAAAAAGATTCTCACCGCTGGGAAGAGACCCTCGAAACGGTTTTTAAAACCAAAGAAGAGAATGAAAAAGGGAAGCGCTTCACCCCCGGGGAGGTCGGGTCTT
>JBGPKT010000016.1:0-30703 GCA_041486115.1 Nitrospiria bacterium | reverse complement strand
GTTACCTGGCATATTCCGCTTTCAATGATCGGAACGGTCTTTGCCTTCAGCGGCCTTTTCTGGCTCATCGATCCGTCCCATTACGCCAATCCCCTGTTTCATGTTCTTTCGGGGGGGCTTACGCTCGGGGCGATATTTATGGCGACAGATATGGTGACCTGTCCAAACACCCCCAAAGGACAGCTTGTCTTTGGGGCCGGGTGCGGGCTATTAACCATTATTATTCGGATGTGGGGCGGTTATCCGGAAGGAGTTTCTTTCGCGATACTGTTGATGAATGCCTTTACGCCGATGATCGACCGGTATATTCAACCCAGATTATATGGAGCAAAATAAAGTGCAGGGAATCAACAAGCTGGTCATCGCCTTAACCGCGGTTTGTCTCGGGACGGCTTTTATCCTGGGAGGCCTCTATGCTTTTACCAAGGATACGATTGAAAAACAGAAACGTGAAAAGAAAATCCGTTCGTTAAAATCGGTCCTCCCTCCGACGGACAATGAGATCGACAAAGATTATATTGAAGTCGACGGGGGAAAAGACCCGAGGGGAAACCCGGTAAAGGTGATTATTTACCATGGGAGAAAAGAAGGTCAGCTGGTCGGCACGGCATTTTCAATTGTCGCCCATGACGGATATTCCGGGGACATTGAATTCATGATGGGCGTTGCTCCCGACAAAACCATTACGGGGATTGAAATCATCAGCCAGAAAGAGACCCCGGGACTGGGAGACAAGATTCTCAAAGAAAAATGGAGGTCGGAGTTTAAAGGAAAAGCGCTTGAGTCAAAGACTGAAAAAGGGGTCCCTTTTCTTGATGTGAAAAAAGATGGAGGGGGTATCGATCAGTTTTCCGGAGCGACCATTACGCCAAGAGCTTTGGTCAAAGCGGTAAGGGAAGGCTTGAAAATTTACGAAAGTGCCTCCTCAAAATCTTAAAAAAAAGAGGCTTGACGATTTGACTTGAAAAGGGGTCGAGTGCTATCATTAAGCTTATCATTAATCTTAATGAGAGTGTAACTCACTTAGAGGTGGTTTTAAAGATAATTTAAAGATAAAAGGGATTTATTTAGCCGATTTTAAAGGGAGATTGAATCATGGCAGAGATCAATAAAATGGCCGCTGAAATTGCAGATGTTCAACCCGGCATTCAGGTGCCTGGTTTTTCCCTGGAGAAGTACAAATATCTCTGGACAGATTTTATGAATGGACTCTGGTCAGAGAACCCTGTTTTAAAATTAGTCCTGGGCCTCTGTTCAACCCTGGCCATCACCACATCAACCCAAAACGGGTTGGGAATGGGGTGCGCCGGCCTCTTTGTGCTGACAGGTTCCAACGGGTTGATTTCCGCCTTGAGAAAAGTGATTCCGGGAAAAGTAAGAATTCCCGCGTTTATCGTCATTATCGCCGGGTTTGTCACGCTGACCGATCTCACGATGGCCGCCTATCTGCCGGTCCTCTATGAATCGCTCGGAATCTTCATCCCGCTGATCGTGGCCAATTGTATTATTTTAGCCCGCGCGGAAGCCTTCGCCGCCAGAAATCCGGTCGATCGCTCCATCATGGATGGGTTAGGCATGGGGTTGGGTTACCTCCTGACGCTGACCGTGCTCGGAACAATCCGTGAAATTTTCGGGAATGGGTCCATCTGGGGGGCCAGCATTTTTGGCGAAAGCTATATTCCGATGATTGTTTTTATTCTCCCTGCCGGTTCATTTATTCTTCTTGGACTCTTAACCGGATTTTTTAATCAATTTACAGGGAGTAAGAAGATTACCTCGACCGAAGTCGGTTGTCATTAAGCGGTCATTAAAACGAGGAGCAAGTCATGACTGAATTAGTGCTGTTATTCATGAGCACCCTGGTTGTCAATAATTATGTGCTCACCAAAATTTTAGGGTTATGCCCTTTTATCGGGGTGACCAAGAAAGTTGAAAACTCGGTGGGTATGGGGATGGCGACCATGTTTGTGATCACGGTGGCGTCGTTAATCGCCTGGTTTATTGATGTTTATGTGCTGAGCCCGCTTCACATAACCTACCTTCGGACAGTGATTTTTATTTTGATTATCGCGGCGCTTGTTCAGTTGTCTGAAACGATTATGGAAAAGACGACGCCTGCACTTTATCAGTCCCTAGGGATCTATCTCCCCTTGATTACGACCAACTGCGCGGTTCTTGCGGTTCCCCTTTTAATCATGAACAAAGGGTATGATTTCTGGGAAACGCTGGTTTATGCCATTGGAGCGCCGGCCGGTTTTTATCTTGCCTTAATGATTATTTCGACCATCAGAGAAAACCTTGCTTTTGCGAAAATTCCAAGAGTTTTTCAGGGAGCGGCCATTTCATTGATTACCACGGGAATCCTTGCCCTGGCGTTTATGGGATTCTCCGGACTTATTAGGGAATAAGGGGGGTTAACGGGTTATGATTATGGAATTATTGACCATGGGCGGTCTTGGCATCGTCTCCAGCTATGGGTTGGGATTTGCGGCCAGGAAATTTCATGTTGAAAGAGATCCGAGAATTGAAAAGATAGACGACGTTCTTCCGCATGCTCAGTGCGGGGCATGCGGCTATCCGGGGTGCAAGCCGTTTGCCACCGCGGTGGTTGCCGGCGAGGCACCCCTCACGGGTTGTACCGTTGGGGGAGCCGCGACAGCAAAAAACGTCGCCTCGGTGATGGGAATAGAACTTGCCAGCGCAGGCGCGGAAGAACGATTGGTCGCCAAAATCATCTGCAAAGGGGGATGTGAGGAGACCGCCAAAAAGTTTACTTATGACGGGGTCTATGATTGTACCGCCGCGACGCTTGTGGCCGGAGGAGATAAGTCCTGTTCATTTGCCTGCATCGGATTAGGGACCTGCGTCGCCGTCTGTCCGTTCCCCGGTTCTATTTCCATGGATGATAATATGCTTCCGGCGATTAACGACGAATTTTGCACCGGATGCGGAATCTGCGCCATTGCCTGTCCAAAAGATGTCATTGAAATGTGGCCGATCAGCAAAAAAGTCATCGTTGCCTGCGCTTCTCAGGATAAAGGCTCAGCCACCAAGAAAAACTGCACCGTCGGATGCGTGGCGTGCGATCAGTGCGTCAAAGCGTGCCCGTATGAAGCGATCACGATGGTAAACAACCTGGCAAAAATCCATTATGACAAGTGTATTAACTGCGGATTATGCATCCCGGTCTGTCCGACCGATACGATTTCGGACTTTATCGATCTGCGTCCCAAAGCGGTTATTTATGAGACCTGCACCGGCTGTTTGATGTGTAAAAAGGCCTGTCCGGTCAATGCGATCGAAGGGGAATCAAAACAGATCCATATTGTGGATAAAAATAAGTGTATCGGCTGTTACGTCTGCTTTGAGATTTGTCCGGTTCCGGGTGCGCTGGAGATGGTGACGGAAGAGCGGTTTGATATGGTGATGGCCGATCTGGCGCCGAAGCTCAAACTGGTCAAACCTCTTTCTTGAGCCACATTAGCCACTCGATTCTCGATGGTCAACAAAAATCGAGTGAACAACGCCTTCAGGGAAAGACTGAGGCTCTTGAGAGTCATGCCCGGCCCCTCATGGTTTCATCAATGACCGTTTTGCGTTCTCAAAGGCCTTCGCAACCTCACCTTGGATGTCTTTCAGCTCCCGATTGAATTCATTCAGACGAAAACTGTGCCACATGGCTCCGGTCATTTTCAGGCGGACTCGAGCCGTTTTGAGCCTCTGCTCCGCGTCTGCCGGTTTTTGACCCTGCTCCCGGGCGAGCTCAATGGCCGCCTGGGCCTTCTGGATGGAACGGTCGGTCAGGGTCACTTCTTCGAGCGTCTTCCTTGCCAGTTCCGCCACTTCCGGTTTTACCCCTTTTTGCGGGTTGTGACAGATGGGACAACGACCAGCCAGTTGCAGAGGCATAACGGCCCCAATGTCCATCTGGAGCCCATGGCAGGTAGTACAGGTTGGCGCCAGACGGTCAGATTTTAAATTCTTATAATGGCGGCTCTGCACAAATTGCTGATAGACCTTCTTATGACAGGCGCCACAGGTCTCGGGAACATTCGTATAATAGACCGGGCTCTTGGAATCGCTGGCAGGAACTACCCCTTGATGAGCCAGCTTCTTATCCATCTGAGAAGAATCACCCCCATGACATTTCTCGCAAGTGACCCCCTTTTGGCCGTGAATCGATCCGTACCAGTGGAGATACTGATCTTGATACCAGGAGGGTAAGGTCTGTAGGGTTTCCGCCTGCTTATGACAATCCACACAGGAATTTGCGCTCCATGCTGCTGTGACTCCCGCTCCCAGCGATCCTATGACGATGATCAGGATGATGCAAGGTCGTATCACGTTTTCTCCCTTTTAAATTTTACGAATCGCTGATCGGCGATTTTCGTCTGTAATATCGAAAAATAAAGTAAATGGAATGTGTCTGAGTTTATTCTATTTACATTCGTGATTGCAAATAATAAGTTGTTTTTTTTAGACACTTTTCTATGAAAAGGCCATGGGGAATGATTTGAGGACTTTATTAGAGTACTTTATTGGATGAAGGAGAAGCTTTGCCGGTTTTGGCAGGTTTCAAGAATCTGATGGATCTCAAGGAGATCGTCCTGAGAAATCTGGGTAAATTGAACGCCGCATTGAAAGCCGGCCCCTTTCCCTGTCCAGACGACCTCCGCGGAAAATTCAATCTGGCGGGCGTAATAAAATAACCGCATCTGCAAAAGGGTCCCGACCTTGAGATGAAGCGGTGAGGTAAACATCAACCCACCTCCTCCAAGGGAGCAGGTATGAAGGTGAATCCGCTCTTGATCCATTTCCGGGAGAAGCACTCTCAAGTCGGTTTTAAGTTCAACAGGGAGCCTTCGAAATCGACGGCGGGTTGCCTCAGGTTCAGTCTCTGTTTCCATAAAACTAAGTATACCAGAAACAAAAAAAAATGAATGGTCTGGCGTGAATCCCTTTCTTATTTTTTGTAGACCTTGTCATGTTCCCGTGCGACATCTTTTACCTTCATGCCGATGGTCTCTCCTGCCTCCGCTGTTTCAATGCCTTGATGTTCGATCTCCATCGACCTGATCACCTGTTCAAAATCGGTGGTATGTCCTTTGATTTGAACGGTATCACCAATATGGAGATTGCCGGCCTCCAGCTCAATAATGGCTACATTCGAATGATTGTAATAATGGGTCACTTTTCCAACGAGAAGGCCGGGAGGAGGCGCGGGGGGAATCCGCTCCTCTGTCGTGGTCATAGAAACAAAGGTTTCCCGGACGATAGAAACAATCGGGCCGGCGGCGGGCGGTTTCTTTACAGGTTTGCGAGCCTTTAGAGCGATCGATTCAGAAATCGGAAATGAGGTCTTCTTTTTCACGGCAGTGGATGCCGACTTTTTTTTGACCGCCGGTTTTTTCGCTTTTTTACCGGGGACGGCCCTTCGGGTCTTTTTCGCGGCGGTTGTTTTCTTAACAGACTTTGGTTTTACAGATTTTGGGGAAGTTTTCTTTTTCCTGGCAGTGGATACCGACTTTTTTTTGGCCGCTGGTTTCTTTCTGACGCTTTTTGAAGATTTGGCTTTTGCTTTCATTGCAACCTCCTTATGGATAATCCATTTAATAAAATCACCCTGGGCAACTTATTCTTGTCCCGATTTGTTCGTTCAGAATGAATTAAAGGATGCTAGAGCGTTATTTTATTTTTATTTAAGCATATCAGAAAAAAATAAAAAAGGCCTTACCCGCGCACCAGGATTATTTTAGGTTGATTTGCGATGGATTTCAAGTTAAGTTATAGCCAATAGAAGTCAAACAAGAGAAAGGGGGGTGTTTATGAAAAATCCACTCGATACGGTTTCAGGAACGATTCTTTCAGGTTTTATTTTAACAGGCATTCTTTACATGATCGTCAGATATTTGGTTTAAATCATGGATGGATTGAACATTCTAATTTATAGCAGAAAGGATTAAAGATGACGTCATTTACTATAGAGTTGATCTATCGATGGGGACATTTTCTCGCGGGGATTACATGGATCGGTATTTTGTATTATTTTAATTTCGTTCAGGTTCCTTTTTTAAAAGCTGTTTCTCCGGAGACAAAAGCCGAAGCGTTTAAACACCTCGTTCCCAGGGCTCTTCTCTGGTTCCGGTATGCCGCGCTGGCGACCTGGTTGTTCGGCGTCCTGATTTTAATGCACAAGGGGATTATGGGCGATGCGTTCCTCCTCCAAGGCCCTTCTGCCGTCATCGGCATGGGAGCATGGCTGGGAACGATCATGTTCCTGAATGTCTGGGGAATTATCTGGCCAAACCAGAAAAAAGTGCTGGGGCTTGTTTCGGCGACTCCCGAGCAAAAAACAAAGGCGGCGCGTCTGGCGTTTTTAGCTTCCAGAACCAATACGATGCTTTCCATTCCGATGCTCTTTTTCATGGCCAGCTCAAGCCACGGGGCGTCCCTATTCTTTTAGTTTGAGATATAAGCAAAATAAAAAAGGGCGATGGTTCATTGCCCTTTTTTATTTCTTTCCTGTGATTGAGGCGGGTTAGCAGCCGTCATATTTCAATAGTTCGTAGAGTTCTTTCCGCGTCTGCATTTTTTTGAGCAAGGGTTTTTGAGTTCCCGCCTTCTTTAAAATTTGATAGGCTTCTCCCATCGACTTCATCATGACACGGAATGCCGTCATCGGAAAGAGGACGATCGCATACCCCATCGATTCAAACTGGTTAACGGTCAAATAAGGGGTCTTGCCAAACTCGGTCATATTCGCCATCAGGGGCGCATTGACTTTTTTGGCAAACGTCTCAAACTCTTTCATGGTTTCCAGCGCCTCCGGAAAAATAATATCGGCTCCACAGTCGACATACCGCTTTGCGCGCTCGACCGCATCGTCCAGGCCGGTAACCCCTTTTGCGTCGGTCCTGGCGATAATCACAAACCCGGATGATTTTCTGGCCTGGACGGCGTCGCGGATCTTCTTTTCCATCGCTTTGACCGTCACAAGCTCTTTTCCCGGGAGGTGTCCGCACCGTTTGGGAAATTGCTGATCTTCAATTTGAATCCCGGAAACGCCGCATTTTTCAAATATGGAAACCGTATTCCGGATATTTTTAAATCCCGTGTCGGCGTCGGCAACCGCGGGAATAGAAATAACGCCGGTGATCCATTTGGCCTGGAGGGCCACCGTTTCGAGTGGGAGAAGCCCCTTGTCGGGGAGTCCGGCAAGCCCGCCTGAAACCCCTGCGCCTGAAATATAAACGGCCTGAAACCCCGCCGCTTCAGCCAATAATGCCGAAGCCCCGTTAAACACTCCGGGGAGAACCAGGGTTTTATTTTTAAGAATGGATAAGAAAGAGGGTTTGTTTTTCACTGAAGGCTTTCTGCCGGCAAATAAAAGAGCTCAAGGAGGTGGCCGATATCTTCCTGTTTTTCCACCGTCCAGAGAGCGTCCAGGATTTCATTTAACTGCCGGTCGCCAAATAAATGTTTTCCCAGCCGTTTAAATTTTTCCTCCACCTCATCGTCGGTGAGCGGATTTTTGGGATGCCCTTTCGGGTAAAGAATCTTTTTCTTAAAGGTTTTGCCAGATTTCATTACAATGGAGACTTCATTGGGGATTCCCTCCGGATATTCTTTATCCATCTCTTTCTCCGAGACCACTTTAATTTTTTTTAAAAACTGGAGGACCGTCTTGTCATAAAAACGCTCTTCCGCAAACTGACCGAGCCCAACCTCTCCATCGATTAAGGCGATTCCCACTGCGTAGGGAAGGGAGTGGTCGGCCGTTTCGCGGCTGACGGGATTCCATTTTTCTTTTTCGCTTCCGATAATCTCAAAACTGGCCTGCGGGGTTTTAATGAGGACCGAAACAATCGCGTCGACCCCTCCGTCATGGACAACCTCCGGTCGGAGTTCCAGGGCCGCCTGAATCGCGCTTTGAGAATGATATTCCGCGGGATAACATTTGATATATGAGTCCATAATCCGGAATGGCTTTTCTTTCCCTCCGAACGAAGAGGGGGTCAGCCTGACAGGGCCTGAAATGAGTTTGAAAAACCCCTTTTCTCCCTCAAAAATCTGCGCGGGCCCGGTCATCCCATGTTTAACCAGGAGCGCGGAAAAAACACCGTTCCGGGCGGCGTTGGCAAAAGCGGCGCCCTTCCACATCGAAAGCTCGCCCACCCGGGTCTGCCGCAGGGCATTGTTGGCCACTCCCGCGATACCCACCGCATGAACCATCTCTTCCTGGCTCAGGTCCATGAGTTTTGCCGCCGCCAGAGTGGTTGAAAAAGCGCCGTAGGTGACATGGTCCCATCCTCTCGACCTCAAACTCGCTTCGTCGCAGAAGCGGCATTGAATTTCATAGGCGGCGAGCAGTGCGGTTAGCATTTTTTCTCCGCTGGCATGTTCCGCTTCGGCAATCGCGAGAACCGCCGACAGGTTATCGCTCGGATGGGCCGGCTCCAGTGACAGGTAGGTGTCGTTATAATCGAGATATCTGATTAGAAGGCCGTTCGCAAAAGCGGCGAAGTCGGGCGTGGTTTTATGCTCTTTCCCGAATAGAGTAGCCCCGTAGGGGGAAAAAATATGGAGCCCCATCTCTCGGACGATCCGGGCAGGTTCGCTATGGAAAGCGCCCATGGCACATCCGAAAGAATCGATGATCCTCCGTTTAAGCTCATGGACCGTTATTCGCGGGATTTCCTCGTATCGGAGCGATCGGGTAAAATCACTCAGCGTTTCCGCCAGGGTTTTCATTTCATTTTCCCTTTTTTACAAATTTCATTCCAGAGGGATAAAATTCCTTTTTGCCTCAGGCTGTCGGTTTTTAATAAAACGCGAGGGCGTTTTGAAATCCCGCTCTGAAAGGCCTCCCTTAAAATGTCCATCTGACTGTCGGCTCCCTGCATATCGGACTTATTTAATACCAATATATCGGCAATTTCAAATAATCCCCCTTTTAAGGCCTGAATGTCATCGCCTGTGCCGGGCATCAGAACCAGAACGACCTGATCGACCAGCGTCCGGATCCTGACATCATTTTGCCCCGCTCCGACGGTCTCTATCAAGGTAATCTCTTCCCCCATCGCATCGAGTACCCGCATCATTTCAGGGAGGCCCGGGGCGATCCCCCCGTGGGATCCCTTGCTTGAAAGGCTCCGGATAAATACCCCCCGGTCTTCGTCGTAGCGGCGCATTCGTATCCGGTCTCCCAGGAGGGCTCCGCCCGAATAGGGGCTCGTCGGATCAACGGCCAGTATTGCCACTTTTTTATCCGCTTTCCGGATCTCTCCCGTCAGGGCTGAAATCAGGGTGCTTTTCCCGCAGCCTAGCGGTCCGGTAATTCCGATCCTTAGCGCTTTTCCCTTAATCGCTTTCAGGCGCGATAAAAGAGGAATGACCGAAGGATCTCGGTTTTCAATCAGGGTCAATATCTGTCCGACGGTCCTCTCGTCACCCTTCCTGATTTTTTTGATGATTTCCGGAATATTCATAGAGAAATGGAAGATGGGTGTTTCAGGGCCTCTTCACGGCTAAACGGTCGCCATTATGATCTTAATAATTCTTTTGAAATAATCATCCGTTGAATTTCGGAGGTTCCTTCTCCGATTTCACACAAACGGGCGTCTCTGAAATACCGTTCGAGCGGGAAATCTTTCATATACCCGGAACCGCCATGGATCTGGATTCCTTTCGTGGTCGCCCGCATGGCGGCTTCGGAAGCATAAAGCTTGGCTTCCGAGGCTTCAAGGTGATAGGGGCGGCCGGAATCTTTTAACAAAGCGGCATGATAAACAAGAAGCCGTGACGCCTCGATTTCCGAAGCTATTTCGGCGAGCATAAATCCGATTGCTTCATGTTCTCCGATCGGTTTTTTAAACTGTTTCCTTTTTTTTGCATATTGGATGGAATCTTCAAGAGCGGCCCTGCCAAGTCCTACCGCCATCGCTCCAATCCCGATTCTTCCGCCGTCAAGGATCTGAAACACCTGCTGGAGTCCCTGATCAATCTCTCCGATAAGGTTTTCCCCTGGAATCCGGACATCTTCAAGAATAAGTGACGCCGTGTCGCTCGACCGGACCCCCAGTTTATTCTCCGGTTTCCCCGTGGAGAATCCCGGGGTCCCTTTTTCGACGATAAAAGCGGAGATGCCTTCCTGGTTTTCACCGGTTGTCCGGGCCATGATCACATAAACACCTGCGGTCGATCCCTGGGTAATAAACTGCTTTCTTCCATTGAGCACCCACTGGTTATTTTTAAGTGCGGCTCTGGCGGCGAGGGCCCCCGCGTCGCTCCCCGATTCGGGCTCGGTCAGGGCCCAGGCGCCAAGCGCTTTGCCGCTGGCCAGAAGGGGGAGGTACTTCTTTTTCTGAGCATCATTGCCGAACCGGAGAATATGAGAGGAACAGAGGGAATTATGCGAAGCGACAATCAGGGCCAATGACCCGTCGATTCGGGCGATCTCCTCGAGAATGATTGCCGCCTCCATGGCCCCCATTCCCGCTCCTCCATACTCCTGGGGGATGAAGATGCCCAACAGGTTCAACGCGGCTATTTTAGGAATCAACTCCCATGGGAATTCCGCCGTTTCGTCCCGCTGGGCGGCTTTGGGGAGAATTTCTTTTAGAGCAAACGTTTTAATGGTTTCTTTGAGCAGGAGCTGTTCCTGGCTTAATTCAAAATCCATGGTTATGCTCCCAGTTGTTTTTTCAGAGTGGAGACAATCTCTTCCAGAGACGCCCCCGGCGTAAATATCGAAAGGAGGCCCATTTTAAGCAATTTGATTTTATCTTCTTCGGGAATAATCCCTCCGCCAAAAACTTTGATTTCTTCGGCATGATATTTTTTTAAAAGCTGGAGGACTTTTTTAAAAAGAATCATATGGGCGGCGGAATGGATGGAGATACCGATGGCCCGGGGATCTTCCTGAATGGCGGCGCGGACGATCTCTTCCGGAGAATGATGAATGCCGAGATAAACCACCTCAAATCCGGCATCCCGGAGAGCCTGGGCGATGATTTTAATCCCCCGGTCATGGCCGTCCAGTCCGATTTTCGCCATCAAGACTTTAATGGGCCCGGAAGCAGTCTTTTTTATTTTACGTTTTACGGGATTCAAGACTAAACCGCCTGTCTGCCGGTAATCATTGTTTTCTCAAAACTTCAAATGGTATAACACCAGTATAACATTTGCCTTTCTCTTTGTAAAAAAGGAGATCGTCCATCCACGACATCTTGCAACACTCGTGGTATCATAAACAGGGCATTTCTGAACATGGAGTGAAAAAATGAAAAATAGACAATTGGGCCGGCCGGTCTATTTTGTCGCCGGGGGGGTCAGTCAATTTGCCAAGGCAAGACAGGATTTGACTTTCGGTGCCATGGTCAAAGAGGCTACTGATCAGATGGTCGAAGGGTTGAATCTCCCATACGGAAAATTCCTTGAGATCCTAAAAAAAAAGGGAGGAACAAAAGCCTCTTATTTTTCCGACCATTTTACCCGCCAGCTGATGGCCGGCGTTATGGGGCAGGATATCCAGGGATTCTGCCCCATTTCTTCCAATCGGGTGGAGGGGGGCGGGGCGACCGGCGGGATCTGTTTTCAAGAGGCCTGTAAGGAGATTGCCTCCGGTTATATGGAGTTGTGCGTGGCCTTTGGCTTTGAGACGATGAGCCATGTCCGGACCTGGAAGGGGAATGAATTCATCGCTCTCGCCTCGGATACCGACTTTGATTATCCCGTCGGTGGTTTTTATAGCGGTTATTACGCCATGATGGTCACCCGGCATATGTACGAATTCCAGACGACGGTCGAGCAGATGGCCATGGTTTCGGTTAAAAACCATATTAACGCCTTTTATAATCCATATGCCCAGAAAAGGGAGCGGTTAACCATCCATGATGTCAGAAATTCAGAGATGGTGGCCTGGCCTTTAACCCGCCGGGATATCTGCGTCATGTCCGACGGCGCCGCAAGCTGCCTGGTCGTTTCTGAAGAGGGGCTTGAACAGATTATCCAGGCCGGAGGAAAATTAGACGGGGTTGTCAAGGTCACGGGAATCGGGAGAGGAACCGATGCGATGCGCATGGCCGACAGGCCCCATGACCAGGTGATATTGCTCCCCTGGGAGAAAGAAAGCGATTATAAAGGGCTGAAATATCCAGGAGTCCATTCATTCCGGGCGGGGAGGGTGGCCGCCAAAGAAGCTTATGAGATGGCCGGAATCACCGATGCCCTTAATGAGCTTGATTTTATCGAACTCCATGATGCCTATACCTCTTCAGAAATTCAGACCTATGAGGACCTCGGGCTCTGTAAATATGGAGAAGGGGGCAAATTCGTTGAAATTGGGAATTCGTTTTTAAAAGGAATTGACTATGGGCTGAACCTGGCGCTACCGGGGAAACTGCCGGTCAATCCTTCCGGTGGGTTGATCGCCTGCGGACATCCGGTTGGCGCCACGGGGTTGATGCAGGCGGTCTTTTCTCTCTGGCAGCTTCAGGGGACGATAAAAAAGCATTTCGGGACAGAGACCCTACAGATTCCGGAGGCACAGACCGGACTCTGGCATTCCCATGCAGGGACGGGAACGTATGTCACAGTGACCATAGGAGAAAAAGTTTAAGGGAGGCAGAGAATGGGTCATATTTTAAAAGAAGAACTGGGAAAGATCGAATCGTTATTAAAAGGGGGCGCCTCCCAAATAGAACCTTTACTCTATGAACAGAGTTATGACGTCGAGTACCTGATGAGCCATGGACAGGACTCCCCATTTTTTATTGCGCTGGCCTTTGAAAAGTTGTTGGGTACCCGATGCAAGCCTTGTCAGCAAACCTATGCCACCCCCAGGCCTTTCTGCATGAATTGCGGAAAAGCATGTGCCTGGGTTGAACTGCCGGTGTCTGGAAAAATTCATTCTTTTACCATCTGCCATTTTGGTTCCGAAGCATTTCTCAAAGAAACTCCCTACATGTTGGTTCTGGTCGAGTTCGAAGGGTGCAATACCCTATTTTTAAGCAGGCTCAGGGGGGTAAATCAGACCCGGGCAGGGTTAGACTTGATTGGAACGCGGGTAGGGGTAAAATTCAACCCGGCGTTAAAAGATAAATTAGAGTTCATGAGAAAAAGAAAAATACATTATAAAAGAGCCAAAGCCCTCTCTCCCGAAGAAAAGGAATTAATTAAGAAAATGGAAATCACGACTTCAGACATCTGGTTTGAACCTGCGTAAAATGAAAAAGCCTCTCTGGACACCCTCCAAAGAAACCATCAAAGAGGCCAATATCACCCGATTCATCGGGGAGATCAATCAACAGCATTCCCTTAAAATTCAATCTTACGATCAACTCTATCGCTGGTCGGTGGACCAGAGCGAGGCGTTCTGGCGCGCCATCTGGGAGTTTGGCGGAATCAAAGCCTCGCGCAAATCCGACACGGTAGTCGATTCCCCCGGCCGATTCCCCGGCACAAACTGGTTCAAGGGGGCCAGACTGAATTTCGCCGAAAATCTTCTTAAGGTGAGAGACGATCGTCCGGCCTTAATCTTCCGGAATGAAGTCGGGAAGAGAATGTCTCTGACATTTGCGGAACTCTATGATGCGGTTGCCCGTCTGGCCCGGCCGCTTCGGGAAGCCGGGATTGTCCCCGGAGACCGTATTGTTGCCTATATGCCCAACATCATGGAGACAGCCATTGCCATGCTTGCCGCGACAAGCATCGGCGCCCTCTGGTCCTCCTGCGGCACCGAGCTGGGGCCCTCGGCCGTTCTGGACCGTTTTGGCCAGCTGGAGCCGAAGGTTCTATTCACCGTGGCAGAATATCCTTATCGGGGGAAAAATTTTGACGTGTTGGACAAAGCTAAATTGATCTCCGAAGGAATCCCGTCGCTCGAAAAAGTCATCGTGGTCCCTTATATAGCAAAGAAACCCGATATCGGCGGGATCGCTCATTCGGTCCTCTATCATGATTTTATGTTGCGCGAAAACAACCTCGAAATACAATTTGAACAGCTCCCCTTTGATCATCCGGTCTATATTATGTTTTCATCGGGGACGACCGGAAAACCAAAGTGCATGGTCCAGGGGGCGGGGGGAGTCCTCATCAATCATCTGAAGGAGCTGATCCTCCATACGGATCTCAAATCGCGGGACCGGATCTTCTACATTACCACCCCCAGCTGGATGATGTGGAACTGGCTGTTAAGCGGTTTGAGTACGGGAGCCACCCTGCTTTTATATGATGGCCATCCGGGCTATCCCGACTGGAAGGCCCTATGGGAAATCATCCAGGAAGAAAAGATCACCATCTTTGGCTGCAGCGCCAGTTATATCAACGTGCTCAAAGGGACGGGAGCCAAACCTGGAAAAGTTTATGATCTATCCACATTGAGGGAGATTTCTCAAACCGGATCGTCCCTTTCGGCCGGGGGGTTCGAGTATGTCTATCGTGAAATCAAGGCGGATCTCCATCTGAATTCCATCTCAGGAGGGACAGATATCAACGGCTGTTTTGCCGCTGGGACACCCATTCAGCCTGTTTATGCGGCTGAATTACAGGGGCCGGCATTAGGAATGAAAGTAAAGGCCTACAACGAAAAGGGGGTTCCTGTGGCGGATCAGCAGGGAGAACTGGTCTGTGAGGCCCCGGCCCCTTCGATGCCTCTTTATTTCTGGAACGATCCGGAAGGTAAAAGATACCGGGAGGCTTATTTCGGGGTTTATCCCGATTTCTGGCGGCATGGGGATTGGATTTTGATTCACAGCGATACAGGAGGAATCACCTTCTCAGGCCGTTCCGACTACACCTTAAAACCTTCCGGAGTACGGATAGGCGCCTCCGAAATATACCATGTGGTCGAAGGATTAAAAGAAGTTGCCGACAGCCTCGTGGTGGGGCAGGATTGGAAAGGGGACCAGCGGGTGATCCTTTTTGTGAAACTTGCCGCGGGGGTTCAACTCACGGAGGATTTAAATAATAAGATCAAAAATATGATTACCCAGGAGGCCTCGCCGCGGCATTCCCCTGCAATCATTTTAGAGGCGCCGGACATCCCGTATACTTTTAATATGAAAAAGGTTGAAAGTGCGGTGACGAACCTCATCCATGGGAGACCGGTGACCAATCGAGATGTTCTGGTTAACCCGGAATCGCTCGACTTCTATCAAAAAATCCTGCCGAAGCTTCAGCAGGAATAAAGACTCTCAAAGACGACACCTACAAAAAAACGGAAATTCAAGTTAGCAAAATCCGTTGAATACCACTGAATACTTAATTTGTAAATATCAAAAGATTCATTTTAACCACCTAGAGGTAAAGGCAAGGTTTGATCACTCTTTCAACTAATGCAATTAATACGGCGTTCGCATCATTCTGGGCATTGAGCGCTTTAAGAATTTTAATTCGATGATCTTTAACTGCGCTCTCAGAAATCTCTAAAGCATGGGCGATTTCTTTATGGTTACTGCCCAGCGCGATATATTTGAGAATGGTCAATTTTTTGGGGGTTAGCGTTGGACTGTTGTAAGCGTTTTTTAGTGCTAGACAGATGGAAGGAAGAAGTTCTGCGAACATGTCAATATACTTATTGCACTCTGATTCGGATTTCAAAGCTATGGAAAAGACAGCAATAGAAAAATCTTTTGCATGAGGAAGCGTTGCTGCCTCAAAGCTCTGGAGGTTATTCGAATTGAAAATCCATCCTCCCTCTAGTGAGTGATATAGGCCGAAATCTTTAAGCTTACTAATGAATTCTTTGGGAAATGCATCAGGTTTTCTTTTTACTACCTCAGACGAGATCTGGGGTCTTCCAGTCTTAAACCATTCCAGGATAACAGGATCTCTCGATACCATCCCAGCTGTTCGATACCAGTTAAGGTAGGGCATTGGGAAATCCAAGCTTCTTACACTGACAATTTCGCAATGAAAATCTACTGTTCCATCATCATTGATAGACTTGATGTTGGGATAACCCCAACCGCAAGCGATGGGAAGCAACTGAGTTTTATCCCTCCCGAAAAAGCGCTGGAGATCTTCCAGAAGTATATTAAATTGCCGCGGGGTGTGACAGTGTGAGGAATTCGCCTTGATTCGCTCAATAATCTGCTGTTGGGGATTAGTCATACACCTGTCTCTTCGGATAGTATCCAATAAAGGAGTTCTCAATTAGAAATTAAAACAGCTAGATTATAGGTTAGGATTATTTAGAATGCAATCTATCCCTTCCAGATTGGTTGAAGTCTCGTGGGTGAGAAAAGCGCGAAAACATAAAATACACTGCATTCGCCCGGGATTTATCATCTGAATATGGGAACGTTGGTGCAGAAATTCAGAAGGGATGTGATCTACACAAACAATGTTATGGAGGTGAGACTTATGGTAGCAATAATTGAAATTCAGGTAATTTACCGGAAAGAATTAAAGATTTTGATTCCTGAGTGGCTGATGGAGAGGCTAAGCCAATTTGTAAACGAGGAAAAGCTATCCGATATGATCATCGAAGCCTTAACCGAGGAGCTTAAGAAACTTCGGTTTCGTAAAGAATGGGAGAAGGTTAGAAGCAAGACGTTATAATCTGACTCTTCCAAATCAAACCCCAATTCTATACTGAGAAGCAAATTAACGCTGGTACAAAACGGATTAGAACGTATCAAGCAGGGTGATATCAGAAAGAAAGACCCGGGAGAATTTTCTCTGGAACCTCTTTTCTGGCTACTCGGTTCCAGGTTCAAGGATGAACTTTCCGTTTTTTTCCTTTAGATAGCCCGACCGGGTTTTGGGGTCATGTTGAAAGAAGAGAAGCCATTTTTCTTCGTACGCCTGCTGTAATAATTTTTTCTTGGTCTTTAACGTGGTCAGGGGGAAGAGATCGTACCCCATGATATAAGGAGGGGAAAGATGGGCCGTTGTCGGGATCAGGTCTCCGAGAAAACAGGCTTTCTTTTTTTCTGAGGTGATGAGGATCGATTGGTGATGTTCGGTATGGCCCGGCGTTTCCATCACGTCGATCCCTTTTGTAATGGATTGGTCCCCATCCAGAAAGACGATCTGTCCCGTTTTCTCCAGGAGGGAATAGTTTTCGAGCATATAGCTTCCTCTTGTCCGCTCGTTCGGCATCAGCGCGAATTCCCACTCTTTCCGCTGGATATAGTATCGGGCATTCGGAAAAGCGGGAACGAGCTGTCCATCGTCGTCGATTTTGGTGTTTCCTCCGGCATGGTCGAAATGAAGGTGCGTATTAATCACGATGTGAATCTTCTCCGGAGTCACTCCCTGATTTTTTAAACCGGTTTCTAGGGAGGGAGAACGTTTCACGTTATAAATATCATTGAATTTCGTATCTCCTTTATTCCCGATTCCCGAATCAATCAGAATATTTTTCCCTCCGGCCTGGATCAGGAGGACGCCGAGAGATAATAAAATTCGGTTCCGGGAGTCGGCCGGACAGAGTTTTTCCCAGAGGGGTTTGGGCACGACTCCGAACATCGACCCGCCGTCGAGACTGAAGGTCCCGTCGGTCAGGGGAAAGAGATCAAACGCTCCAAGTTTCATGATATTCGCCGTAGATTTGTTTGAACAGTTCCGTCATCTCTCCCAAAGTGGCTCCGGCTTTAACCGCTCCGATCACCATCGGCATGAGATCGTCTCCCCGATCTGCTCCTTCTGCCAGACGGTGGAGCGCCTCCCGCGCTTTTTTTGCATTCCGTTTCTTCTTAAAGAGCTTCAGTTTCCGGGTTTGTTCCCGTTCGATGCGGTCGCTGATTTTTAAAAGAGAAATCGGCGGTTCAGAGGCTTCGACAAAACAATTCATACCCACGATGTTTATTTTTTTCTGATCGGTCTCTTTTTGGATCTGCATGGCGGATCGATGGATCTCCCTTTGAGGAAATCCCTTTTCAATGGCCGCCACCATCCCGCCGAGCCGGTCCAGCTTTTTAAAGTACAGAAGGGCCTCTTTTTCGATCTGATTGGTCAGCGTCTCAATATAATAGGATCCTCCCAGGGGGTCGGCGGTTCCCGGTATGCCGGTTTCGAGCGCGATGATCTGCTGGGTTCTGAGCGCAATCTTGACCGCCTCTTCTGAGGGGAGGGCCAGCGTTTCATCCATGGAGTTGGTATGAAGCGACTGGGTTCCTCCCAAAACTCCGGCCAGCGCCTGCAGGGCGACCCGGACGATGTTGTTGACGGGCTGCTGGGCGGTCAGGGTGCAGCCGGCGGTCTGAGTATGGAAACGGAGCGCCATCGATTCAGGTTTCCTGGGTCGAAACTTTTGTTTCATCGACCGGGCCCAGATTCTTCTGGCGGCGCGGAATTTGGCGACTTCTTCAAAAAAATCATTATGGGCATTAAAAAAGAACGAAAGGCGAGGGGCGAACTGGTCGACCTTGAGCCCTGACTTGATCGCCGATTCCACATAGGTCAATCCGTCGTACAGGGTAAAGGCCAGCTCCTGAACGGCGGACGAACCGGCTTCCCGGATATGATATCCGCTGATGCTGACCGGATGAAACCGGGGGGCCTTCTCGACGCAAAAACGGATAATGTCGTTGATGAGCTTTAACGAGGGCTCCGGGGGGGAGATCCACTCTTTTTGTGCGATAAACTCTTTTAAGATGTCGTTTTGAAGGGTCCCTGTTAAAGCGGCAGGGCGGACGCCCTGTTTTTCGGCGACCGCGACATACATGGCGAACAGAATAATGGCGGGACCGTTGATGGTCATCGAGGTACTGACCTGATCGAGCTTGATCCCGTCGAACAGGCGCTCCATATCCTGGAGCGTATCGATGGCAACGCCGCATTTTCCGACTTCTCCCAGAGAGCGGGGATGGTCGGAATCGTAACCCATCAGGGTTGGCATATCAAAGGCGACAGAGAGGCCGGTGGTTCCGTGTGAAAGGAGATATTTAAACCGTTTGTTGGTATTTTCGGCCGATCCGAAACCGGAAAACTGGCGCATCGTCCATAACTGCTTCCTGTACATATCGGGATAGACCCCGCGGGTATAAGGAAATTGTCCCGGAAGGCCCAGGTCGCGGTCGGGAGACCACCCCTTCAGGTCCTTCCGGGTGTAGAGAGATTTAATCTTGCCCATGTCTAATCCAGAGGGCCGCCCGGACCCATATTATTATGTTGATCTCCCTGCATCGGCTGGTGTTCCCGTTCTTTCCCTTGGAAGGAATTTTTACATTTTGCCGAAATATGCTCTTCATGTTTTTTGAGGCATTGCATCATCCGTCCACCACCCGGGTGAATTTCATTGCAGAAGGCTTCGACGTCTGCCTTGCAGGCTTCGCGGACCTCTTTCATTTTTTTAGTCATCTTTTCTTTCATTTGCGACAGGTCTTGCTTGCATTCTCCGGAGAGCTGGCTTTCATTCTCTTTAAGACAACGGATAATTCTCCCCTTGCCCGGTTTTACCTCTTTGCAGAATTTCTCGATATCTCCATTGCAGGCTCCCCCTTCTTTGCCTCCCATTTCTTTTTCCATGGCAAAAGTGGTCAATGGGAGCAAGAGGATCATTAAAAATAAAGCGGTTGTCTGGATGTTTTCTTTAACGAATAGAAATATGGTTGATCTGTTCATGCCCTTCCTCCCGATGTTAAATGCTGAAGTGATGGTGACCCCTCTGAAGTATTCCTTTTCCGATCGGGTCTGTCAAAACCCGCTACGATTTTAAAAGCTCGCGAGCGATGACCAGTCGTTGTATTTCGGATGTCCCTTCGTAAAGGGTGGTGATTCTCGCATCCCGGTAAAGACGTTCGACGGCGGCCTCTTTGGTGTATCCGTACCCCCCGAAGACCTGCATGGCTTTATAGGCTGTCCGGTTGGCCATTTCGGAGGCAAGCATTTTGGCCATGGCGGCATCTAGCGTCACCGGAAGACCCTTCTCCTTTTTTCTCGCCGCTTTAAGGGTCATCCAGCGGGCGGCGTCGTAATCGACTTTCATATCGGCAAGCATCCACTGGATCGCCTCAAATGAAGAAAGGGTCTGATTGAACTGTTTTCTTGTCCGGGCGTAAGCCCTGGCCTCTTCGAGACATGCCCGGGCAATTCCCAGGGCCTGAGAAGCGATTCCGATTCGGCCTCCGTCCAAGGTAGAAAGCGCGATTTTAAATCCCTCATTTTCTGTTCCAAGCACATTTTCCGCGGGAACTTCACAATCCTGAAAGAGTAATTCCGCGGTATCTGAACTTCTTAATCCGAGTTTATCTTCGAGCTTGCCGATGAAAAATCCGGGAAAAGTTTTTTCAACAATAAACGCCGAGATCCCCTTTTTCCCTTTTTCGGGAGCGGTCAACGCATAAACGACGGCAAGGCCGGCCTCATTGCCATTGGTGATAAACAACTTGGTTCCATTGAGCAGATACCGGTCTCCTTTTTTAACGGCGGTGGTTTTCAGCGCGCCGGCATCCGAGCCTGATTCCGGTTCTGTCAGGGCATAACAACCGAGAAGCTCGCCTGAGGCCAGGCGGGGAAGGTAGCTTTTTCTTTGCGCGCCATTTCCGAACCGGTAGATGGGTTCGCAGACGAGAGAATTATTAACGGTCATGATGACACTTAGAGAGGCCCATGCCGAGGCGATTTCCTCCAGAGCGATCACATACGAGACCATGTCCATTCCGCTCCCCCCGTATTCAGGGGGGATGAAAGCTGCCATCAGCCCCAATTCGGCCAGTTTCTTGACAATCGAGCGGGGGAATTCCCCCTCCCGGTCCATTTGAGAGGCGACCGGCCTGATTTCGTTTTTCGCGAATTGCCTGACGGTATCGGCAATCATCTGCTGTTCGGAGGTCTGTCGGAAGTCCATCGGGGTCCCTTCTTTCATTTGTCCGGATAAGTATAAAAACCGCGCCCTGTTTTTTTCCCCAGCCAGCCAGCTTCGACATATTTTTTAAGGAGGGGGCAGGGTATGTATTTCGGCTCCCCGAACTCCCTGTGCATGACCTCGCAGATATCGAGGCAGATATCGAGACCGATCATATCAGCCAGTTCCAGCGGGCCCATGGGAAAATGAGCGCCTAATGTCATTGCCCGGTCGATCGCTTCTGCGGTTCCCGTCTGTTCCATCAAGGCAAAGGCAGCCTCATTGATCATCGGCATTAAGATCCGGTTGACGATAAAGCCGGGCGTATCGGCCGATTCCACAGCGGTTTTCCCCAAATCTTTTGCGAGGTTCAAGGTTGCAGTCTTAGTCCCGGGCGACGTATGAAAACCGGGGATGATTTCGACCAGTTCCATGACCGGAACAGGATTCATAAAGTGCATTCCGATAACCCGCCCGGGGTTTTGTGTTGCAGACCCGAGGCGGGTGATTGAAATCGAAGAGGTATTCGATGCCATCACGACGGCAGGGGGCAAGAAAGCGTCGAGTTCTTTAAATATCTTTGTTTTTATCGTTTCATTTTCTACGGCCGCTTCAATCACAAAACCGGCGCTTTTAATCTGGTCCAGTGATGAGACGGGGTGTAACCGGGTTTCGGCCTCCTTTTTTCCTTTGGGTGAAAGAGACCCTTTTGAAACCGAAAGATCCAACCCCTTTTGAATGGCCTTGATCCCTTTTTGAAGCTGGTCGGGCAAGGCATCGAAAATCAGGATTTCAAACTGATGGACCAGCCCGGTCTGGGCGATCCCCGTTCCCATCCGGCCCGCGCCGATAATCCCGATCGTTTTGATTTGATGATTCATTTGCCGGCCATGAAAGGACTCGCTTGTTCAGTTGAAGTATAGCACCCGGGTATTTTAAAGTAAAAGATGACTTTTAGACTATCAAAGGATAGCTTTATTAAGTATACTCATGTAACCTCCCTGGATCAACAGGCCGAACGGAACGCTATCATCGTGGAAAACGGGAGAACAAGCTTTTAACCTTATGCTATACTTTATTTCTATGCAGCAGGAAATGCCAGAAATTCCGAGATTTTCACCTCCGCTGGAGCGGAGTCCTTCTCAGGTCCCCCCGGTTCAGGACCCTCCTGTCCAAAAACCAAAAAAAGGAGTGGTCTGGTCGGCGCTATCGATCCTGGGCGTTCTCATTCTCAAAGGGAAAGCCCTTTTCGTGTTTTTAAAATTTGGAAAGTTTGCGTTTACGGCGGTTTCGATGGTCACCACCATCTGGGTTTATGCCATGTTCTGGGGTTGGTATTTTGCTCTCGGGTTTGTCGTCCTGATTTTTATTCATGAAATGGGGCATGCGATTGCCATCCGGAATAAAGGGCTGCGGGCAGGCGCTCCGGTTTTTATTCCCTTTTTCGGCGCCATGATCAGCCTTAAGGATCAGCCGCTTGACGCAAAAACCGAAGCCTATATCGCCTACGGGGGGCCCTTAGCCGGAGCGATTGCCTCCGGAATCTGTTTTTATATTTATCAGCTGACCCGGAGCGATCTCTTTCTCGCGCTGGCTTATTCAGGGTTTTTTATGAATCTGTTTAACCTGATTCCGGTGAGCCCTCTGGATGGGGGAAGAATTGTCACGGCCATTTCTGTGAAATTGTGGGGGGT
This sequence comes from Nitrospiria bacterium, assembly GCA_041486115.1. Classification (GTDB taxonomy): domain Bacteria; phylum Nitrospirota; class Nitrospiria; order JACQBW01; family JACQBW01; genus JACQBY01. The sequence goes on along the minus strand of JBGPKT010000016.1, from coordinate 8,215 downwards.
CGGGCTGGCGGCGCTTTTAATCCTTTTTTTGAAAACCCATAATGTGCTCCTTCTCCTCATTCTTTTACTCGGAGGATTCCGCCTCTGGGAAACCTATAAAAACAGGGAAAATAAAACGCCCGGTTATTTTCAGGTTTCTTCTTCCTATCGCTGGATGATGGGAACGGCCTATTTTGGCCTGATTGTTTATCTGGGTTATATGACGATGGCGTCTCTCTCGATACTGGAACGCCTTTCTGCCCGCTGAATTTTAACAGGGAATCCCATCCCGGAAAGGGTTATGAAATGAACGTGGGAACAAACATGACTAAACCATGGCTGAAACAGTACGACCGGGACGTTTTTCCCGGGTTAAAGATCCCCTCGATCCCTCTCCATCAGATACTCATTGACACGGCCAAAAAATATCCGGACAGCCCGGCTCTTGTTTTTTACGGTAAAACCGTCTCGTATGCCGAACTGGATGACCTGGCCAACCGGCTTGGAAATGTCCTGAAGAGTCTCGGCGTTCAACAGGGCGACCGGGTGACCATCATGCTCCCCAATACCCCGCAGTGCGTGATCGCCTATTATGCCATATTGAAAATCGGCGCAGTCGCCGTACAGACCAATCCCCTTTACGTCGAGAGAGAGATCGAACACCAGATTAAAGACAGCGACTCTGAAGTCCTCATCGTCCTGGATCTCTTTTATCCGAGAATCGAGGCGATTTTAAGCAAAGTGAACCTTCGGCAGGTCATTCTCTGCCGTATCCAGGATTTTCTCCCCCCGCTGTTAAAACTCCTCTATCCTTTAAAAGCGATGAAAGAAGGGCAATGGATCCGGGTCAAGAAGAAACCTTTTATTCATGATTTTATGAAACTGATAAAAAACGCCTCTTCCGATTGCAAAATACCGGAGATCAAACCGGAAGACCTCGCCTTATTGCAGTATACGGGGGGGACTACTGGAACGGCAAAAGGGGTCATGCTGACCCACTTTAATCTGGTGGCCAATACCGTTCAGTGCAGGTCATGGATGCCCGAGCTAAAGGCGGGAGAGGAGACGTTTCTCTCCGTGATCCCTTTTTTCCATGTTTATGGAATGACCGCCTGCATGAATCTGGCGATCTATCTCGGCGGTAAAATGGTCCTGATGCCCCGGTTCAAGACCAAAGAGGTCCTGAATAATATTGAAAAATACAGTGCGACGGTATTTCAGGGGGTCCAGGCGATGTATGTGGCCATTAATTGTTTCCCCGGGATAGAAAAAAGAGAACTGTCTTCCATTAAAGTTTGCATCAGCGGGGGGGGGCCTTTGCATGTCGAGGTTCAGGAAAGATTTGAATCTTTAACCGGTGGAAAAGTGGTCGAAGGGTTCGGTTTGACCGAGGCTTCTCCCGTGACCCATTGCAACCCCATCCATGGAAAGAGAAAGAAGGGGACGATCGGACTCCCGCTCCCTTTAACCGATGCGAGGATTGTCGATATTGAAAACGGGGAGAAGGATGTTGCCCCGGGACAAGTCGGAGAACTCATCGTTCAGGGGCCGCAGGTGATGAAAGGGTATTGGAAGCGACCGGAGGAGACCGCCGGCGCGATCAGAAACGGCTGGCTCTATACCGGCGATATGACGAAGATGGACCCGGATGGCTTCTTCTATGTGGTCGACCGGAAAAAAGATATGATCAAGACCGGGGGAGAGAATGTTTATCCCCGGGAGGTTGAAGAGATCCTCTATCAGCACCCCAAAGTCAAAGATGCCGTCGTGGTCGGCCTCCCCGATCCTTTCAGCGTGGAGATGATCAAGGCCTATCTTGTTTTAAACGACGGGATGACCGCAACCGAAGAAGAGATTAAGGAGCATTGCCGGAAACATTTGGCAAAGTTTAAAGTGCCTAAATTGATTGAATTTAGAAAAGAACTTCCAAAGACCATTGTCGGAAAAGTGCTGCGCAGGATTTTGCTCGCCGAGGAGCTTAAGAAAAAACAAGAGTATCAGGAGAAAGTAAAATGAAAGAAGTGGCCGTCATAGATGGAGTGCGAACCCCTGTGGGGTTGTTTGGCGGGGCCCTGCGGGACATTACCGCTCAAAAGCTCGGCGAGATTGCCGTCCGGGAGCTGATGCGCAGAACAAAAATAGACCCCAAATCCATAGAAGAGGTTATTTTCGGATGCGTCGGACAGACCAGCGACGCGACCAATATCGGTAGGGTGATCGGGTTAATGGCCGATATTCCGATATCGGTTCCCGGTTATACGGTGGCCCGGAACTGCGCCTCCGGCCTCCAGGCCTTTGCCAATGGGTTCCAGAATATCCGGTCCGAAGATGCGGATATTCAGATTATCGGCGGGGCTGAAAGCATGAGCAATTCCCCTTACGTATCACGCGAAATGCGGTGGGGAAAACGGTTAAAGTCGGGGGTATTTATCGACTCTCTCTGGGAAGGATTAACCGATTCATTCTGCGGCCAGATGATGGGACAAACTGCGGAAAATCTTGCCGAAGAGTTTAAAATATCGCGGGAGGAGCAGGATAAATTTGCCGTTGAAAGCCATAAAAAAGCTTTTAAAGCGATTCGTGAAGGGAAATTCAAGGACGAGATCGTCCCGGTGTCGATTCCCAAAAAAGCGGGGGGACGGGATGTGACCCCGGAACTGTTCGCGCAGGATGAAGGCCCCAACATTGCATTAACGGTCGCCCAGCTGGCCCTTTATCCATCGATTTTCAAAGAAGGAGGGACGGTGACTTCCGGTAATTCGTGCCCATTGAATGACGGAGCCGCGGCGGCCCTGGTGATGTCATCGGAAAAGGCAAAATCGTTAGGGTACGAGCCTCTGGGATATATCCGCTCTTTTGCATTTGCAGGAGTTGAACCCGAACGGATGGGGATCGGACCTGTGTTTGCCATTCCAAAAGCTTTAAAGAAGGCGGGCCTGACATTGAGCGATATTCAGTTGATTGAAGTGAACGAAGCGTTCGCCGCCCAGTACCTTGCCGTCGAAAGAGAATTGAAATTAAACAGGGAAATTGTCAACGTCAATGGCGGAGCCATTGCCCTGGGGCATCCTGTTGGCACGAGCGGCGCCCGGTTGATTATGAATCTGCTAAGGGAAATGAAGCGCCGGAATCTCAGTTTAGGGATTGCCTCTCTCTGTGTGGGAGGCGGGCAGGGCGCGGCCATGGTTCTCGAAAGAAAATAGAGGGAGAATAGCCAATGTATATATACAAAGCGGCAGTGATCGGCGCAGGGACCATGGGGGCGCAGATCGCCCAGGTCATTTCCTTTTCCGGATTGCCGGTGATCTTGAAAGATGTCAGCCAGGAGGCGGTCAACCGGGGGATCGAGACGATCCGAAAAATTTATAAAGGCCGCGTTGAAAAGGGGAAAATGACCTCGGGGGAAATGGACCAGAAGATGGCGCTGGTCATCGGCGCCACGGGGTACGACGATTTTTCTGATGTCGATATCGTCATCGAGGCGATTTTCGAGGATATCCAGGTTAAAAGAAAATTGTTTCAGGAACTGGAGGGGATCTGCCCTGCCGGGACGATTTTTGCCACTAATACCTCTTCTCTCTCGATTTCAGCCCTGGCCTCAGCCGTCAAAAAGCAGGATAAAGTCATCGGGATGCATTTTTTCAATCCCGCCCATGTCATGAAGCTGGTGGAGGTGATTCCCGGCCTGGCGACTTCCGCTGAAACCATAGACGATGTCGTGGCGCTTTCGGAGAGTCTGAGAAAAATCCCGATTAAAGTCCAGGAATGCCCCGGCTTTTTGGTCAACCGGCTTCTCATGCCCTATCTCAACGAAGCGGCGATTGCGCTTGGGGAAAGCGCTCAGCCTCTTCAGATGATGAAAGAGATGGATGAAAACATTCTTAAAACAGGAATGCCGATGGGACCCTATACCCTCTCCGATATGATTGGAATCGATATTTCTGAAAAAGTCTCGCATATTCTTTTTGACGCCTACGGTCCGCGGATGACGCCGGCCCCCATGATCCATGCCCTGGTAAAAGCCAATCGGCTGGGTCAAAAAAATGGAGTCGGTTTTTACAGCCAGGATCCTTCAAAGGAAAAAGAACTCGAAACGCTGGTTAAAAATGAACAGGCAAAACATGGGATTAAACCGACGCCGGTATCGGTCGAAAGGTTTCTTTACCCGATGATCAATGAGGCGGTCTTAACCCTTCAGGAAGGGGTAGCGACGGCAAGCGACATCGATATGGCGATGATGGCAGGCGTCGGGTTCCCTCAGGATAAGGGAGGGCTTCTCCACTATGCCGATCAGATCGGAATCGATGTGGTTCTGGCGAAGCTGGAAGCCTTTTCGAAAACACTCGGCTTCCGGTTCTGGCCGGCCTATCTGCTCAAGAAAATGGCCGGCGCGGGATATCTTGGCGTCAAGTCCAAAAAAGGATTTTTCACCTACTCATAACAGGAGTTTCTTATGGCCAATCAGTATGTGACTTATACCGTTGAAGAGTCTATCGCCGTTGCGACGATCAACCATCCTCCGGCAAATACCCTGAGCAGCGCCGTAATGGCGGAGATCGAACAGGTCTTTTCGGAATTTGAAAAGGACTCCAACGTGAAAGCGGTTGTTTTCACGGGTGCCGGCCAGCCGTTTATTTCAGGGGCCGATATCAGGGAAATCGGGGTGCTCAGCAGCGCAAAAAAAGGGGAAGAGGTGACATCCCGCGGGCAGATGATTTTAAATAAGATCGAAGGCCTCGACAAGCCGGTAATTGCGGCTATTAACGGATGGTGCCTCGGCGGTGGGCTGGAACTGGCCATGGCCTGTCATATCCGGATTGCGTCGGAGCGGGCGCGGTTCGGCCAGCCTGAAATCAACCTCGGCATTATCCCCGGGTTCGGCGGCACTCAGCGTCTGATGAGAATAGCCGGTAAGGCAAAGGCGATTGAACTGATCTTAACCGGAGATATGATTAATGCGGCAGAAGCCAAGGCCATCAACCTGGTTAACAAAGTTGTCCCCGAGGCGGAATTGATGAAACAGTCCATCGGCCTCGCAAAAAAAATCGCTTCAAAAGGCCGGGTAGCGGTCCAAAAAGCGATGGAGGCTATTTTAAAGGGAGACGGCCAACCTCTGTCGGAAGCGTTGAAGCTGGAATCGAAAAATTTCGGAATACTCTGCGAGACCTCTGACATGAAAGAGGGGGTCAAAGCCTTTATCGAAAAGCGCCAGCCGAAATTTGAGGGAAAGTAAAACCCGGGTGGTCCTGACATTCATGAATAAAAAAATCTATCAGGTGGTCTGTCTTGCGGCGATGGTGATCCTGCTGGAATCGTGCAGCGACCTCATTGCCAAACAAAAGGCGATCCGTTCTGTTCAAAATTATCACGCCGGAAAAAGCGCTCTTAATTTTAAATCCTGGCTGGAAGACCGGATTGACGCCCATGACTATGCCATGACCTGGGAAGCCGGAAGATTGAAAAAGGGATTATGGATCGTTCAAATCTTCTTTAAAGCGCCGATGAATGAAGAGGTGTTTCTTTATCTGGTCGACCTTGAAACGGGGCAAATCAGGGGAGCCGATAGCGGGCTGAGCCAGGAGACCTTGCGAGATTTTGAAAAATCCGCCCCCGAATATATTTGAGAGACAGACTCCAAAATGAATATCATTGTTTGCGTTAAACAGGTACCTTCCTCTGAATCCAAACCCAAAATAGCACGCGATGGTACCACACTTGATCCGTCGGATATCTCTTATGCCGTCAACCCTTATGACGAGTTTGGCGTCGAAGAGGCTCTCCGGATCAAAGAGAGGCTCGGAAAGGGCGATATCACCGTTATTTCAGCAGGGACATTGAAGGCCGCGGAAGCCCTCCGGACATCCCTTGCGATGGGAGCCGACCGGGCCATTCTGATCAACGATCCCATTTTTGAGGGGAGCGACTCCTTGGGAATAGCCGCGATTCTTGCGGCGGCAATCAAAACAATTCCCCATGATCTGATTTTTTTTGGAAAACAGGCGATCGATGACGATATGGGGTGTGTCGGAATTATGGTGGCCGAACTGCTTCGCCTTCCCCACGTTGCGGTGGTGAATAAGCTCGACATTTCTTCCGATCAAAAATCGGCGGTTGTCCAGCGCCAGATCGAAGGGGCGCATGAAATTTTTGAAACGCCTTTGCCTGCGGTTCTGACGTGTCAAAAAGGGCTAAACGAACCCCGTTATCCCTCCCTCCCCGGAATTATGAAGGCGAAGTCAAAGCCGTTGGTCGAAATCAACAACGATACGCTGAAATTAGACCCCAAAACGGTTGGAATCGCAGGGAAAAAAGTCAGGGTGATTAAAATGGTTCTTCCCTCGCCGAAAAGAACAGGTAAAATCATGGATGGAACCCTGCCGGATGCCGTCAAAAAACTGGCTCACTTGTTAAAAGAAGAAGCAAAGGTATTATAACGCAGATCATAAAGGGTTGAGATGCCGGGCATACTCCTTTTTGCCGAACAGCGGAATAAACAACTAAAAAAGTCCTTTCAGGAATTGTTAGGGGAAGGAGAGCGGCTTGCCCGGACATTGGGCGAAACGTTGTCGGTACTGGTGATCGGCTGCCAGGTTGAAGAGGCCGCGAAGGCCATCGCATCCGCGGATTGTGTCTATCTGGCAGATTCGGGAGATCTCGAACATTATTCTTCCGAAAGATATGCCAGCGTTCTGGCCGGTCTGATTGAGAAAATCAATCCCTCGATCCTTCTTTTCGGCGCTTCTGCGATGGGAAAAGATCTTGCTCCGAAGATAGCCGCGAGAACTAACGCACCCTTTGCGGGCGATTGCGTCTCGATCGCCTTCGACCCGGATAAGAATTTAATCGTTACCCGCCCGATGTATGCGGGAAAAGTTCAGGCGGAGCTCAACCTCGGCGCCGGGGGTCTCCGGATTTTGACCCTCCGGCCGAATGCGTTTCCCCCTTTTGCCGGTGGAAATGGTAAAAAGCCGAAATCCGAAAAGCTTCCATTTTCTCCCGTGTCCTCTGATCTGATCGTTAAATTGAAAGAAACGGTTGTGGCCGTCAGTTCAAAGGTCGAGTTAACAGAAGCCCAGATTATCGTTTCAGGCGGCAGAGGGTTAAAAGGCCCGGAAAATTTTAAAATCATCGAAGCATTGGCCGATGTTCTCGGCGCCGCGGTTGGGGCGTCCAGAGCGGCGGTGGATGCGGGATGGAAGCCTCATGCCTATCAGGTCGGCCTGACCGGTAAAACGGTCTCCCCCATGCTCTATATTGCCTGCGGGATTTCAGGAGCGATCCAGCATCAGGCCGGAATGTCCTCCTCCAAATGCATCGTGGCGATCAATAAAGACCCGAACGCGCCGATTTTTAAAATTGCCGATTACGGGATTGTCGGCGACCTTTTTGAGATTGTCCCCCTGCTGACCCGGGAATTTAAAAAGATTAAAGAAGGATTGTAAAAGGTGAATAGACCGAAGCAAACGCTTAGCCTCTCAGAACGAGGCGTATGGGGGCATTGCAGGACCTTTCGTATTTTCCGGATGGGCCCGCGCAGATAATGGAAAAGTTTGATGTGATCATAGTGGGCGCAGGTCCGGCGGGATCAGCCGCGGCGCTGGTTTGCGCCAGAGCGGGCCTTCAGACGATTGTCTTTGAAAGGGGCGAATTCCCCGGGTCCAAAAATATTTTTGGCGGAGTCCTTTATACTCCGATATTAAACCAATTGATTCCCAAATTCTGGGAAGAAGCCCCCATTGAGCGGCCGATCGTCTCCCGCCGTTTTTCCATTCTCTCCGAGAGCTCAGAATCAGGAATCGGCTTCAGAGAAGCCGGATTCAACGCTCCCCCGTTTAACCATAGTTTCAGCGCGCTCCGTTCCCGATTCGATCGGTGGTTTGCCGGAAAAGCGGAAGAGGCCGGAGCCATGATCATTTCCGAGACGCTGGTAGAATCGCTTGTGATCGAAAAAGGGAAGGTGGTGGGGGTCAGAACCGGGCGGGAGGGGGGAGAAGTCCGGTCTGATTTGGTGATCTCCGCAGAAGGGGCGAATTCTTTTCTGGCTCAAAGATCAGGCATGCGGGAAAGGTTCAAACCCAGGGCGATGGCCGTTGCCGTTAAAGAGGTGATGGCGCTTCCCCAAGAGTCCATTTCAGAGCGGTTCCAGCTTGAAGAAGGCGAAGGGGCGGCGTATGAGTATTTCGGAGGGGCAGTCGATGGCCTGATCGGCTCAGCTTTTATTTATACGAATAAAGAG